>NZ_CP009506.1:627194-940792 GCF_000970085.1 Methanosarcina siciliae T4/M | reverse complement strand
CCGGAAAATGTGGGTTTTGTTTTCAGGTTCTTTGATACCTTCAGGGCAGACGGGGAACTGCTCTCTCAGATCCTTTATACCCTCGGGGTACGTGTGGAATGGGACGGGTCAAGGGTCAAAGGCTTAAAAGTAATTCCCCTAAACGAGCTTAAACGGCCCAGGATTGACTGTACCATACAGCTCTCAAGCATGCTCAGAGACGGGATGCCCAGGGCATTTGAGCTCGTGGATGAAGCCGTAAGTATGGTTGCTTTCCTGGACGAGCCCGAGGAAATGAACTTTGTCAAAAAGCATGCCCTTGAGAGGATGAAAGAGCTTGAAGCAGAGGGAACGGATACAAAACTCAGCCCTGAAAGGCTTGCTACCCTGAGGGTCTTCACCACGCAACCTGGAACCTATGACTACGGGGTAAATACGGCAGTTGCCGCTTCGGCCTGGGAAACCGATGAAGACCTGGCAAGCATATTCACAAAATTCTGCGGTTATGCGTATGGAAAGGGGGTCTACGGGCAGGCTGCCCGGAATGAGCTGGAATCAAACCTGAAACGGATCACGGTCACCTATGACAAATGGGATTCGGATGAATACGACATCCTGGAGTGCTGCCACATCTACGGCAGCCACGGCGGGTTTACCGTAGCTGCCAGGACACTCTCCAAAAACAATGTGGACTTATATTTTGCAGATACCCACGACCCTGAAAGACCCCGGATAAGAGATATGAAGGACGAACTTGAACGGGTTGCAAGAACAAGGCTTCTGAACCCTAAATGGATTGAAGGGAAGAAACGCCACGGGTACAAGGGAGCTACGGTTATCTCGGACAGGGTCTACCATATGTACGGCTGGCAGGCTACAACAAAGCTCGTTGGGGACTGGGTCTTTGACGAAATCGCCGAGACCTTTGTCCTCGACGACGAAATGAGAAAATGGTTTGAGGAAAACAACCTCTATGCCCTCGAAAGCCTGGCAAGGAGACTTCTCGAAGCTGAACACCGCAAGCTTTGGAATGCAAACCCCGAAACTCTCGAAAAGCTCAAAGAAAAATACCTGGAAATAGAGAGCCGGATGGAAGAAAAAATGAGCGATATCGAAGGGGAATTCCAGGGCGGGGTAACCAGTATCGTGAAAGTGAACGCAAATGAAAGGATATGAGCGTCGAGCGAGGTGAGAAAACGATAACCGCTCTTATCCCGGGTTTGGCAATCCGGATAGTAGCGCCCCTGATAGAATTTGAGGTAAAAGGATTTTCCGGACTGCTGTCATCCCTGGTATTTATGGTCCTGATTTCGGCCACCTTTGTCGGGATAGACCTGAGATTCGCTTCAAAAACGGATGACATGCACGGCTTCCGATTAATTACGGGGCTTATTGCATTTCCGGTTTTTCTGCTCTCAGGCGCTTTTCAGGATTTATTCGCTGAAGTGATAGGATGCTGAAATTCATTTTGAAAAGAATAGTTCTGATGTTCATCGTTATTCTTGGTGTGACAATGCTGACTTTTTTGATAATGCATCTTACACCCGGAGACCCGGCCGAGATGATTGCCCTCGCCCGGCAAGGGGCAGAGAGCCTGACCCCGGAAAATATCGAACGGATAAGGGTAGAAGAAGGCCTGGATGCCCCGGTCCATATTCAGTATATCAAGTGGCTGCAGCACTTACTCCAGGGGGACCTGGGCTGCAGCCTGATAAACGGGGAGCCGGTCTTATCAGAGATTTTGAACAGGTTCCCGGCGACGCTTAAGCTTGCACTTGCCAGCATGTTTGTAGCCCTGATAATAGCAATCCCGCTCGGAATTATCACTGCGAGCAAGCAGTATTCTCTATTTGACAATCTTAGCATGATGGGGGCAATGGTCGGCGTGTCCATGCCGAGTTTCTGGTTTGCTTTACTGCTTATCCACCTCTTTGCCTTACACCTTGGCTGGTTTCCGGTTTATGGGTCCGGGAGTTTTGAGCATATGATACTTCCTGCCCTGACGCTCGGGACCGGGATGGCAGCCGTCCTTACAAGGTTTACACGCTCGAATATGCTTGATGCGCTCAGGCAGGATTATATAAGGACCGCAAGAGCGAAAGGGTTGACAGAAAAACTCATTACCGTAAAACATGCCCTGAAAAATGCCCTTATTCCGGTCATAACAGTTATAGGCATCCAATTCGGCAGGGTCCTTGAAGGGTCGGTTATAGTTGAAACGATCTTTGCCTGGCCGGGGATAGGAAAACTCCTTGTGGATTCGATATATTCGCGCGATTTTGCAATGATCCAGGGTGGCGTGTTGTTTGTGGCAGTCATATTCGTTCTCGTCAATCTTTTTGTGGACATATCATATACCTGCCTGGACCCGAGGATACGGTACGAGGAGAGTAGATAAACAGAGTAAACAAGCCTGAAAGTGACAAAACCTGAAACCATGCACTCGATGGCCCATATTTAAAAAATCCGGAACTCAAAAAAATCAAAAAACACAGGAACGAGGCCAGTAATTTGAAATCAACTAAAAAGTTGGCCTTCCAGCGGCTAAAGAAGAATAAAATTGCAATGGTCGGCCTTGCAATGATCACCTTCCTCTTATTTCTCGCAGTCTTTGCACCCTGGATTGTTCCCCATGACCCGGTAGAGCCAAACTTTGGAAAGCGTTTCCTCTCTCCCTGCAAAGAATATCCCATGGGAACCGATGACCTCGGCAGGTGTGTGCTGAGCAGGATCATATACGGCGCCAGAGTCTCCCTGCAGGTGAGCATGACTGTGGTTGGAATAATAGCAGTTATCGGAGTGACGCTGGGTTTGATTTCCGGGTACTTCGGAGGGGCTCTGGACGAACTGATTATGAGATTTGTGGATATCGTCCTGGCATTTCCGGGGATTATACTGGCTATGGCAGTCGCAGGTACCCTCGGACCCGGCCTGTTCAATGTGATGCTTGCCCTGGCCCTGGTGTCCTGGACCGGTTTTGCCAGGGTTGTCCGCAGCTCGGTAATGGCTGTAAAAGAAAAGGAGTTCGTAGAGTCTGCAAAATCCCTCGGCTGCAGCGACCTGTATATAATGACCCGACACATCCTGCCAAATGTGATAACCCCTGTGCTTGTGCTGGCTACACTTGACATAGGGTTTATTATCCTGGCAGCGTCCAGCCTGAGTTTTCTGGGGCTGGGAGCGCAACCTCCGATCCCTGATTGGGGATCCATGCTGAACAACGGAAGGACTTTCATGCGAACTGCCCCCTTCCTGACGATCTTTCCCGGCATAGCTATTACTACAGCAGTCATGGCATTCAATTTCCTGGGCGACGGGCTGAGAGATGCCCTGGACCCCCGACCGCAGAAGGAGTTAAAGAAATGACATTATTGAGCATACGGGACCTGAGAACCTATTTTTATACCGAAGACGGCGTGGTCAGGGCAGTAAACGGTATTGACCTGAATCTTGAAGAAGGGGAAACCCTCGGAATAATAGGAGAGACCGGATGCGGAAAAACCATGCTGGGGTTATCGATACTGCGTTTGCTTTCTGAAAATACAAAAGTGGAGGGGCAGGTCCTTTACAGGGGAACCGACCTGATCCGGCTCAGCAAGGCTCAAATGCGAAAGATAAGGGGAAAAGAAATAAGCATGATCTTTCAGAATTCTCTTTCTTCCCTGAACCCTGTGCTCACTGTGGGAACGCAGCTTGCCGAACCCGTAAAAATGCACCGGCACATGAAAAATCAGGCTGCAAAACAAAGGGTCATCGAGCTGTTAAAAGCCGTAAAAATACCCTCACCTTCCGAGAGGGCAGCAGAGTATCCCCATGAGTTCAGCGGAGGAATGAGGCAAAGAGCAATGATTGCAATGGGATTGGCCTGCACCCCCTCCCTTATCATCGCCGATGAGCCCACCACAGGGCTCGACGTTACAATCCAGGCCCAGATCGTTGAATTGCTAAAGGAAGTGCTGGAGCAGTCGGGAGCCTCAATGCTCCTGATCACACACGACCTTGGAGTTGCTTCCGAGCTGTGCGATTCCATCGCCGTGATGTATGCAGGGGAGATCATAGAATATGCCGGGGTAATAGACCTGTTCAAAAACCCCGGACACCCCTACACCCGTGGATTTTTTGATTCCCTTCCGAACAGGGGGTTAAAACCCATGCCCGGTACATGCCCGAGTATGATAAACCTCCCGGCTGGCTGCAAGTTCCATCCGAGATGTCCCCATGCAAGCAGCCGGTGTGAAAAAGAAAAACCGGATATGCTGAAAGTAGGGGAAAAACACTATGTGAGGTGCTTTTTGCATGATTGAGGTTAACGGCTTAAAAAAGCACTTTTCATCAGGCCTGTTTTGCAAAAAGCACGTAAAAGCCGTTGACGGAATCGATTTCCTAATTGAAAAAGGGGAAACTTTCGGACTTGTAGGAGAAAGCGGGTGCGGGAAAACAACTGTAGGCAGGCTAATTGCGGGGCTTATCGAACCCAGTTCCGGAAAAGTGAAATTTGACAATATAGATTTGTTTGAACTGGATAAAAAAGAACTTAAAAAACTCAGGCCAAGGCTGCAGATTATATTTCAGAATCCCTACGCAGCCCTGAATCCTAGAATGATTATCGGGGAAGCCATATCGGAACCTCTTAAACTGTATAATACAGTAAGCCGAGAAAAAAGAGATGAAAAAACCATGGAACTGATAGAGATGGTGGGACTGAATCCCGAACACCTGAACCGGTATCCCCATGAACTGAGCGGAGGGCAGAACCAGCGAGCCGTGATCGCAAGGATCCTGGCGATCAACCCCGAATTTATCGTAGCTGACGAGCCGACTTCGTCCCTAGACGTGAATGTGCAGGCACAGATACTGAACCTGCTCAGAGATGTAAATAAGAAATTTGGCCTGACATGCTTATTCATCTCCCACGACCTGGAAGTGATAAAACATATTACCGACAGGGTAGCTGTCATGTACCTTGGAAAACTGGTAGAGATCGGAAAAACGGATGAAATATTCAGGGAGGCAAAACACCCCTATACAAAGGCCTTATTGTCTGCAATACCTGTTGCTGACCCCGAAGTGAAAAGGGAGAAAATTATCCTTCAAGGAGAGATCCCAAATCCCATAAACCCACCCTCAGGATGTAGATTCCACACCAGATGCCAGTACAAAAAAGAGATATGCAAAATTGAAGAACCTATGCTGATCGGAGAAGGGCACAAAGTAGCCTGCCATAGAGCTGATGAGATATCCGGGGTTTTAAAGAGCCAAACTTTTCCTGCAAAAATGCATAGTCATGGAAATTCCCAAAAACTCACATCGAAGAGCTACTGAATTCCGGCTTAAAATCAAACGGAGCTGAAACTCGAACGGCATCAACTATTGAATCTGCTTTTAAATCTTCCAGGGCCAGATATTTGGCTCCAAGAGCACTCGAAATTTCCTGAGCAAGCCCGAATTTTATCATGCTACTTTCCGTGTCGATTACGGCAGACTGTATGCCCTGATCCCGGAACAAAGAGGCTATTGTTTTTGTTTCCTGAAGAGGAGATTCTCCGTTCATACTGACGTTCGCCCTGCCGTCAGAGATCAGGACCATAAAGGGGCAGGTATCGGGATCGCGTCGAAGTTCGTTTTTTATGACCTCGTAGCCTTTCGCAAGACCCCGGGAAAGAGGGGTTTTTCCACCTGTAGGCATTTCCTGCAGATACTTTTGAGCCAGTTCTACACTGGAAGTGGGAGGCAGCAGCAGTTCGGCACTTTCTCCTTTAAAAGCGATAAGCCCCACTTTATCGCGTTTCTGGTAAGCGTCCATAAGCATTGAAAGGACTGCTCCTTTGGACGCAACCATGCGCTGCCGGGCTCCCATGGAACCGCTTGCATCAACCACAAAAAGCACAAGGTTTCCGATCTTTTTCTCCCGGATTTTTTCCCTGAAATCAGACTCATGAATTGCCACGGAATTGCCGTTTTTCTCCCGCGTAAGCTGGAAGGGGGCAGCAGCCCTCAGGGTAGCATCAAAAGCAAGATCCGTGGTCTTTTCATGAGGAATTGAACTTTTTATATACCGGCCTTTTCTGGATCGGGTCAGGGTCTTGCTGCGCCTGCCCGAACCGTTTCGCGCTTCCCTGCGAAATTCGGGAGATAATTGTTTTACCTGGTAGATTTCCCCTATTTCAAAAGTCGTTTCCGAAGAAGCATCCGGATGCTCTGTATTTTGGGCTTCAGACTCTTCAGGGGGACTCCCTTCGGCCTGTCTCTGCTGCTGGTCCGGACTTTCGTGCTGCTCCTTATTTTGATGCTCGTGTTTTTCTTTTTTCTTCTCTTTTTCTTCCTCGTTTTTCGGTTTTTCATCCCGGTTTTCAGGCTTTTCCTTCTTTTTTTCCTTCTGCTTTTCTTTGTGTTTCTCAATACTTTCGTCCAGTTTATCCTGGTTTTCGGGCTGATTATCAAAAGGCTTTCTGCGCATGCGGTGAGAAAGAGTAAGCTCTGCGGCCTCCCGGACATCATCCTCGGTCACTTCGGTTCTTCCGTAAAAAGCTGCAAGCGTAATTGAGGTCTTCATCATGGTGAGGTCTGCCCTGTGCCCGTCCACTCCCATATCAATACAGATCTGGCTTATCAGCTCAAGCATATCATCGGAAATCCGGACCTCGGAAAGTAATTTCTTTGCATTGAGGATCTGCCCGCAAAGCTCGGTTTCGGCAGCTTTCCATTTTGCTGCAAAAGCCTCAGGGTCTGCCTCATAACTTAGCCTGTATTTTACGAGTTCAACTCTCCGGGACAGGTCATTGATACCCTTTATATCCACACAGAGCCCGAAACGGTCCAGCAACTGGGGCCGCAGTTCCCCTTCTTCCGGATTCATGGTGCCTACAAGCACAAAATTTGCGGGATGAGTAAAAGAAATCCCCTCCCTTTCAATAGTGTTTACCCCCATTGCTGCAGAGTCCAGGAGCACATCTACAAGGTGATCGTCGAGGAGGTTTATCTCATCCACATACAGGATGCCCCTGTGAGCCATTGCCAGCACTCCGGGTTCAAACCGCTTTTCCCCGGTTTTGATGGCATATTCGATATCAAGGGTCCCTACAACCCGGTCTTCGGTAGCACTCACAGGCAGGTCCACAACTTTCATTTTTACCTGAGAAATTCTCAGGGCCCCTGAATTTAGTTTTCCAAGGCACTCCTCACAAAACTCGTTTGTATGGCCCGGGTCACATTTGAATTTGCAGCCCTCAACCACCTCGATTTCAGGCAGGAGGCTGGCAAGCGCCCGGACGGCTGTCGATTTGGCAGTGCCTTTTTCCCCCCTGATCAGGACTCCTCCCACTTTAGGGTTGATGAGATTTAAGACCAGGGCTTTTTTCATATTTTCCTGCCCGACTATAGCGGTAAAAGGGTAGTTTATAATGTTGTGGTTCTTCATGGTTTGACCTCAAGAAGTTTTCAGATTCCGATCAGGTATTCTTCGAGACTCATAACAGGTACGGACACGGAAGTGGTTGAAGGAAGAATGGACCCCACATTTTCGACTTTATTCATGTAAGGGTAAAAGGTCACGTAGAGGTTCCCGGAGCTCGTCTTTTCAAACCTTCCGATCCAGAGCTCTTCGAATACATTGATGTCTGACCCTGCCCAGACCTCATGCTTATTTTCAAGCCTGAGTTTCGGGTAAGCCTCAACAACAGTAAGCTCTCCGACCTCATCCCCGCAACTCATTTCCAGCGGGCTGTCAGAGAAATGCAGAAGATACTTCAGGCTTACAGCAGAGAGCTCTTCTCCCTCGATGACACTGTCAACATATGCCGAAAAGATAGGCACTTCAACCCCATTTAATTTCTCTTTGTAAAGGAGGGTATGAGTGCCCAGATCCGCCGACTTGCCTGGAGAGATTATGCTCGAATAAACCGGAAGGTTGTTCCTTGAAACAGTCAGGCAGGCATTATCCGAATCAAGGTCGGTAACCTTCAGGGTATACCCTTCTTTCAGGTCATATTCTTCATCCGGATAGAGGAGTTTTTCATCTTCGTCCAGAAGGATATTTACAATTCCCCTGTCACTTCCGAGATACGCATATTCTTCACCGTTCCAGCCAAGCACGGAATATCCTTCATTAAACCAGTCTTCCCCGTAATCCCCCATTTCCGGGTTTTTATATGTCATATTAAAAGGCAGGGACTCGTAAACCAGACCCCCTTCCGGAATCCAGTCGCTTCCGGCATCAAGGGAGAGGCTAAGGTTTTCCGTACTGAGATCGTACTCAGGGTCATAAAAAAGCATACCAAAAGAGTCAGCAGTCCAGCTACAGGAGTCAGGAGAGGAATCCGAGCGGTTTACAGCCATGGATGTACCCCTGACCTTGTACGATTTGATTGTATCTTCGGTCATATTGTAAGAACATACCCTGTAAACATTATCAGCAACCTGGAAATCTATCAGGTTGTCAAGGATGGTTGAGTAATCCCCTAACTGCAGCCTGATAGGCACGCTGTTTTTCAGCTCGATCTCTTTGCTCGTAATAGCAGTGACTTCGAACTTGCCGAATTCATCCCCGACTTCAAGCTTAAGAGGGGTATCCGAATACCGGTTTACGCTTTTAAGGCGCACAACGGGGTCCTTGCTATCAAGAACTTTATCCAGAGTCCCTTCAAGGATCACATATTCCGTACCGTCTATCCGGGTTTTGAAGCTAAATTTTGAGCCCTGTTCTACGGATTCCGTTGTAACCGGGACAGAGTTTTTCTGAAACTCGAGCAGAGCATAATCCCCATTTATCCCCTGAAGCACCAGTTTATACCCGTTCCCGAGATCAAAATCGTTCCCCTTCTGAAGATCCCGGCTTCCATAGCTCACCATGCTTTCACTGAGCAACCCATCCTCAAGGACCTTGTATTTCTTTCCGAAAAACGCAGTTGAACCGTAGCTGATTCCGGAAGTATAGATTGCATCCCCGGTTTCAATAAACCCGTCCTCCGAAAAAGTAAGTTCCAAGGACTCGTAGTATGTCCCGGAACTTGTCGAATAATAAAATCCGGGACAATTTTCCGCATTGAGAACGTGATGGTCTCCTGCCGCAATACTTATGATCTGTCCGCGCTGTTCAATAGCACCTTCTGCAGGCACAATAATACATGAAATTACGAATATGAAAAAAAGAAGGCTTGATACTTGTAAAGTACAGGATTTAGTACCAACAATAGTCATAAGAATTGAGACAATTATAAAACTAAATAACCCTTTCGTTTTTTCTATTATTCAAAGGAGATTGAGGCTCAAAATAGCCTCAGAAAAGAGCATTAAAACGAGATAAATTACTGCCATTCCAGATTATTCAATCCCTGTAATAAAGTTTATACTGAAGATATCAATGCTGAAAAAATAGACTCAACTGATTTAATAATTGGATTTCCGAAAGATTACAATGAAAATTAAGAGACTGATTTTTGAAACATAAATGTAAAAATTCGTTCGAATAAGTAGCCATAACTTATAAAAAAGTACAACTATATTTGTAAAATATAAAATTATTTCGAAATGTTTATTAACACCCAGACTATGATTATTTTTTATGCTTCCTGGAAGAAAAGTAGTGTTGGGATTCATGTTCCTGCTTTTTGCAGCTCTGACAATACTGTATTTTCAAACAACGGATTCCGAGAAGATAGGCTACGAGGGAAATTTCGAAGACGACTGCAACCTTGAAGGCGATTTTCTCAGCTGCACAGGCAACGAACTTTACCTGGATACTCAAAACCCCTCCCTGACCGGGGGAGGTGTATGGAATAAAAACGTAAGCCTGTCTCCGGGAAAAATTTCATGGAACTGGAACGGTGAAGACCTGGACAACTTCAGCCTCTGGTTAAAGGTCACATTCAGCGACCATAAGTCAATCTATTATGTTGCTGCAGGGAGCACGAACCCGCAATCTGAAGGGGAGTATTACAGGGATCAGGAAAATAGGCGGCGCTTTTCTCCTTCCGTTGTGATAGCAGGGATCCCTCTGAGCTCTATTGAAAGAGACCTTGTTGAGGATTACACCAGGTACTGCGGCCCTGCTGAAAATATTAAGGTAGTAAGCATCCGTGCAGGGCTCGGAGACAACAGTACCCTGTGCAAGAACGTCTTGAAAATATCCGACCTGAAGATATACGCCCAATCATAAAAGAGATCAAAAGAGCCTGAAAACCGGAGGACCTGGAAATGAAAAAGAACATTATTTTATTGGCACTCATCTTTTTAATTATTTATTCGGTTTGTTCGGGATGTATATCTTCCGATGTAATATCTTCTGCTAATACGTCTTCAGATGAAGCTGATGGAAACAGGGAAGAGAATGCAGCCCTGGGGAAAAGTGCAGGCAGCGAACCTGACCATGCAAATATAACTCCTTATGAAAAATCCTCCCCCTACCTCTACTGGGAGTATGAACTCGGAGCCGGAACCCCCGAGGACATCCTGGTCGGAAGATCAAGCGCCCAGGACTGCATAAGCTTTGCTCCGGACGGAAAATCCGTGGCTATAGGGACAGGCTCGAACCTTACGATCATTGACATTTCAGAAAAAAACGTGCTCTGGACAAAGACCATATCCGGAAACATTTCGGACCTCGAATTCTCGGAAGACGGGAATTACCTGCTCGCAGGAGAGAGGAGTGCTGAAGGCCGCATATATTTCCTTGATGCAGGCACAGGAGAGGAGATACGGACATACGGGACCGCAGACGACCTGGGGACCGATTCCAATCCGAAATACCAGCCCAGCATATATAAGATAACAACTGCCGAGGATGCCGTGTATGTTGCAGCCGGCAGATACTGGAAAGATTCCAAATACGGGCTTGCTTCAAGGGTTTACGGGTTCAGCCCCGATGGCACCTTCTCCTGGAAACTTCCGGCAGCAGAAAATTATGCCCGGAGCGTAAACTGGATTGATGCAAGCCGGGACGGAAAAAATGTCGTATATTCAACCGGGGACTGGACAAATTCTCTTGAATCGGATGCCATTGTCTACTCCGTCGATGCAAGCGGAAAACTCCGCTGGGAATACGAAATTCCCTCTCTTAGGCCTTATTTTGTTTCTGCGGCCATCTGGCACGGGCTTGATGTTTCGGAAGACGGATCCCTGGTAACAGCCTATACAGGGGACGGGAGGACATACCTCTTTTATGACTCGGAGATGAAAGAGCCCGGAGACGGCGAATCCGAATGGTACTCCGAAGAATATCGGTCCAACGTGACAGTTCCGGAGGAACTTGAAGGGAGTGCCATCTATACTTATGGCGAAAATGCAAAAATCGCTACCGAAAATGAAGTACTCTACCTTACGGGAGCCACCCTCCCCGCATATTATCCCGATAATATCCCGATGGCACACCCCCTTGAAAATTCCCTCATATCCTGTGATGCGGAAAAAGGAGAAACGTCCTGGACTTACCCCCTCGGGGGGCGCTGTGCAGGGATCTTCTTTTCTCCGGATATGAGGTACTTTGTCCTGCCAGTCGGAAAGGATACGTCCGCAGGCGACACCCGGGTGCATGGAGTCTATGTCTTTGACAGCCAGAAATCCGGGAATGGAAATTCGAAACTGCTCTGGACCTTCAGAACGGAAGGAGTTATTGAGGACGCTGCGATTTCTTCAGACTGCACCGTAGCCGCAGTGGAAGTCCCCCTACAACTTGAAAGTGGGGATGTAACCGGAAAACACAGGTTAATAATTGTCAGGTGAGAGAATGAAATGGAAACTTTTGATAGCCCTGCTTATTATTGTTTTAATGACTGCGGGATGTGCTGAAAAAAGCCCGGAATCCGGCAGCAACACATCGGCTCAGGCTTCAGGGATCGAGGATACACAGGAAATCGGCGGCTCCGAAGTCGGAGTAACCATAGACTCGATAGTCTTCTCAAGGACCGGAGCCCTGCTGACGTTAAAAGACGAAACCGAGATCTCGGAGATCAGGATTTATTCAGGTGACAGCCAGATAGCTTCTCCTGACATTGAAAAAACCGAAGCTCAGGCCTTTATATCTTTTGACTGGGACCCTGAAACCCTGTACAGGTTTGAGGTGATAACAAGTTCCGGAGCTTCCAGTACCCTTGAGGTATACGCTCCGGAAAAACCGGCCTTAAAAGAGGAGTACACCATAGAGCTTGAGGACGTAACACCAGGTCCCATCGAAAAGACCTCTACGAATATAGATGGTGTAACAAAATTCTCTCCTGACAGCAGTTATCTTGCCATCGGGACCCACGGAGGTTCTCTGAAACTTATAGAAATTGCAACCGGGGAAGAGATCTGGGAAAAGCAGCTTGTTGAGGGGATAGCGGATGCAAGAATAGCTGACATCGAGTTTTCCGAAGACGGCAAGCATATTTTTGTGGGAGAAGACAGCCCTGATGCTTATCTCTACTGTTTTGACCTCAACGGCACCGAGATCTGGAAATTCGGAGCAGGAGAGGAACTGGGCTCAGACCTCAAGTACATGCCTGCCATGAAAAAGATAAAACTTGATTCCGAAGGGAATATTTACGTCGCTGCCAGCAGGGCCTGTGGTTACATAGGTAGCAAATACAAGTACCTGGGAAGGGTCTACTCCTTTGACTCCGAAGGCAACCTGCGCTGGAAATTCCCGGAATCCGAACTCATGGACTCGGGAGTTACCTGGATTGATGCAACGCCTGACGGGAAATACGCAGTGTTTGGTACCACCTGTTTTACAAAGGCGGACAAATGGAAAGACGGCACCGTGCATGTCCTTAACGGGAACAACGGAGAGGAGGACTGGAGCTACAAGATCCCGCCAGTAGAGCCCTTCTTTGACTATTCCGCTATCTGGTACAGCACCCAGATCACCCCGGACGGGGAACGGCTGATAACAATGACAAGCGACGGAAGGGCCTTTTTATTCAATAATTCCCGGATCATCGAGACCGGGACCCCGGAGATTGCATGGCAGCAGAACATCTCAACCCCGATAGTCGTGAGCGAGGTCCCCATCTACGGCAGTGCGAATTATGCCTACATTGTCAACGACACCCTGATCTTTTCAATAGGGAGCACTTTCTCCAAAGATAAGAATAACGATGCTCCTTTTGAACACCCCAGCGGAAACAGTCTCTTTGCCTATGATTATGACGGCAACTTGCTGTGGAAATGGAGGCTGGATGGCTATGCCGGGGAATGTGCACGGAATGATCGCTATCTCGTGATCCCTATTGCCCAGAACCTGGTAACCGAGGACAGGAGCGTTCATGGAGTCTATGTCTTTGACGTCTCAAAAAGCGGAGGGGCAAGCTCCAGGCTCAGCCAGATCTACAACACCGAAGGAATAACGGTTGCTGCTGACGTCTCTTCAGACGGCAGGTATATCGCAGCCCTGGAAGCTCCTACAAGGCTTGAGGACGGCACGGTGCTTGGAGAATATAAAGTACATATCCTGACCTGAGGGGAAAAAATGAAAATCGTTTCAGTGACCTGGAATTCATATATCCCCAATCTTCTCGAAGCCGCAGAGGAACTTGGAATAGAGCTTGAGGCTTATTACTCAAAACTCCTGGAAGAAAACCCTGAAGAAGCTGAAGAGGTACTCGCTGCGTGTGAGAGCGCCGATGCCGTCTTTATTTACCATTTAGCCAACCCGTTCTGGGAAGAGTTCTATGAAAAGCTCGAATCCTTAAAAACAAAAATACCCATAATCTGTGTTGGGAGCGAACCTTCCAGTTTAACCCTTTCTTCCGTGAAACTTGAGATTGCAGCTACATGTTTTTCTTACTTAATTTACGGAGGGAAAGAAAACTTTGCAAATATGCTGCGCTACATCTTAAAAGAGGTATTTGGCACCGAAATAGAAGTAAAACTCCCGGAAAAGATCCCATGGGACGGGCTTTATCACCCGGATTCCGGAGAAATATTTTCAAGCCTCCGGGACTACCTGGACTGGTACGGACCCCTTAAAGACAAAACCGTAGGGCTGCTCATTTCCAGAACTTACTGGGTGAATAACGACCTTGAAATTGAAAAGGCCCTTGTCAGAGATTTTGAAAACCGGGGGCTTTCGGTTGTTCCCGTTTTTGCGTATTCGTTAAAAGATGAAGAACTCGGGAGCAGGGGCATGAATGAAGTCATTGAAACTTACTTCATGGAAAACGGAAAAACCGTTATAGACGCTCTTGTGAAACTCTCCCCGTTTTTTATAATGAGCAGCAAAAACAAGGGAGATGAAAGCTCATGTGCAGCAAAAGGTGTCGAACTGTTACAGAACCTTGACGTCCCTGTTTTCCAGCCTGTTATCTCCCACCACGTAACCTTAGAACAGTGGCAGGAGTCGCAGGGTTTAGACTCGGAAATCGGGTGGGGAGTAGCCATGCCTGAGTTTGAGGGGGTAATCGAACCCATCCTTATAGGTGCAGGCAAAAAGAAAGAAAACTACATGGGACGCACCCCTATTCAGGAACGCTGTTCAAAACTTACATCAAGAGTCCTTAAATGGATAAACTTACGGAAAAAGCCGGCAGCCCGGAGGAAAATAGCCTTTATCCTTCACAACAGGCCCTGTACGGGAGTGGAAGGTTCGGTTGGGGATGCTGCAAACCTCGATTCCCTTGAAAGTGTGGCAGGGATATTAAACCGGATGCAGGAAGCAGGTTACGCCATAAATCCTCCAAGGGACGGAAAGGAGCTCATCGAGACTATTCTTGAGAAAAAAGCAATTTCCGAGTTCAGATGGACCCCTATCAATGAAATAGTAAAGAACGGCGGAGTTCTGGCTTTTGTGGAAAAAGCAGAGTATGAAGAATTTTTCAATACTCTGAGCCCGAATGTAAGGCAGCGGGTGATCGAGGGATGGGGAAACCCACCGGGAGAAGAAGTCAGCGGCATCCCTGCTGCAATGGTCTATGAAAACAAGATCGTTGTGACCGGAATCCGGTACGGAAACGCTGTAGTCTGTGTGCAGCCGAAGCGAGGCTGTGCAGGGGCCAGATGTGACGGAAAGGTCTGCAAGATCCTGCACGACCCCGATATTCCCCCAACCCATCAGTACCTTGCAACCTACAGGTACCTTGAGGACACTTTCGGAGCCGATGTGCTCGTACATGTCGGGACCCACGGCAACCTTGAGTTCCTGCCCGGAAAAGGGGTGGGGCTTTCAGGAGACTGTTACCCTGATATCGCGATCGGGACAATCCCGCACCTGTACATCTACAACTCCGACAACCCCCCCGAAGGCACCATTGCCAAACGCCGGAGCCTTGCCTGCCTGGTGGACCATATGCAGACGGTCATGACCTCGGGAGGGCTGTACGGAAGCCTTGAAGAACTTGACAGGCTGCTCGGGGAATACGAGCAGGTAAAATACGATAAGGGAAGGACACATGCCCTGAAACACCTGATCCTTGACGAGATTAAGAAATCGAACCTGGACTCAGAAATAAAAGCCGATAACCAGACCCCTTTTGAGGAAATCATAAGGAAAGCGCACGAAGTCCTCGGAAAGATAAGGAACAGCCAGATCCATCATGGGATGCACATCTTCGGGCAGCTCCCCGAAGGCGAGAAAAAAGTTGAATTCATAAACTCGATTTTAAGGTATGATGAGCAGGAAAATGAAGGGAAGGGGGTTTCTATCCGGAGGCTGATTGCAAAGCTTCTGGGGCTTGACCTTGATGAACTGATCTCGGACCAGAGCCTGATTTCAGCAAACGGGAAGTCAAACGGGCAGAGACTTGAGGAAATCGATTCGCTTTCAAAAGCTTTCATCAGGACCTTCATAGCTAACCCGGAAAAAGAGCCGGTCTCGATAATCAAAGAGGTTCTTTCGGGGCAGAGTCTTGCAGAGCTGAGTAGTAAAGAGCAGAATATTACAGATCAGAGTATAAACCCCGGAATTTCCCATGGCGCTGCCGCAATCTGTGAAAGGATTCTGGACCTTGAATCCAGAATAGATGCCTCCCTGGAAATTGAATCTCTTCTGCATGGTTTTGACGGAGGGTACATCCCTGCCGGCCCTTCGGGTCTGATCATGCGCGGAAGGGATGACGTACTGCCGACTGGCAGGAACTTTTACTCGCTTGACCCGAAACGGGTCCCTACAAAAGCCGCCTGGCGAGTGGGACAGCAGCTCTCCGGGGTTTTGATCGACAAACACCTCCGGGACGAAGGCCGTTACCCCGAAAACGTGGCATTTTACTGGATGGCAAACGATATCATGTGGGCTGACGGGGAGGGCATGGCCCAGATTATGAGCCTGCTCGGGGTCGAACCCCTCTGGTTTGGCAACGGACGCCTTAAAGGTTTTTCCGTAATCCCCTTAAAAGAGCTGGGCAGACCCAGGATTGATGTTACGATCAGGATTTCCGGAATCCTCAGGGACAACTTCCCGAACTGCCTGGAGGTAATAGATGAAGCAATCCAGGCTGTGGCTTCGCTTGACGAACCCGAGGACATGAACTACCCGCGAAAACACTCTCTCGGGATGCTCGAGGAAGGTGCGGATTCCAGGGAAGCCACTTTAAGGATCTTTTCAAGCAAACCCGGGACCTATTCCGCAGGAGTGCAGCTTGCAGTCTATGCGAGTGCCTGGAAGGATGAAAAAGACCTGGCAGACATCTTCCTTTACTGGAACGGGTATGCCTACGGAAAAGACGTTAATGGCAGAGAAGCCCACGCCCGGCTTGCTTCTAACCTCAAGACGGTTGATGCTACCTTCAACAAAGTCGTCAGTGACGAGTACGACCTCCTGGGCTGCTGCTGTTACTTTGGAGTCCACGGAGGACTCACTGCTGCTGCCAGGCAGGCTTCGGGCAGGGACGTGAAGGTCTATTTCGGAGACACAAGAGAACCGCAGCATGTCGAGGTCCGGGACATGGCCGATGAACTGCGGAGGGTTGTAAGGACAAGGCTCCTTAACCCGAAATGGATCGAAGGCATGAAACAGCACGGGTACAAGGGGGCACAGGACATTTCAAAGAGAGTAGGAAGAGTCTACGGCTGGGAGGCTTCCACTCAGGAAGTGGATGACTGGATCTTTGATGATATCACAAAGGCATTCGTACTCGATGAAGAAATGCGCAGGTTCTTTGAAGAGAACAATCCCTACGCCCTTGAAGAGATGTCCCGCAGGCTCCTTGAAGCGCATTCAAGAGGGCTCTGGAAGCCGGATCCGGAGGTGCTCGAAGCCCTGAAAAACTCTTACCTTGAAATCGAGAGCTGGATGGAAGAGCTGGCAGGAGAAGGAGAGTTCCAGGGAGGGGCCGTAGAGGTAATGAGCTTTGAAGATGTCCCGGACTGGGAGAAGAAGATGCAGGAAATCCGGAAAATTCTCAAATAAAGAAAAAGGCAGCAGAATGAAAAACATAATTATTTTTCTCCTTGTCCTGGAGCTCGCAATCCAGCCTGCAGCAGCCCTGGAACAGGCGGAGGACTTTGAACCTGAAGACATGACCACGTTCCTGATTCAGGTCCCGCATGGTGTTGAAGGAAACGGCCTCGCAGTCGGAGGCAGCAACCTGTCCGCATATGTCTTTTTTGAGAGTTACTATGAAGGAAACGTGAATGTGACAGTGGAACTTGACTTTCCAGAAGGTTTTGTGCTTCAGGACACACCCGTCCATTCTTTTTTGCTTCGGACCGAGTACGATGACTGGTACAGGCTCGTTGATTTTTATGTGCCTGCCGATCTCCCTTCCGGAATTTATAACATAACTGCAACCGCGCTTGTAGAGGTTGGAGGAAAACAGCATACCATTGTGCGCAAAACCCGGCTTAAGGTTGCTTCGAAAGAGGAAATTGCAGAAGAAATCGAAGTATCGGGACTTACAGTGCCCTCCGATGAAGACGGGTACGGAGACCCGAGCCACCCTGCCAGCACCCTGGTTATCCGGGAAACTTCTCCTGCACTCAAAAAACTGCTCAAGGTTACGGACCTCAGGATCGATAGGGAGGAACTCACTTCAACCTACATAGGAGTGGAGCTCAGCAACAAAGGAGACAGCGCGGTTCCTGTTGTAATCACCTATGATATCCTCGATGCCAGGACCGGAGAACCGGTAAAAGCTTTTAAGCCTGCCATTATGGGGATGGATGCGGATACCTTCTGCTATGCCACCTTAACACTTGCCCCGGGGTCGAGTTCGCTGGTGAGCCTCCCCCTCTATATATCCGAGAATGCGATGGGAGGGGAGTACCTGCTCAGGGTTAAGGTAAAGCTTACAGGCAGCGACTGGGTTGCAGTAACAAAAGACCAGAAGATAACTGCAATCTCAAGGAAATGGGGGCCCATAATAATTACTCTTGTTTCCACTTTACTCGGACTGACTGCCACGGGTTTTTTCTTCTCAAGACCCGAACAGATAATGGACAGGTTCAAAACCCGAAACCTTGTGCTTATCGCCCTTTTCGGGACCGTTTCTTTTGCCGCCATAAACCTGCCCATGACCATCCTGTGGGAGCTTTCCCATGCGATATTCGGGCCTTTCAGCTTTCTCTTTACAGGGCTCTTCCATGAGGTCCTCCTCTACATGCTCATTGCCTCGCTTGTTGTCCTGATCCCCAAACCCGGAGTTGTAAGCCTTTTTATGCTGGTCAGGTTCCTGCTCGGAGGCTTTATAACCGGGAGTTTCACCCCGATTACTTTCATAACCCTGTCCCTGAGCGCGATACTGCTGGAAGGCCTGATGTATGCTGCCGGGATAACCGGCAAAAACCCGAACCCTGAAAACAGGTTCATGATGGGAATTGTCTGCGGAATTGCCGACATGGCAAGCGGGTATGCATCCTTCAGCGTCTGGATGGTGCTTTACAGGCTGTTTTACAGCGACTGGTATATTATGGCAAATATCCTGATCGACGGTTTCCTCTACACTTTCATAGGGGCCTGGTTCGGAATCAGCCTTGGAAACAGGCTGAAAAAGGTGGCGGAATAAAGTGGTACTTTGCGAAAGAAGGAAGGTAGGACGATGATAGAGATCAAAGACCTGTGGTACACTTATCCCGGGAGGACGGAACCGACGTTAAAAGGGGTAAACCTGAAAATAAAGGAAGGGGAATTCGTCCTCCTGACAGGCCCTACGGGCTGCGGGAAAAGCACATTACTAAAAACCCTTAACGGCATAATTCCCCATGAATCCGGTGGGATATTCTCAGGCAGCATCCGGGTAAACGGGATCGAGACCCGGAACTCAAACCAGATGGAACTTTCAAGAGCTGTAGGCCTTGTTTTTCAGAACCCCGATGACCAGATCTTTTCCACAAGCGTTGAGGACGAGGTAGCCTTCGGGCCCGAAAACCTCTGCCTGAAAAGAGAAGAGATCGATAAGAAGGTAGAAGAAGCCCTTCGGATGGTCGGGATGGCAGGACACCGGCTGGCTTCCACGAATGCCCTTTCCGGAGGGCAGAAGCAGAGGATCTGCATTGCAAGCATGCTTGCGATGATGCCTGAAATCCTTGCCATGGACGAGCCCGTAAGCCAGATGGACCCTCTGGGCACCCGGGAAGTCCTGAATACCGTGAGAGAACTTAACAGAAAACTGAAGATAACCATCCTGCTGGTTGAGCACAGAATACACGAACTTACGCCCTTTGCAGACAGGATTGTCATAATGGACGGGGGAAAAATAATCCTTGACCAGCCCGCCTCAAAAGCTTTTGATTATCTTGAGGTATTTCACAGGCTGGGGCTGAGGGTTCCCGAACCTGTTGAACTCTGCCACACCCTGGGGATAAAGGCCAGTCCCCTCAGTACGGGGGAGGCTCTTGCCGTGCTGGGCGCCGGAAATTGTAAAGAAAAAGCAAAAACTCCCCGGACCTTTTCAAACCCGGAAGAAGAAACTGGAATGCAAACCGGTTCTGCCGGAAATAATGGGTCTATAGTCGGCACAACCGGAAATAACGATTCTATAATATCTATCCGGGACCTGTGGTCAGGATATGAAAAAAACAGGATGGTGCTTAAGGGTATAAATCTGGAAATCCGGAAAGGGGAAAGAGTTGCAATCATGGGAACAAACGGCTCGGGTAAATCGACCCTGCTTCTGAACCTTGCAGCCATGCTTAAACCGTACAAAGGGGGTGTAAAGGTCTTCGGGGAAGACACCCGGCCAAGAAACTCATATTCTTTTGCCGGGAGGGTCGGATTCGTCTTCCAGAACCCTGATCTCATGCTCTTCTGTGATTCGGTTGAGGAAGAGGCCAGTTTCGGGCCGGTCCAGTTAAAGTATAAGGATATCGAGGAAAGGACAAGGACTTCGCTTGAAGCCATGTCGATTCTGGACCTCAAGCAGGACCTCCCCCAATCCCTGAGCCGGGGGCAGAGGCTCAGGACAGCCGTTGCTTCGGTGCTTTCCATAAATCCCGAGATTATTCTCCTTGACGAACCCACAACCGGGCAGGACAGGGTAAATATTGAACATATGATGAATTATTTCAAAGACAACTGCTCCACACTGGTTTTCTGTACCCATGACATCGAGATTGCAATGCTCTATGCCACAAGAATCCTTGTGATGGATGAGGGCCGGATTATAGCCGATGGAAAAGGGAGAGAGGTCATAAAGAACATCGAAATCCTGAAGCAAGCTTCCCTTACCCAGCCCCCGGGTGTCGAGATTGCGAATTGTCTTGGAGTGGATGCTTTTTCGGTCACGGAACTTGTTGAAGTGCTGACCCGGAGAAGTTCTGAAGTGAAAAAATATGAAGTTAGAAAAGATGAATTGGAAAATTATGAAGGAGTGAATTCTGAAGGAATGAATTCCGAAGGGATAAAATGCTGACCTGTAGAGATCCTGGAGTGATAATATGATAGGTGCCAGATCAATTGCAGAACCGACAATTAAGGACACAATAATTCACAGGATGGACCCGCGGGCAAAGATCCTGATCCTGATCTCCACGGTTTTTGTAGCGGTAACCCTTGACAATCCAGAAACCATGCTTCTGCTGTTTCTGATCATACTTTCCGGATTTGCGCTTGCAAGGATGCCGGCAATAAAACTCAAAACCCTTGCAATATTACTCACGCTTTTGATCTGGGGGACTATCTACTCTCAGGCCCTTTTTTATTCCCAGCTTCCAAGGACCGTGATTTTTACCATAGTCAGCCCTGATGTCCCGGTCCTGGGCTGGCTGACAAACGGAGGGCTTTTCGTATATGCGGAAGGGCTTCACCACGGCGCAATTCAGGGCTTGAGATCGGCTTCAATCCTGTCCCTCGGGCTTCTTATGTGCTGGACCACGGACTCAAGGGATATGCTAAACGGGCTTGTGGGGCTAAAAGTCCCTTACAGTGCAGCTTTTATGGTGGTTACGGCAGTCCGCTTCCTGCCGATAATAATCACCGAAGTCCTAACCGTAGTTACGGTCCAGAGGCTCAGGGGTTTCAACCCTAAAAGATTCGGGTCAGGGATCGTAAAAACGTCCCTTAATATTTTGACCCCGACGCTCTCAAACTGCGTAAGGAGAACAGGCACCCTTGCAGTTTCGATCCAGAGCCGGGCTTTTCGGGCAAACCCGGAAAGGACCTACCTCAAAAAACTGAAGTTTTCGGAATTGGATAAGGCATTGGTTGCGGTCTGTATTTTTGCTGCAATAAGTATTGTGCTCATAAAGCTGCTTTACAATATGTATACAGGCGGAATTTACTATAGTGCAGATTTAAGACCTGTTTATGCGCTTGCAAGGGGATACCTGTGATAGAGATAAGAGAATTATCAAAATCTTTCGGAAACCTGATTGCTGTTGATAAGCTCGACCTTGACGTCGGAAATGAGATTTTCGGCCTCCTGGGGCCCAACGGGGCAGGTAAAAGTACGACGGTCATGATGCTTACAACCCTGCTAAAACCCAGCGGCGGCACTGCAAAGGTCTGCGGGCATGATATTGTAAGAGAATCAAAAAAAGTGAGGTCAAAGATAAGCTATGTCCCCCAGGACATGGCAGTGGACCGAAAACTCACAGGCAGGGAAAATGTACTGCTTTATGCAAAACTCTACGGGATTCCGAACCGAAACTCAAAGGTAGACGAGGTTCTTGAGATGATGGCCCTCTCGGGAAGGGCAGGCGACCTTGTCAAAACATACTCGGGAGGGATGAGAAGGCGACTTGAACTTGCCCAGGCGCTTGTGCACGAGCCTGAAGTCCTTTTCCTTGACGAACCCACTCTCGGCCTGGACGTCAACGGCAGAAAGAAAATATGGGAACATATCAGGATGCTGAAAGCCGAAGGGATGACCATTTTCATGACCACACACTACCTTGAAGAGGCAGAAAAGTACTGCAACAGAGTTGCCATTATTGATAAGGGCCAAATAGCAGCTGTCGGTTCCCCTGAAAACCTGATAAGTTCCATAGGAGAAAATGCCTCTCTCAATGACGTCTTCCTCGAGAAAGTCAAGACCCCTGAAGAGCAGGCAGGGTTTAATTCAACCCAGTTCAGAAACCTTCTGAGGCGGAGATAATGAAAAAAACAGGATTCTACTTAAAAGCCGTATTCTACTATTTCGAAAGGGACCTCGTAAAATGGCTCCGGGGCCGGGTAACCGTTGTTTCCTCCCTTGTAATGCCTGCCGCCTGGCTCGTATTTGTCGGGCTTGCCCTCCCCACAAAGTTTACCGATAATTATCTTGAGTTTATCACCCCCGGCATCCTTGTCATGACAATCCTCTTTTCCTCCCTGCAGGGCGGATCACTCATGATTTTTGATAAAATCCTGGGTTTTTTGAATAAATTTCTCGCCATGCCCTCCCCCCGGGAAAGCATGCTGTACGGAAAAATCCTCTTTATTAGCATAAGGGGTCTGCTGCAGGCAACCGTAATCCTCCTGATAGCCACCGTCCTCGGAGTAAGAATATCAAACCCGATAAACATAGTCCTGATATACCTTACCCTGTTCCTGTTTTCAGTCTTTTTCTCTGCCCTCTCGACCATGATAGGCCTGCACTTAAGCGACCACGACAGCTATGCAGCCGTGAACAGCATGATCAGCATGCCGCTCTTTTTCACAAGCAGCGCCCTCATGCCCTACGACGTCATGCCCACCTGGCTAAGGACACTGGCAAAACTAAATCCTGTCAGCTATGCCATAGACAGCACAAGAATGCTGTTTGAAGGAGGAATACCCGTTCACGGGCTCATAGGCCTTACCGTAGGAGCCGGAATTATGGTACTTCTCGGAACATATCAGTTCCGGAAGGCAGTTGTGTGAAAAAAGTGAATATTAGGAAAAAATGATCAGGAAAAATAGGGAAAAATTGGAGAAAAATAATAGGGAAAATTTCCCCTTAACCCGGGAAATATTTCCATTGGCCCCGGAAAATGAGGCAAATCCACCGTATTTAGCGACTCGGCCAGCCTGTCTGTAGACCCTTCATTTGATCTAATCCTCTTGATCGAAGCACCTGACCCTACAATAAAGTAGTCTGCTTGAGCGAAGCACCTGACCCTACAATAAAGTAGTCTGCTTGAGCGAAGCGAAGCGAGCGAAACAGACCGCGGGCTCCCGAATCGCAACTCGGGAGTTAGAGCTGCTTTATGTTCATATTAATTGAGACTTCTGCAATATCGGCACTGTATTCGGCTACTCTTCTCAGGCTCTCAAGGACCATGCTGAGTTCGATGCTACCTGAACCTTCGCCGCTTCTTTGTTCCAGGGAAACTCCAAACTGTGAAACTTTCTTGGCTTCAACAACGATCTGGTTTATAGCCTGGAGATCTTCCTGCTGCATGGAATCTATGGAACTTTCAAACACTTTCGTGGAGAGATCAGCCATTTTGAAAATCGGGTCATCATTACTGATTCCGGACTCCATTTTAAGGACGTTCCTGGCAATCCTTACTGCGTGGTCTCCTACACGCTCGATACTCTTGGTAATAAGCCTGTAGCCAAGACACTCCCGTGGGTGTCTGATTCCGATTTTTTCTGAAAGCTCAATGTCTTCAATTGAAGCTTTGAGCTGGCGGACAGCAAGGAGGTAGAACCGATCAACATCATCGTCCCTCTGGATGACGTCCTCTGCGATCTCCACATTGCGGTCCCGAAGGGCGGTCATGGAGTCCTCAAGCATTGAAAGGACAAGCCCGTACATGTTCTTGATTACACGGTTGAGAGGGAGGTCGTTATAGTTCAGAAGACACTGGAAGACGAGTTCATTTCTGGATTCTTCCACGAGCTCGAGCCCTATGAGTTTCTGGCGCACAGAGTCCTTTATGAATTTACGGTCATAGGCGCTGAAACCTTTTTTGGTGGTCAGCCTGATTACGTCATACCCAACCAGATAATGAGAAATAAGGATTCTCAGGTTATTTTCCGCACTATCGGAGTGAAGGTAATCTATAGTTGCCTTAAGGGCAGAATGTTCTTTCGAAACCGCACTGGAGGAAACCAGCAGGGTTTTGTTCGGCATGGGTGTTAGGGTCAGCGTATCTCCGGCCTCGAGCCCTATATCTCGGACCCATTTAATAGGAAGAGACACAATGTAGGTAGAATTTCCGGTAAACTGGACTTTTCTTTTATCCTTGGTAATAAATAAGCCCCCTGAAGATACTAATGAATATTATAGAATCTATATAGACGATATTGATATATAAAGGTATCCTAAAAGTAGCGGATCAAAAGAAGAAATAACCTATGAGTTCGATGTCTAAGTATAGTATATAGGACTGAGGACAAATAACAGAAAAACATAGGATTGCTAAGGATATTACATACAATTTGTGTATAAAAAAGAGGTATATAAAAAATACCTCTTTCCATAAACGACTCTTATAGAAACTGAAAATGTCCGTTCCCGGGAAAATTTTGCAGAGCGTACAGAAAATGGAGGAAAGTCAAAAATATGAGAGAAATGCAAATAAAATAGTAGAAGAATAAAAAATAAAAAAAATAAAAAAAATAAAAAAAATAAAAAAAATAAAAAAAATAAAAAAATAAATAAGCCAGTACTTCCATTTTATTTAAGAAGAATGAAGCTTTATTAAACTCAGGTAGATCCTGAACCCCCTTAACTGAAAATTCGAGGCTTTCGGTTATGGAAGGGAAAATTACTTTTAAGTATTTTTGCAAGTATGCCCCCGGCTATCAACATTTACAGTAGTTCAGAACCAGTTATTTCGTAGAAGCTTACTCCTTTACCTTCCATATTATAGTAGCTTGAAAGAGTTGATTACGTAAAAGTTTGTTCTCTGCATCCAACATTAACAGTAGCTCAAAACGGTTATTCATGAATCAGGTAAATAAAAATAAAATTCGGGAAATGAATCGATGAAAAAGTTCGATATAAATCTTGAATCACTCATAAACAGCAGTCCTGTAGTTATTTTTTTATGCAGGGCAACTGAAAACTGGCCTGTCGAACTCATCACTGAAAACATCAGGAATTTCGGCTATGAAATTGAAGACTTCACATTAAGAGGTGTACGGTACCTTGATATCGTTCACCCTGAAGACCGGGAAAAGGTAAAAGAGGAAATTACCAGATGTTCGGAAAAGGGATGTGCAGAGCTGACCCAGGAGTACAGGATACTGACAGTTTCAGGGGAGGTACGCTGGGTTGAGGTAAACCTGATCCGGAGAGATGAAGACGGAAACGTGAGCCACTACCAGGGCACCCTCTGCGATGCAACCCAGAGAAAAAAAGCCGAAGAATCTGTACGAAAGGCGCTGAAAAAGAAGAACGAACTCAAAAACATCATAAAAAGCAGCCCCGTATTTGTGTTTCTGTGCAAGCCGGAAGAAGGCTGGCCCGTTGAATTTGTCTCGGAAAATATCACAAAACTGGAATACACCCCTGAAGATTTCACTTCCGGAAAAATAAAGTTTGAAGACCTGATACACCCTGAAGACCGTAAAAGAATCCGCTCCGAAGTAGCAAGGTTTTCCAGAGAAGGGTATGAAGAATGCACCTAGGAGTACCGGGTCCTGACAAAGTCGGGAAAAATAAGGTATATAGACGACAGGAGCCTCATCAAAAGGAACGAAAAAGGAGAAATAATCCATTACCAGGGGATAGTCCTGGACATCACCGAACGCAAGCTTGCCGAAGAGATGATCAAAGGGCAAAACAGGGTGCTGGGAAAACTGGCTTCGGGAGCCCCCTTAGACGAAATTCTCCTGCTCCTCGTTCAGAACGTGGAAAAGATCCGTCCAGGTTCAAAATGCTCGATAATGCTTCTCGACCGGGAGAAAAAGCATCTCTTTTACTGCGTTGCCCCCGGGCTTCCTGCTTATTACATCCGGAAGACCGACGGGATTGAGATCGGTTTTGGGGCGGCGTCCTTTGGAACCGCGGCCTACATGAAAAAAAGGGTTACCACAGATAACGTGATTGAACATCCTTACTGGACTGAATACAGAGATCTTGCGGCTGAAGCAGGGTTTAAAGCCTGCTGGTCAGAACCCCTTATTTCATCATCCGGAGAAGTCCTTGGGGTCTTTTCAATGTACTATGGGGAAGTACACAGACCTGAAAAAGAAGACCTGGACTTTATGAAAACAAACGCCCAGCTGGCAGCCATTGCAGTCGAACATAAGCTGGCAGAAGAGACCCTCCGTGAGTCCGAACACAAGTTCAGGACGATTTTCAATAACATCAATGACCACCTGTACATCCGTGAGCCCGAAGGAGAAAGTTACATGGATGTAAACCAGGCAGTGGTAAGCCGGCTCGGATACGAGAAGGAAGAAATCCTGAAAATGGGAGCCGAAGAGATTATCCCTGCCGAGTACTGGGCTTCGGTCCGGGAGAACCTTAAGAAAATCCAGAGCGAAGGGTCCAGGGTCTATGAAGCCGGAGCTGTCTGCAAAGACGGCACTGTTGTCCCCCTCGAAGTAAGTGCCAGGATCATTGATTATGAAGGCAAGAAAACTATCCTCTCGGTTGCCAGGGATATCACAGAGCGTAAAAAAGCAGAAGCCGCCCAGAGACTAAACGAGGCCCGGCTCGAAGCCCTGGTAAAACTCAACCGGATGACAGGAGCCTCTTTAAAAGAGATCACGGACTTTGCCCGGGAAGAGGCGGTCAGGCTTACGAGCAGCAAACTAGGGTACCTGGCTTTCATGGACGCTTACGAAACCTCCCTTATAATGCACTCCTGGTCAAAAAGTGCCATGGAAGAATGTGCAATTGAAGACAAGCGTTTTATTTATCCCGTAAAGACCACCGGGCTCTGGGGAGAAGCCATCCGGCAGCGCAAACCCATAATCACAAATGACTACACAGCCCCGAGTTCCCTGAAAAAAGGATACCCAAAAGACCATGTGCACCTCACCCGCCATATGAACGTGCCAGTATTTGACGGGGAAAGGATTGTTGCCGTTTCGGGGGTTGGAAACAAGAACGAGCCCTACGATGAGTCAGACCTCCGCCAGCTCACTCTGCTTATGCAGGGCATGTGGCAGCTTATCCAGAGAAAGCAGCTTGAGGACGCCCTTAAAGCCTATTCGGAAGACCTCTCGAAAGCCAACGACGAACTTAGGTCCCTGAACAGGATAAAAGCGGAATTTATGGTTGAAAGCCTGCCCCAGATAAAAGTAGATTATGGCGACCTTATGGACTTTGATACCCTGGAGACTATAGAAGACCAGCAGCAGAAAGCCATCGATGCCGTGATCAATAGTTCGGAGAGGCTGAAGCAGATGGTGGACTCCCTGCTCTACCTGAGCCTGGAACAGGCAGGAAAGATCGAGTATTCCTTTGGCGATGTAGAGATCAAAAAGGTACTCTCGGATGTCTACCTCAATCTGGTCCTCCTGATTGATGAAAAAGAACTGAAGGTCGAAAAGGAACTTTCTGCAAGCCTGCCACCCATCCGCGGAGACAAGCGAAAGCTGACAGACCTGTTCACAACCCTGATGGGCCACGCTATCAGGTTCACTCCCCACGGCGGAACCGTGGAAGTAAAAGCTAAAGAGGAAGAAGAAAACATCCACATAACGGTAAAGGACAGCGGAACAGGCATCCAGAAGAGGCTTATCCCCCACCTCTTCCACAGGATCTACCAGGTGGACGATTCCCTCACCCGAAGATATCAGGGCCTGGAGTCCGGGTTTTATATCTGTAAGAACATTGTCAACGCCCACGAAGGAGAAATCTGGGCAGAAAGCGAAGAAGGTTCGGGCACAACCATGCATGTAAGGCTCCCGAAAAAGAAGCCTGATACCCGGAGCATGAATCGAATAGAGGCTTGAATGTATATTAAATAGAGGTTTGACCCCGGTAAAGTCCTGATAAAACTTAAACGGCGTCAGAATCTTGAACAGAGTCCTAATAGAGCTTTAATTAAAAATGTATAAATGAAGCGGCTGGAGATTTACGATGAAACTGGAACTGTTGGGCACCCTTTTTCTTTCGGACAAAAGAAAAGACCTTCTTCTGCTATTGATGGAGGAACCCAGGAATATTGATGACATTAAAAACATCCTCAACGTGACTTCAAGTGCGATCATGACCCAGATAAAGATCCTCATCAGCCAGGGGCTCATCATCCACGAAGACGACCTTTACAAGCTCTCGGATATCGGGAAAGTGGTCGTTAAAAAAATGAGGCCCCTGTTAAACACCCTGGAAGTGTTTTCAGAGAACATGGATTACTGGGAAAACCACAACATAAGTGCAATCCCCGTCCATCTCCTGGACCGGATTGATGACCTTGGACACTGCGAATTTGTCGAGCCCGACCTGGACCGGATGTACGAAATCCCCCAGAAAATCGAAGAAAAACTGACCCGCTCAGTCCACGTCATGGAAGTCTCGTCCTATTTCAACCCTGCTTATCCCTCAACCTATGTAGATCTTCTTAAAAAAGGAGCGGACGTTTCCCTGATCATCACAAAACCAGTATTTGAAAGGCTGAAAAGGGAATACAGCACAGCCCTCAAAGAATACCTGGACCGGGATAATGCGAAAATCTTCGTCTGCGACTGCCCCATAAGACTTGCTTCAAGCCTGGTAACGGACCACTTCATGGCCCTGTCCCTCTTCTACAAAAACGGGATCTACCACAACCATGCAATGATGAGTCTGGAAAAAACCGCCCTCAAATGGGGAGAAGACCTCTTTTTGCACTACATGAAAAACTCAAAGGAAATAGGAGAAATAGAATTCGAAAAAATCTGAAAGCTCCTTCAGGAAAATCCCATCCGGAAAAATTCGGAAATCAAACTCTACGTGACACGGGATATAGCGCTTCGGAAATTGATGCCTGCGGACCGAATAGAGGATCTCCAGCCTCTTCGTTGTCGATCCCCGCGACTCCCGAGTTGAGATTCCCGAATTTCGCTTCGGGAGCACGAGGTCCTTTTCACTCGCTCCGCTCGCTCAAGAGGACTGAAAAGAATTAGATTACTAATATCTCTGACCCGTACAACCTCACTCGCTATATTGAGTCGTTTTTGTCCCGCTCGACGCAGGAGAGCGGTTTTTCCCGTAAAAATGAAAAAAAGAAAGATACAAAAAAAATCTATGTTTGCTTTTAATGATTATTACAGTATATTTAAGCTCTTCTCTCTACCTCTTTCACAATCTTCTCTCTACCTCTTTCACAATCTTCTCTCTACCTCTTTCACAATCTTCTCTCTACCTCTTTCACAATCTTCTCTCTACCTCTTTCATAATCTTCTCTCTACCTCTTTCAGGCTTTTTCCTTCGACTCGTTCTGCTTTTTTGTGAAGGGTCTCCGGACAAGCTGGAGGGGGCACCCTACGAATCTAAAACTAAACTACAGTTTCCTGGATAAAAGTAAGTATTCTTCGGGAAGGGAACACATTTCTGTATCCAATTTCTCTGAGAAACAGCATAAGTTCACATGTTATGTTTTTCGTGCGTGGCTGGAAAGATGACCCCAACCTTATATTGTGCGAAGAAAAAACAAAAAAATAAGGAAACTGTAGATGCCTCTCACCAGAAACCTTCACCATACTCAAACTCGAATTCATCGACTTTTTCAGGAGGGAGCCCCAGGTCTGTGAAGATCCTTTTAAACACGGCTCTGTACTCCTTTTCAGGAATTGTCTTTTGCGAACTGATTGATCTGAGAGATATATAGAGACTAACGCCGCCAAGCCTGTCTATATAGACCGTGTAAGTGCTCGAGCCCTCCTTAAAACTTATTTCTGCAGCCGGGACAAAATAGCGTATGGACCCTATTTTTTCACTGCCGTTATAGAAGGTTTCCGTACTTCCACCTTTTCCGGCGGAGTTTTCAGCATCAAAAGTAGAACTGGTGGACTCCTCTAAAAGGTGCCTGCGAATTGCTGCAATATTGGGAGGCCTGGTTATGGTTACCTGCTCGAAAAAGATGTCATTCACTTCCCAGTTCTCTGCCGGGAGGTAGGCTTCGATTTCTTTTTCATTCATGTCATACATGATTTTGAATTTATTGACCACCCATTCTCTCTCGGGGAGATCTTCCGGCCTGTACTGTGCAAGAGGGTCCTCATCCCAGAAGGAAAAGGTTGAATTTCCGTTATTTGAAAAAGAGACCGAAAACCAGGAAGAGTTTGAATAGTAAAGGTCCATCGAGTTTACCCGAAAATCCGAACCAAGTCTTGGGTCGAGGCCTTCGATAAGTCCGGGTTGAACTCCTCCGGGCCCGTCATTTATACTGTAGTCATATCCGGCCTCTTTTGCACTGGAAATGGCGTGAGTGTAATATTCGGGAGAGCCGAGATTAACACCGTTTGAATGGTAAAAAGCCGGATCGTAACAGGTTAGCATAAAAATAAAACCGCCAAACAATACGACCGGGACCAGCAATACGAAGATAGGAAGTAGTGTTTTCCGATTTTTAATCATTGACTCACTCCAGTTCAGAAAGTCCCGACTTCCCCCTCTTCTCCGACTAAAAAGACCATACCAAGACCGGTCGAAGGGGTTTTTCCTTCTTCGGAAACGAAGACATCAATGTCATAAGTTCCAGGACCGGGAACGGTTAGCTGTACTGACTGATAAAGCATGGACCTGCCCTTTATGGAGTCAAGTTCTACATTTTTTGTTGCCACCTCGCGGGAGGAGGAAGGCTCAGAGGAGTCAGTATTCTTCAACTCAAACAGGATCAGAAGAGCCGAACTATCCTCCTTGTCTGCATTTATAATGCAGGCGGTCACATTCAGGACATCTCCTTTCCCTCCGCTGGAAGGTGTCGAATACTCTTCAGATAAAGACTTCACTTCAATGTCTTCAACAGAGACAGAGGAATATTCACCTTCATCGGGAGTCACACAACCGCTAATAGCACTTAAAACCCAGCAAAGGAGAATCAGAAATAAAGAAACTCTCATGAATTTGTTCAGAATATTCCTCCTTAAAATATAGAAATTTTCTTCTTAAAACATAGATTTGACTCTTAATAAAAAGGAGTTTTTTTATTTGTACTTTTTTAGTTATGCATGATTATTCATAAGTTGGAGATGGAAACAAGTATTAAAGAGAGGACACCATTTTTCCATATATCCTGACGACCGGACCCCCCCTCCCGGCTTGTAAGACTCACTCTCCGATCAAAGGCTTTGATCAGATGAAAGCCCCTGATCAAATGAGAGTTCCACACGAGATCAGGCAAAATTATAATATCAGGACAATTCACCGAATTAAGCATCAGAAGAGATGTTAACTGCGTTAATCAGATCTCTGCGTTTATGTTATATGTTTTGCAGTTAATGTATCATCGTTCAAGTTAACAGTGATAACGGGACTTACAGGAGGAGTAAGTTCCTGATTGAGCTACTTACTGTTAACCAGGGAATAATCATAAAAATATGTTGGAAGCGTTTTTTATGGCAGCAGATATTTTGAACCAATTAGCGGAAGCTGTCGTCGACGGAGACGACGACCTTGCAGAAGAACTGGCAAACAAAGCCCTTGAAGAAGGCGTTGACCCCTACGACGCAATCGTCAACGGGCTGGCAAGAGGGATGGCAATTGTCAGTGACCAGTACGAGAAAGGAGAAGCCTTTGTACCCCACCTGCTCCTGGCATCAGGCGCAATGTATGCAGGTATGGATATCCTCTCCCCTGAGATGGTAAAGGAAGGAGAAGCCATGCAGGCTGTGGGCGTTATCGGGACGATTGAAGGAGATGTGCACGACATTGGGAAAAACCTTGTCAAAACCATGCTCAGTGCAGGCGGATTCGAGATGATCGACCTCGGGGCAGATGTGCCTATCGAGAAATTTGTCGAAACCGCAAAAGAACACAAAGCCGACATCATCTCCATGAGTGCCCTGATGACAACAACCATGACCAATATGGAAAAAGTCATTGAAATCCTTCAGGAAGAAGGTATCCGCGACTCCATGAAAGTCATGGTTGGAGGAGCTCCCGTTTCCGAAGAGTATGCAACCGGAATCGGTGCAGACTCAACCCACCCCGATGCAATGCACGCAAGCGCCTGGGCCTCCGAAGCCGTAAAGGATCTTGAGCCCAAGGCTGCAAGGTGGAGTGAAGAGAAGATCAACCTCGGGAAGATCAAGTACAGGGAAATTCTTGCAAAGAAGATAGTTTCCGATAAAGTGGATGTCGGGCTTGAAACTGCTAATAAGATCAAAGAAGAGTTCGAAAGCATTGGCGTGAAGACAAAGGAGGAAATGACCCACATAGACAGGACCGTTTCTGCCATGTCCGATAAGAAGGTCGACCGCCTGCCCGTCTATCCCCTTGCCTGCGGAGTGCTCAGGAAGTTTGCCCCTGTAACCTACAAAGAGTATGCCACAAATGAAGATGCATTTGTACAGAGCGCATACCTAGGCTCAAAATACCTGGACCTTGACATGTTTGTAGGCCTGATTGACCTTTCCGCAACATCTGCAGACTTCGGCTGTAAGATCAAATACCCCGAAGACGACACTCCGTCCTCCGAAGGGCATATCAAGGACTATGAGAAGATCGAAGTCCCCGAACTTAAGGAAGGTACCAGGGGCTACGAACTGGTCATGGCTTCAAAGAAAGCAAAGGAAAAACTCAACAAGGAACTCAACACTCCCTTTATCGGCTTCCACGAGGGCCCCCTACTCACCCTGACCCAGCTGATGGGTGCAGACCGCATCCTTATGGACATGAAGACCCAGCCGGATGTTGTCCTTGAAGCTGTACAGAAGTGTACTGACTATGTCTGCCAGCTCTCAGAGCTCTTCTTTGCAGAAGATGCCTGTGACACTCTCTGTATCGACAACCTCTGGTCCAATAATGTGATCATGAGCGAACAGGACTACTGGAAGTTCGACGGGAAATTCGTCTATGACCAGCAGATCCCCATATTCAAACAGTACAACCAGCCGTATATCGTCCACAACTGTGCTGACGCCGTGCACTTCGAGACCCAGATCCGGAAGTTCGGAACAGCCCTCTACAGCTACGCCTACTATGAGAAGTCCAGGGACAAAGGCTCCCAGAACTACGCAGACCTTATCCCCAAATACGGAGACATCTGCTGTATGATGGGAGAAGTCAACCCTGTTGAGTTCATGGACGGATCGGCAGCCGGCGTGCAGAAGGTAAAGGACGACACAAAGAACCTGCTCGAAAACGTGCTGCCAGTGCTCAAGGAGAACGGCTTGCAGTCCAAATATGTCCTGTCCTCCGGCTGTGAGATTCCGCCAGGCGGTCCCCTGACAACCGTGCAGGCAATGGTGAACGTTGTAAAGGAACTTGGCCCGGAACTCCAGAAGGAAATAATGGGGTAAACTCTCCATGATAGGGGAGATCACCTCTCCCCATTTCGATTTAAAATTAGGATAGGATGTTTAAGAACAGTATTCAGAACCCTAAAACGGAAAATCTCCACAGAGCCTGTATCTTCATAGAGCCTGTAAAAGTTCGGAAAAAAGAAAAACACCCTCAGGCAAATAAAAACCACATTTTAACCTCCATACAGTAGTTAATCTAACTCCTGAACTCCAGAATATAAACAGAAGACAATAGAAGACTGCAGGAGTCATATGTTAAAACAAAAGACGGTAAACCTCCATTTAAAAAAGTAACAGACCTTGAAAAGCAACAGACCTCATTTAAAAAACAAAAAACAGCGAGCAGTCCATATAAAGAAAAAATGGGACTGAAGGTAAAAAAACGGCTGGATTCACCATAAAACCACCAAAAAACAGAAATGGCGGATTTAAGACGAATTTGTCTTCTCCGCCTCTCCCATATAAAAGCCGTAAAGTAAAACTGTAAGATCTTTTTTTGAAAAGGGTTTTTGCCTTTGAAATTACACCCGGCTCTCAGGGGTTGCGAGAAAGCAGAAGGAAAGCTGGCTATAGAAATGTTAGAAACAGGAACAAAAGCGTTAAAGACGGGACTGAAGCAGGCGAGAGGAGATCGGAAATAAAAGGTGAAGAGCAATAGAAATTGAAGAGGAGGAATGTAATGTATCTGGGACTGGGCATTGATACCGGCGGGACATATACCGATGCCGCTGTTATGGATATGTCAAACGGGACCGTGATCGAGTCGAATAAAGCGCTTACAACTTATCCTGACCTTATACGGGGGATAAAGAACTCAATTGAGGGACTGGGTCCCGATTACCTGAAAAGGATAAAATTCGTTTCCGTTTCTACAACCCTTGCTACCAATACCACTCTTGAGGGTAAAGGCTATCCAGCAGGATTGATCCTTATAGGGCACACCATCCCGAAAAAACTTGCCAGCCATTATGTAATCTCAATAGGAGGAGGGCACGATTCCGACGGGAACGAAGTTGCTCCTCTTGAAGACCTGGAAACCGTAAAAGAATTTGTCAGGCAGGTAAAGAACAAAGTGGCTGCTTTTGCCGTTTCCGGCTACTTCGGAGTCCGGAACCCGGAACATGAACTTAGAGTCAAGGAAGTAATTCAGGAAATAACGGACATTCCTGTTGTCTGCGGGCACGAGCTTTCCCTGAGCCTGGGAGCTTACGAAAGGGCAGTGACCGCTCTCCTGAACGCCGAACTGATCCCGGTAAGCAAGCAGTTTATCAAATCCGTCCAGGCGGTAATGGAAGAAAAAGAAATCAAAGCGACCCTGATGATGATGAAGTGTGACGGGTCCCTGGTCCGCATTGAAGAAGCCCTGCAAAAACCCGTAGAATCGATCTTTTCCGGACCCGCAGCAAGCCTTGTAGGAGCTGCCCACCTCACAGGCCTGGATACCTGTGCAACCGTAGACGTCGGAGGCACCAGCACCGACATTGCCATGATTACCGGAGGCATCCCCGAGATCAGCGATTCCGGAGCAAGAGTCGGAGGCTGGAAAACAATGGTAAAAGCGATCCGGATGGAAACCTCAGCCCTTGGAGGGGACAGCCTGGTCTGGATCAGAAGAAAACCATTTCTTGGTCCTTCAAGGGTGATTCCCCTCTGTCTTGCCGCCTCGGAGTTCCCGGAGATTCTGCAGAAACTGGAGAAAAAAGACACCCCTAACGAGCGCATAATGGATGAGATCATACAACCGACCTCTTTTTTCGTAAGGAACGGGATCAATTCCCCCGAACTTCTAAGCGGGGAGCTCGAAGAAGACGAGAGGACGATTATCGAACACCTCGGGGCAGAGCCCCTTTCAATATCCGAGATTTCGGAAAGGACAGGAAAACACCCGCTCTTGTTTGCAGGAATTCTTAAAAACCTAATCCTTAAAAGGCACGTAAGCCAGATAGGATTTACTCCAACCGATGCCCTGCACGTGCTTGGAGAATATGCAAGATGGGACGGAAGGGCTTCTTTTATAGGAGCAAAAATGCTTGGAAAAACCCTCAAACAGGAAGCTGAGGAGTTTTCAGCCCGGATAAAGGCTGAAGTCGTGGAAAAACTTACTCTTGAACTTGTTTCCTTCTTTGCGGAAGACCTGAAAAAGGAGGACATCGAAAAACTTCTGGCAAAAGAAAAGGTCATGAAATTCCGCATTAAGGTCCCTGTAGTCCTGGTAGGGGCTCCTGTAAGAGCATACCTGAAGGAACTGAATGGGGCTGTGGATGCAGACATAAGGATCCCCGCTTTCCATGAGGTGGGAAACGCTGTCGGAGCCCTTGCAGGAAAAATAGTCCACAGGACAGAGATCCTTATCCGCCCTTCGGCAGCAGGAAATGCAGAGTACTCGGTCTTCTCCAGGCTTGGAAAAGATGTCTTTGAGGACTACGGAGAAGCCCTGGACTACGGGCTCAAGCTCAGCCACAGGCTGATTTCGGAGTACATGGACGGATACGGGCTTGATATGGACAATGTGAAATTTGATCTTAAACAGAACGATGTGGGAAGCAGGGGAAAAGCCCCACTGGAAACCCGCCTGGTCGGAGTCGGCGTAGGAACTACCGGAAAGCTGGCATAAGACAGGATATAAAAACAGAATACGAAGCAGTACCTAAAAAAGGCAGAATTCAGCAGGTCATAGCAGCAAATGAGGAGAGGACATGGCAAGCGAACTGAAAACACCGGGAAGCACGAGCCCTGAAAGCCAGGACGGAATGGCAAAACTGGCGCGGACTATAAGGGATAAGATCCTAATTGACGAGCCGGTAAAGGAAGAGAAGCTGATCGACCAGCTTGAAAGGGCAGCGATAGAAATTGACGAGCTACTGGGCTCATCCCTCGGCCCGAGAGGGATGAACAAGATAATAGTAAACCCGGTGGGAGATATTTTCGTTACGAGCGACGGGAAAGTCATCTTAAAGGAAATGGATGTGCTTCACCCGATCGTGACCTCTCTCAAAAAGCTTGCTGAATCAATGGACAAAGCCTGCGGAGACGGCACAAAAACGGCAGTCATTTTTGCAAGCAACCTGATTAAAAACGCAGTCAGATTGATCAGGGCAGGAGTGCACCCGACAATTATTATTGAAGGGTATGAACTTGCCATGCAAAAAACGTATGAAATGCTGCAGTACAGCATAAAGCAGGCATCGGAAGAGGATATCCGCACGACCATAATGTGTTCGGCAACAGGGAAGGGGATTGAAGGGCACCAGGCACAGATTGTTACGGATATTGTCCTGAAAGTGATAAGCCACCTTTCCGAAAAACAGGCAGGAAGGCTAGACCTTAACAGGAACGTCAAGATCCTGAAAAAGAAGGGAGGGCCGGAAATCACTGCAATCGAAGGCCTGATCATGGACGAAAACCCGGCAAGAGAGGATATGCCAAAAAGCTACCAGAACCCGGCGGTCCTGATCACGAATTACGACCTCAAGATAAAAAGCGGATACTTAAACCCCCAGCACAACCTCAAAATGGATTCCGTGCAGACTGCGCTCCTTTTTGAAGAGAGGAAAAAGCAGATGTGCGGGGAAATTTCCCGGAAGATAATTGATTCGGGAGCAAATGTCCTCTTTTCCGAAGGAGATATTGATCCCTATATCGAAACCCTGCTCAGGGACAGCAATATTCTGGCTTTTAAGAAACTGAAGATGAAAGACCTGGAAAAGCTTGCGGAAGCCACAGGTACGACCCTGATGGCACAGCCGGACGAGATTCACCCCTGCGACCTCGGAAAGGCAGACAGTATAAAACTTGAAAAGAAAAACGGGGAAAACTTCGTTTTCATTACCGTGAAAGACAAGGCTATCGCCACCATTCTGATAAGGGAGCCTGTGAAATACGGGCTTGACAAGGTGGAAGAGGCTGTTGATGATGCACTGAACAATGCGGCTTTCCTCCGGAAAAACAGGGAAATAGTGAACGGAGGAGGGGCAATTGAGTTTGAGCTTGCGCATATGGTCAGGCTCTTTGCGGCAACGCAGACCGGGAAGAGACAACTGGCGGTCCAGGCATATGCCGAGGCCCTCGAAAAAATTCCCGTGGTTCTTGCAAGAAATATGGGAATGAATGAAATTGATGCAACAGCACAGCTGAGGAATTCATATTCAAGAGGAGTTGAGGCAAGGATAGACCTCTCAAGAAAGATAACTGATAAGGGACCAAAAGTCTACGACTCGGCAACGGTAAAGAAACTCGCAATTATTGCAGGTACGGAAACGGCAAAAAAAGTACTCAGGATAGACGAGATAGTGCCTAAGAGATGAAACAGGCATGGAAGCAGAAATCCGAAAAGGAAACCGGAAAGGAAACCGGAAAGATTTAAAAATATCATGCTGATAACAGTGCCACTCCCTCTCCAAGGGCATTGTTGTCATATGCACCGAAAAGGAAGTTAGACCTGCAATACTCTTTTCCGGAAGGGCACGGATTTGTCATTTAAAAACGACTTGATACTCCAAACCTGAAGCACCTCGCAAAAAGAGTACCAAAGAGAAAAAACAGATAAAAGGTCCTTTTCAAACCCTTTTGCCATTTTCAGGGTTTAAAGGAAAGAATGTGAAACCTGAAGCATAGGACAGGTACGCCCCATTTACTGCTAACTCCAGGCAGGAAAGGGGGTAATATTCCTGCCCTTATCGATATGTAAGGCAGGCGATCAGCACTATAATATCAGCACTATAATAATACTGCTGGCAGATAATACTGCTGACAGTGCAGGCGATATTCCGGTAAGAATGCCCGGTTCTTACCTGAGATTCGATTTAAGCTTACACGATATTCAATTCTTAACTATATTCAATTCTTACCTGAAGGCATCAAAAAGAGGGCAGAGCCATGAAATGCATGATAATCGGAGGCTTCCTCGGAAGTGGAAAAACGACAACAATAAGAAAACTTGTCGAATACCTCGGAGCCCGAGGGCAGCGAACGGCAATCATCGTCAATGAAATAGGAGAAGTAGGGATCGATGGGGAAACTATCTCGGGAGAGGGGGTAGAAACCAGAGAAATTACAAGCGGGTGCATTTGCTGTACTCTCAGGATCAGTATGGAATATACCCTGAGGAACCTTATGCTCACCTATAGTCCGGATACTATTATAATAGAGCCCACAGGGATAGCCTTCCCAAGACAGATTAAAAGCAATATCGAAAGCATGGGTATTCCGGAGATTAGTTTTACTCCGATCGTAAATCTTGTAGACCCCTCCCTCCTGAGTCCGGATGCAGAAGACCTGCAGAATTTTGTTCGAAACCAGATCGAGGATGCCGAGATCCTGGGCATAAACAAAGTAGACCTCATAGGGCAGGAAAAACTTCTGGAGACCTGCCTGCTCCTCCGAAAATTGAACCCGAGAGCAAGGATTATTCATTTTTCAGCCAGGCAGGGAGGAGAACCCCTGGAAAAATTTTTCGGGCTGATCGGGGTAAGCAACCAGGATAAAACTGCCCGTGGAATGAGAAATTCAGTAAAAGCAAAGAACTCAATTGAAGCAAGAAACTCCGTTGAAATTTCCGGGGTTTCAGCTTACTCAACCGAACTTGAGATTACTTCGCAGGAAATATCTCTTGAAACGGCAGTCTCTGTTTCGGGGCAAATCCTGGACAGCATAAGAAAGAGAGTAACACAGCTTAACCCCGAATTCACAGGGCATATCAAACTTTCCTTTGCGCACAAAGATGATTTTGTAAAAGGTAGTGTGACTTCAGCACATGAAAAACCCGAAATTGAAATCCTCAAAAAAGAAAAGAATTCCTGCTCAAGGCTAAAGATACTCTCTGCGGTGACATCCGTGCCCAGAGAAGAACTTATCAGAACTGTGGACACAACGGCAAGTGGGCAGCTGAAAGACAGACAGCTTTCATATATAAAGGTGGAAAAAAGCAATCACGACTACAGCCAGACTCCGATTAGCTCCCTTAAACAGGAGAACTTCTGAAGGAAGAGAGTGTTTCCGATTCCGGAAAGCCGTAACCTGACATACAAAAAGTCATGTGGTATCCTGTACTGATTTAGGGATATAGTTCAGGCCTGCTGGGGAAAAAGCCTGAAGACTTTATTTTTGGGCACCTAGAAATGATATCAACCTCTGGAAAATATAAACCTATTAACCGCGTCCAGCCAGTAAATGAATAAAGAGGAGATAAACAGTTAAAATATCGGCCATTAAAATACCGCATATGTGGATTAATTTATATAATGAGTTCGCAGATATTTTAAATGAAAAATATAAAAGTGATGCTGTTTGTATTACTTCTCAGAAGAAAAAAGCTACAGAAGCTTGCCGTAGCGCTTAACGTTATAAAAAGAGAACTTTAATGGCAGATTTTAATGGCAGATCCAGATTTAAGAGACCGTTTCCTGAACACGTTGCATGGAAAAGCCGTGGATAAGATCCCTGTCCTTTCGGTAACCCAGACCGGGACCGTCGAACTAATGAGAAAAAGCGGAGCGGCCTGGCCAGATGCTCATTTTGATGCGGAAAAAATGGCGGACCTTGCCCTTTCAGCCCATACCTGTGCAGGCCTTGAAGCCGTGCGCTACCCCTTCTGCCTCACGGTCCTATCCGAAGCTCTGGGCTGCAAGGTCAACCCGGGCAGATAGGATATTCAGCCTTCTCCGGGCTCTAACCCTTTTGCAAAGGAACCGGAAAAAATGGAACTGCCTTCGGACTTTGCGGAGCGGGGAAGAATTCCCCTTATTGCAGACGTAACCTCGATCCTTAGGGAAAAAACAGGAGAAGAAGTCCCTCTCATAGCAGGTATGGAAGGCCCTGCATCTCTTGCATCAAGGCTGCTCGGGACTTATAACTTCCTTACATGGATGATCAGAAGACCCGAAACTTTAAGCCAGTGCCTTAAAGTCACAGGAACCACCTGCTCGGCGTACGCAGAAATCCTCTCCGAAGCCGGGGCGGATGCTGTCTGCATTGTGGATGGGATAGCTGGTCCGGACATGCTTGACCCCAGACATCTGAACGCCCTCATAAGGCCGGAGTATGAAAGCTTCTGCAGGTCAGGAAAAGGCATAAAACTCATACACGTCTGCGGGAACTCGACTTCGATCCTTAAAACCCTTTCAGGGTGCGGTTTTCAGGGGATCAGCATCGAAGAAAAAGTAACTGACCTGCAAGCTGCAAAAAAACTTGTCGGAAGCAAAACAAAACTGATCGGAAACCTTTCCTCTTCAGGAATTATGCTCAACGGGACCTGCGAGGAGATAAAAATGGAAGCGCAGAAGTGCCTGGAAGACGGTATTGATATACTCGCTCCCGGATGCGGAATTGCCCCGAAGACCCCGATCAAAAATATAAGAGCGCTGGTTGAAGCGAGAGATGAATATTATCTGACCGGAAAAATCAGAGTTCGGACCCACCATAATTGCGCCTCACCATAATTGCGCCACCCGAATTGCGCCACCCGAATTGCGCCTCGGGAGTACGCGGTCCTTTTCGCTACGCTACGCTTCGCTCAAGAGGACTACTTGATGGATTTTATCAATGAGTTGAACTCAAGAGGGTTAACTGATAGTTCTAGCCCCATACAACCTTATTCGTTATACGAAGCCTTTCTTGTCACACCAGGCTGGCAAATAGCTATTTCAGCTCTAATCTAGCCCTTTTTTCAATCCAGATAAGTCCCTTGCAAGCAGGTACTACTCTTTTTTCCAGCCTTCTCCGGCCCAAACCAGTCATTTACTCCGAATTCCAAGCCTTTGCAAGCCCGAACATCTGCCCTATAAACTGCCACCCAATCCTTAAAAGCCAGTTTAACTTCAGTATATAAACCAAACCCCAGTTCACAAAACTAGCTCAAACTAAAACTTTAAAAGACAATAGAACATGAAACGTAAAAAAGTATTAGGAACACATAATAAAGTTAATAAGACAGTTCAACTTTATTCAGGTTTTAAGAAAAGTTCCCATCGCTCTTCTACCACGCCTTTTTTCCATGTATTATTTTCGGCTTGTTCTACAGGAATAAATCCAAAGCTACTGTATAAATGATGTGAAATCTTCAAACTCTGTATTGTCCATAAGAACATCGACTGAACTTTTTTTGCTTACAGTAGTCGACTGCTCTGGCCATCAGCTGTCTGCCCAAACCTATTCCGCGAAATTCTGGCTCTATTAAAAACCACCTGAGCTGTGCCGTACTTTTGTCCGTACCGACAATTCCTATAGAACCAACAATCTGGCCATTATACTCTGCGACCCAGATTTCCCCCGCAGACCGGTGCTCAATATATTTTGCTAAGCTATCTAACACGTAATGCTCAAAACTTCCGCCAAGTCCATATTCTTTTTCGTAAAGGACACAATGTCTATAAGCTATATACCCAGCATCACCTGGTTTTTGCGTGCGTATCGTAACGTCTTTGTCCTTCTGACTATCCATAATATTTCTAACTCAACCATGCGATTAATAAATATTTCTGACCCGGGCAACCTTATAGCTGTTTTAATTTTTTTCTTGTCGTTCTCAACTACATGAAATTGATGCAGATAAACTGGAACATTTGCGATTAAAAAAGCTTGTCTTTAACACCGTAGATAATGAAAAAACAAAAAGAGGAATAGAGAAATGGGAATTGAAAAAGGCAAAATAGAGAAAAAAAATTCTCATATCCAGTTGATTATGCCGGTTGTGGAAATAAAAAAATGAACAATGAACAATGAACTTCTGGGAGGAGAAGGCCGAATAGAGCTGTTTTCCCTCTTTCTTATTTTGAATCAAAGTTCAGGACAAAAAAGTCAATGATTTATGTTAAAATAGGCAATGTGGGAACCGTTAGTCAAGGAGCTAAGAATAATTAGCCAAAGATTTTTATCTGTAGAGTTAAAATAATCAATTAGTTCAATCAGATACAATTAGTTCAATCAATAATTTCAGGAAATATCAAAATTTCCGCAGCATATGTTCCGGATAAACTTTTAAAACTCCAGTTGTTCTGACACTTCAAAAAGGTCCGAAACCTGATCTTATTGCATAATACAATTCGAAATGCAGACAGACTCTTCCGCTCAGACCAACCGGCAACCCTATGAAAATACAGGAGGTTATGAAAAATACCAGGTACTAGCAGCACTTGTTTTTCTTTACACGGTTTTATGCCTGAATTTTTCCTCAAAACTGGAAGCTCAGGTATGCCCTTCAGCAAAAATTTAGACGAGTATAGAGATATCTTTACTTAAGGGCTCATTTCAAATTTTCAATCCAAACCGTGTTTTTCATTCAGCATTTTTCCGGATTTTTGGATGCTGTTATCTTCGATTCGATCACCGGAAACTTCCAGAGCAAATATTTTAAAACCGACTGATCCTGAAATCTCAAAAATCCTTGAGAATCAAAGTTGCGCTGGTGCACCCCGCTGCAAACAACGGGATATGTTCGCGCCACCGCTCAAAATTCAAAACTTCTGAAAAATCGGAGAATTCCGTAAATTCTGGAGAAGAAACAGATGAAAGTGAAAATGTTACAGGCATCGATACCTGAAAAAGTGCCCTTCCAGGGTTCGGATTCATCTATTCGACATCAGTCTTCATTATATTTACGGTAGTTCACCCGAAATCGAGCAAAATGAGAAGAAAATAAATGAACTTTAATGGAAAGATTTACCATGAAACTAACAAGGAAAAAGTTAACAGTCACAGTGAAAAAGTTTACAGGACACTTACTGGGAAGCTTCGCAGTTCTCCTGCACAGGCTCAGCCTTGGAGTAAGTTCGGCTGCATGTGGAGATCTGGCTATGGAATTTGTACGAACAATTTCGATTAATTGTATGAAAATTTCAATCATTGGAATCGGGAAGGCTAAAATATGAATCTGAATGTAAAAATAAAATTTATTCCGGTTATTTTGCTTTTTCTGTCCATTTTATTACTTTCCTCAACAACCATGGCTTCCAACAATACCGATACCTGGAACCAGTTCCATAAAGACGTTGCACACACCGGTTTCTCCCCGGGTGAAGCTCCTGATACTGGAAAACTGCTCTGGGTAAGTGACCCTATCTGGGCAATTCCCAGCTCTTCGCCTGTTATTGCTGAGGGGAAAGTCTTTGTCAAGTGCGGAGTAGACCAAGTCAACTCGATGTCAACAACTCCCGAGGAATTGAGGATAGTGACCATTGATGAATATACGGGAAATATAATTTCTTCCGATGAAATAGGTCCGGTTACACCCTGTTGGTCTTCTCTTTGCTATGACAACGGAAAGATATGGTATGGACGGGCGGATGCTCTCAACGGTGGGCCAATGGTTGCAGATGGGAAAGTATTCGATAGTGATGGCGAATCTCACCATTATTACTGTACGGATGCCGAAACCGAAGAGGAACTCTGGAACTTTACAGTTACCGGTGTTGCCATTGGCACACCAGCTTATTACGAAGGAAAGGTTTACCTGACAAGCGGACCACTCTTTAGTTCTCCGGGTCACGTTTACTGCGTCAATGCGGAGAATGGGGACGAGCTCTGGAACCAGACGCTCCCTTATGAGGCAGGCGGGTCTCCTGCAGTTTCTGAGGGAGTTGTCTATGCAACCACTTACGACGGAAATCTTTACGCACTGGACGCCGAAGACGGTTCAATCCTCTGGAGTGAAACCGTTCCAAGCACCGATGTTTCTTCCACCCCGGCTATTGCTTACGGTAACGTCTACATATCAGGTGGATGCCCCGGAATTAGCACAATTGAAACCTACTGTTTCAACGCAACAACCCATGAAATGGTCTGGAATACCTCTGCCGAAGATAAGATAGGGGGCTGGACTGCGTCAGTTGCTGTTGCAGACGGCATGATCTTTGTAGGAAAATACGCCGAAGATGATTACTTCGGATACGCTGGCACATATGCTCTCGATGCTTATACAGGGGATGTAGTCTGGAGTTATCCCTCTGGGGGCGCTTCACCTGCAATTTCCGACGGGATACTCTTCACAATTGGAGCTGACGGAAGGGTCTATGCTTTTACCGACCCTGAAGAACTCTATTTTGAACCCCAGGAAGCTGTCTTTTCAGATATTGGCTCCGTAGAAAGTCTGAACCTTTATCTTGATCAAGCGCCTGCCGGGCTTGCGGGATACAAACTTAATCTTAGTATAAGCGATCCTTCAGTTGCCCGGATAACGGGAGTGGAGTTCCCTTCCTGGTCAGGCGTGAATAATAGTTCAAGTCTTCCGGCAGATTCGGTCCAGATCGGAGCTGTTGATCTGACAGAAAAGATAAATGCTGGGGACTCAGATGTCTTTTTAGGTACGGTAACCGTAGAATCCCTTGCTTCCGGGGAAGCAAATCTCACCGTATCCGTTGACCGGTTAGATGATGATTCCGAAAATACGATCTCTGTCACCGTCCGGGAAGCAAAACTGACTGTGGAGAACTCAGACAACCCGATTGTTTCGATTCTTCCGGCGGAATCTACTCTTTCTTCGGGCGAATCCCAGGTCTTCGAGATCAGGGCGGATAAATTCCCAGACGGTCTTTCTGGCTATGACTTTAACCTTACCCTCGAGAATCCGGCTGTTGGAAATTTCACGGATGTGGAGTATCCTTCCTGGGTTGGCCTTTCAGAAAACTCCAGTATGCCCAATACTTCGATAAAAGTAAAAGCGGTGGATACTACTGACGTTGTTAAGGCTGGTGATGAAAACGTTCTCCTGGCAAGTGCCACCTTTGTGGCCGAAACTCCGGGAGAAAGTGAAATATCTCTTACTTTCAACCGTCTGGATGACGATCCAGGCAGTAACATAAATGCCGTCACTGAAGCATCAAGTGTTAAAGTCCAGGGTTCTTCAACTCTGCCTGTCGCCAACTTCACTGCGACTCCCACTTCCGGAGATTCCCCCCTGACTGTCCAGTTCACTGATGAGTCTGCCGGCTCGCCTACTGCCTGGGCATGGGACTTTGATTCCGACGGAAACGTGGACTCCACAGAGCAGAACCCTGGCCATACTTATTCCGATGCAGGTAGCTATACCGTAAACCTAACAGTCACGAATGAAGATGGAAGCGATTCCGAGCTGAAGACTGACTACATCACTGTATCCGAATCATCTACGCCTGTAGAACCTGTTGCCGCTTTCACTGCGGATGTAACTAATGGCACTGTACCACTCACTGTCAACTTTACTGACAAGTCTACTGAATCGCCTACTTCATGGGCCTGGGACTTTGATAATGACGGTTCGATTGACAGTACTGAACAGAACCCCTCCTATACCTATACTTCAGCCGGTACTTACACTGTCAACCTCACGGTTGCCAATGCAGAGGGAAACGATTCAGAGGTGAAGACTGACTATATTACTGCATCCGAATCTTCTACACCTACAGAACCCGTTGCTGCTTTCAATGCTGACGTAACTAATGGCACTGTACCTCTCACTGTCAACTTCACGGACCAGTCTACAGGTACGCCTACTTCATGGGCCTGGGACTTTGATAATGACGGTTCGATTGACAGTACTGAACAGAACCCTAGCTACACTTACACTGCCGAAGGAAATTATACTGTCAACCTAACAGTATCCAGTGCAGCGGGAGGTGACTCGGAAGTAAAGGCCGAATATATCACGGTAACCGACTCGTCGACTACACCAGAGGACCGGCCTGATCTCATTGTTTCATCCATCATCCCGCCGTCCGGTATTACTGCAAATACCTCATGCAACATCGGCGCCACCATCAGCAACACGGGCGAAAGTGATGCCGGAGCCTTTAACGCGACCCTTTCCGTAAACGGCGAGGTTGTGGATACCAGCACCGTATCAGGGATTGGATCGGGTAGTAGCGCTAATGTTAATTTCTCATGGAAGCCAGTTGCTGCCGGGTATTACAGCGTTAAGGTAAGTGCAGATGCGGAGGATGCAATAGACGAATCGGACGAGACAAACAATGAGCTTGAGGATTGTATCAAGGTTGAGGAGGCTTCTTCTGGAAGCCAGAACGGTTCCTCAAGTGTGTCCCTGAATGTAACCATTGTCCCGGTGATTTCCCTTGAGGTCTCCCCTTCAGCCCTGGATTTCGGGGAACTGTACCCTGGAAAAACCAGTGAGCTCCAGTACCTAACTCTCAAAAACAGAGGAAGCTGCGACGTAAATGTTACAGCCGTAGTCTGCGACTCTTCTGATGGAGATTCGCTTTTCAGCCAGGGCTTGCTGCTGGACTCTCAGCTATGGAATAATTACTGGAAAGTAGTAGGAGGGGACAGTCAGGAAAACACTTCAGTGGTTCTAAAGGTCCCGGCTGATTATGCCGGTTCAGGGAACAAAAAAGGGACAATAACCTTCTGGGCGGAAGCAGCCGAATAAGGCTGTTATCCTCCTTTCTTTTTTCGAATTAAAGTTAAGGACAAAAAAGTCAAGGATTTATATTAAAAGAGGCAACAAGAGAATTGTTAGTCAACGGGCTAAGAAATCAAAGTTGCGCTGGCGCACCCCGCTGCAAGCTAGCGGGGTATTCGACTGAAATAAAAGGACTTTTTACAGGAAGGAAGAGCAACCTGACCGAGAACAGTTCAATTATTGTATAAATCAGACTACTGTGTACCAGGGATTTATGCAGGTGAACTGAAAGCCAGTGTCATAAAGTATTAACAATTTGTACCCACATAGATTTTTTATCCAACTTATTTTCTTTGTACACAATATCCATTAGTATTTTTTTACGTATGTGATAATTCCAATATTTTGATCTGTTGCTGCCCCTGCTGATATAACACCACCTTCAGGATCGATGAAAAACTCCTGAAAAGTCAAGCTGAAATGAAAGAATAGCAGATAAAAAAAATCTGGAATAGCATCTGAAAAATTTCCTTCATTCCTTCAGGATCCTGAAGGAGCGTGTTACCCATAAGGGTAAGAATAATTAGCCAAAGATTTTTAATTGTAGAAGCTACAAATTCGTAGAGGCTAAAATATCAATCTGTTTAATTGTATCTAATTAGTTAAATCAAATATTTCTGAAAAACCTGGAACATTTAGACAAAATTGTTCCATACATTACAAATTTGTATCCAGCTAAAATACGAAAATTCCTTAATAATTTGGTTGGTCTGACGCTTCAAAAAGGTCCGAAACCGGAATCGATAACCCCACCATACACCAAATATGGTCCGATTCTTTCGCCCAGAACAACCGCCAACCCCATAAAAACATAGGAGGATCTCAAAAAAGAAACTAAAAACACTTGTTTTTATACGCGGCTCTGCCTGAAATTCGTTTTAAACGAACTGAAAGCAAGGTATGTCCTTCATCAAAAATAGTGACAAGTATTGAAGCATTTTTGCTTCAACAAAGGGCGAATTTTAATTTGGGCCGTGCTTTTCATATTCGGCATTTTTCCGGATTTTGAAATTCCATTACTATCTGTTAGGTCACCGGAACTTTCTACAGCTAAGTAGTTCAAACCCGGCTGATTCCAGAATCCTCAAAATCCGTGAGAATAAAAAAACAGAAAACAAAATACAGTCGCTTCCTGCTTTCTTCAAAGGTCCGAAAATCCTTGAACCAAAAACAATTTCCTACCCGAGCAAACCGATTATCAAATCTTCGGGGGTCCGGACATTTCCGCGCAGGTAGACTGAACCCCTATGACAAAATAGGAGAAACGAAAATATGAACAAACATACACTGAAAATATTTCTGATTTGTGTAACATTGCTCCTGGTGGCGGCTACTCAGCCGGTACTGGGTTATGACTGGTCCACGTTCCAGAATGACAATTACAACTCCGGAATAACCGATAAGGCTGGCCCGATAAGCAATAACGGCAGTTATGCCTTCGCCGTCTTTACCAAATCCAGTGGGATGAGCGGGATCGATACAACGCCGGTGGTCGCCGGTGATGTCGTTTACACTGCCGCCCAGGGCAAAGCTTTTGCCTTCAACAAGACCACAGGGGATGAAATATGGAATACATCTCTAGCTGGAGGGTTCGTTCTGGCCACGCCTGTGATCGCCGACGGCAAGATCTTCATCGGCACCAATAACGGCGTCATCGCCGCATACGACATCTCCAACGGCACAGAGGCCTGGATCAACTCCACCGGGCTGGGCGGCGAGAAGGCGCAGGTGAACACACCTATAGTCTACGACTCCGGTAACATCTACTTCGGAACCTGGTTTTCCTCCGGCGATCCCGGCTCATACTACTGCGTGAATGCCACTGACGGCTCGTTCGTATGGGAGCGGGCCTGCACCAGCAACGCGGGCTACTACTGGGCCGGCGCTTGCGTGGTAGGCGACTATCTCGTATACGGTGGCGATGACGGCAACCTGGTCTCTGTCAACAAGCACACCGGGACGACCGTGGAAGATGTGGGCACCGTCACCATCTTCAGCTCCGGAACAGGCAATATCCGTTCCTCCATGAGCTATGACCAATCAACCGGGAGGCTGTACTTCGCTTCCGGATCCAAATGCTACTATGTAGGGTTCGACTCCAGCAACGGCACATTCGTGAAGAGCGTGAAGGGCACAGGGTCGATGTCGGGTGACTCCACCTCCACCCCGGCCGTGTACAATGACCGTGTGTATGTGGGCTGCGGTGGTTCCCTGTACTGTCTTGACGCCGATTCCCTGCAAATAATCTGGTCATATACCGTAGGCGCCAAGGTGCAATCATCTCCTGCCATCTCGACCTACTATGATGATGGCGACGGGGAGATTTACATCTATTTCACAACAAACGATCACTCCAGCGGTATGTACTGTCTAAAGGACATGCCGGGAAACACCGAAGCCATTTTGCAGTTCGAGTTCTTCCCGCCCAGCAGTATGAAGCAGTATAGCCTGCAGGGTGCGGCGATCTCCGACGGCATGGTCTACTACGGCAATGATGCGGGTTACCTGTTCGCTCTTGATGATCCGGATATATGCTTTACTGCCAACACTACCTACGGCTCCGTGCCGCTGACGGTGCAGTTCACCGATCTAAGTGCAGAGACGACCGAATGGCAGTGGGACTTTGACAATGACGGAAATGTGGACAGCACGGAGCAGAACCCTGTATATACATACAGTGCGGCAGGTAACTACTCCGTCAGACTGACGATCAACAAGTCGACAGGCAGCGTTCAGGAACTCAAGACCGACTACATCACCGTGGTCGAAGCGAAGCCTCTGGAAGATTATTTGACATATACCAGCGATGGCAGTTCGATAACAATCACCGGCTACACCGGCCCTGCCGGCGATCTGGTCATACCGGATGAGATCGATGGTCTTCCTGTCACAAAAATAGCCGAGAGGGTGTTTCAAGGAACACCCTTGACCTCGGTGGTCATTCCTGACAGCGTCACCAACATTGGACTCTACCAGTTCCAGAACTGCGAGGACCTTATCTCGATCTACACGGGCGGAGTACCATCTATTTCAACGAACAATATCCGGAACTGCCCATCCCTAGAAACGATAACTGTTGGCCATAGGCTTTCTTCTATTACCAGCTACTCGATCCGTGACTGCCCATCCCTGGAGGCCATGGTGTTTGAGGCCGAGGGCGACGCACCGAGTGCCAGTGGCAACTGGAACTATAATTGTCCCAATCTGGTGGTGTACTACTGTGAGAACGCTACCGGCTTCACCACACCGAAGTGGGGTGGCAAGCCGTGTTATCCAATAGGTTCTCCGACCGCTGACTTTTCGACCGACGGCATTTTCGGCAGCGCACCGTTCACGGTAAAGTTCACCTATACAGGTGTGGGAGCAAACACGCTGAACTGGTACTTCGACGGCGACGCTACTGTGGACAGCAATGCGAGGAACCCCGGTTACACCTATGATACGCCGGGTACCTACTCGGCCACGCTGTATGTCAGCAACCCATGGGGCAGCGACAGTGAGCTCAAGACAAACTATATTACAGTGGTCGAGGCCCGCACTGACGGTTGGGCTTACACCAGCGACGGCACATCGGTGACCGTAACCGGCTACTCCGGACCGGACAGCGACGTGACCATACCCGCTGAGATCGATGGCCTGCCGGTGACCACTATCGGTACCAGCGCGTGCAAGGCCCTCACCAACCTGACCTCGGTGACCATACCGGACAGCGTCAACACTATCGACGCCAGTGCGTTCTACGGCTGCATCAACCTGACCTCCGTGACTATACCGGACAGCGTCAACACTATCGGCTCCAGTGCGTTCTACGGCTGCACAGGTATGGATTCCCTCACCATTGGCAATGGCGTCACCACCATCGGCTCCAGTGCTTTATACGGCTGCACCGGCCTGACCTCGGTGACCATACCGAACAGCGTCACCACCATCGACGACAGTGCATTCTACGGCTGCACCAACCTTACTGTCATGATGTTCAACGGCAATGCGCCGACGACAGTTGGCAGTAACTGGGCATCGGGAACCAACCTGGTGGCATATTACTCCGAAGGCGCTACTAACTTCACAACCCCTGAGTGGAACGAAGTCCCGTGCTACCCAGCACTCGCCGCCGTGACCGCCGAATTCACCTCGAACATCGTATATGGCAGCGCACCGCTCACGGTACAGTTCACCTATACGGGCGTGGGAGCGAATGCGCTTGTCTGGGACTTCGACAACAACGGCACTGTGGATAGCACGGCGAGAAACCCCGGTTACACCTATGATGCGCCGGGTACCTACTCGGTCAGTCTGAATGTCAGCAACCCCTGGGGCAGTGACAGTGAGGTAAAGACCGACTACATAACCATAGCCGAAACGGTCGATAACTTTACCTATACCTCCGACGGCACTTCGGTAACCATAACAGGTTACACCGGTTCGGGCGGCGATGTCGTCATACCGGGCACGATCGGGGGCCTGCCTGTCACTACTATCGCCTCCAGTGCGTTCAAGAGCAACACCGCCCTGACGTCGGTGATCATTCCTGACAGTGTCACCACCATCGGAGGCAGTGCTTTCTACGGCTGCACCTCCCTGACGTCGGTGACCATCGGAAACAATGTCACCACCATCGACACCTATGCGTTCTACGGTTGCACCGCTCTGACCTCGGTGGTAATTCCTGACAGTGTTACCAGCATCGGTGAGCGTGCGTTCTACGGCTGCAGCGCCCTGTCTTCGGCGACCATCGGCAACGGGGTCACCAGCATCGGCAAGTATATGTTCTACCAATGCACCAACCTGGCCTCGGCGACCATCGGAAACAATGTCACCACCATCGGTGACAGTGCGTTCCGTTACTGCACCGCCCTGACGTCGGTGACTATACCGGACAGCGTTACCAGCATCGGCAGTTATGCGTTCCAGGACTGCGGCCTGACCTCATTGACCATACCGAACAGCGTTATCAGCATCGGCGATTATACGTTCCGTGACACCGGCCTGATCTCGGCGGACATACCGGACAGCGTTACCAGCATCGGCAGCGGTGCGTTCCGCGGCTGCACCGCCCTGACCTCGGTGACCATACCGGACAGCGTCACCAGCATCGACGGCAGTGTATTCCGTGACTGCACCGCCCTGACTTCGGTGACTATACCGGACAGCATCACCGAAATCGGCAAGTATGCGTTCCGCGACTGCACCACCCTGACCTCGGTGACCGTAGGAAACAATGTCACCACCATCGGCGACTATGCGTTCCGTGACTGTACCGCCCTGACCTCAGTGATGTTCACGGGTAATGCTCCTTCTTCGGTGAGCAGTAGCTGGGCATCTGGAAGCACTTCCCTGACGGCGTACTACTACGAAGGCGCTACCGGCTTCACCACGCCGACGTGGAACGGCGTCGCCTGTTACCCGCTGACAACGGCGGCCCCAGTGGCGGACTTCGAGGCCGACGTGACATCAGGAATCGGACCTCTGATTGTGAAGTTCGCCGACCGGTCCACAGGTTCACCTACTGCCTGGGCATGGGACTTTGACAACGACGGAACCATCGACTCCACGGAGCAGACCCCTGAATACACCTACATCAGTCCAGGCAATTACACCGTCACCCTCACCGTAAACAATACCGAGGGCAGCGACGCCGTAATCAAAGAAGACTACATCACCGTACTTGAAGTCCCGACTTCTTCCTCGGCAGATGAAGACACCTGGTACCAGTTCAGGAAGACTGCCGAACACACCGGGTACACCACCTCGGATGCACCCGACACCAACACCCTCCTCTGGAAAAGCGCCAGACTCACCGACGAATTCACCCTCGTGCCCTCCTCTTCTGTCGCCGTAGCAGACGGCAAAGTCTTTGCCAATGCCATCATCGGCCCGGTAGACGAAGAAGGTACTCCGGGAGAAGGTACCATCGGCCAACTCGTTGCTTTCAGCATGTACGACGGCCACAAATACTGGAACACCACCATTGCGGTACCCGAATGGGGTTCCTGGTCTTCTCCCGCCTATGACAATGGTTTTGTCTTCACCTCCACGGGTGCGAACACCACCTGTATCAATGCGACCACAGGTGCCATCGAATGGGCATTCACAAATCCATCAGGCCGTGCTTCCTGCAATGGCGGTCCGGTAATTGCAGAGGGTAAAGTCCTGTGCAGTGACTGGGACGGCCTGCACTACTACTGCCTGGACGAAACCACAGGTACCGAAATGTGGAACTATACGGTTGACGGCAGTGACAGCTACACCCAGGGAACCCCGGCTGTCAGCAACGGGACGATAATCCTCACAAGCTGGAATGACATCTACTGCCTCGACATGGACGGAAACCTTCTATGGACTAAACCCAACCCTTCGTCTTCTGGAAGCATTTGTGGTTCTCCGTCGATTGAAGGGGACATGTTCTACTTGACAACATATGATTTTGGCAGTGACTACAAACCTGCCCTATTTGCCTTTGACTTCGAAAACGGCACTGAGATCTGGAATGCTACCATCCAGAGAACCGATTCCACCCCTGCCATTGCAGACGGCTATCTATACGTATGCGGTGGATGTACCGGTTATTCTGAAAGCCAGACATACTGCTTTGACGCCTTGAACGGCACTCTCATCTGGAGTACCCCTAAAGAAGATCAGGGAATAGGAGACTGGACCTGTTCTATTGCAGTTGCTGACGGTAAAGTCTTTGTTGGGAAGTCCGCAGGTTCTTCCTTCGGTCATGCAGGTCTCTATGCCCTGGATGCTGCGACCGGCACAGAAATCTGGCATTCAGATTCTGCGGGTGATTCGCCTGCAATAGCAGATGATACGGTATTTTCGATAGGGCGTGACCAGGAAGGTGTGGCATATTTGTATGCTTTCAAAGATGAAGAATCGGGTATGCCTGTTGCAGACTTTTCCGCAGATATCACTTCCGGTGTCACTCCGCTTACGATTAACTTTACCGACCAGTCCACAGGCACACCTACCTCGTGGTTCTGGGAATTCGGGGATGGAGGAAACTCTACCGAGCAGAACCCCTCGCATACATATAATGCAGCCGGAAATTACACCGTCAACCTGACTGTAGAAAATGCTGCCGGGACGGACTTCGAGTTAAAAACGGATTACATCGAAATTTCCGAAGCTTCCGGATCAACCGTTAATCTCTATTTCGACCCTGAAAGTTCCTCAGTTGCAGAAAACGAATCCACTAAAATAAATCTCGTTGCAAGCAACTTCCCTGCAGGTCTTTCAGGCTACAACCTGACCGTTGCTCTCGACGACCCGAATGTTGCCGAAATAGTTGATATCGAGTACCCGACATGGGCTCTGATTACTGAGAACTCTACCCTGCCAGGGACTTCTATCTACATGAAGACTGTTGACCTGGAAGATGCCGTTAAGGCAGATTCAGCAGACGTTGTGCTTGCTACTCTCACGGTTTCTGGAAAGGAGAAAGGATCTGCAAACCTTTCGATAGGGGTTAAACGTCTGGAGGAAGATTCCGGAGACTCTATCGAACCAGCTCTCCTGGCAGGAAAAATTGAGGTGACCCTTCTCTCTCCCTTGCCTGATCAGGAATATACCCCTAAAGATCTCGACGGAGACGGACTCTATGAAGACCTTACAGGAAACGGGGAGTTCAGTTTCGTGGATATAGTGGCGTACTTCCACAACATGGACTGGATAGAGGCAAACATGCAGGTGGAGTACTTCGACTTTAACGGAAACGGAAGGATAGACTTTGATGATGTTGTGGACATGTTTGGAATGATATAAGAAAAAAAGAATGAAGAAAAAAAGAATGAAGAAAAAAAGAATGAAAAAACAAAAAGGGGAATTGAGATAAATTTTTCTCACATTTCCCACAACTTTTTCTTTCATTTATTCGAAAAACATTTTATCCCTATCGAGAAATCCTTAATACGATCTTCTTTTATTACGTTCCGGTTGTACCTGGCGAATGATACCGCAGAGATTTTTGAAGAGAAAAAAGCTATTTTTCAGACAGTAATGGCACTTTCAGTCCTCCTTCCCTTCTAATAATATCATAGCTTCTGTAAATCGATGTCCTTGAAAAATCAATACCCCTTCAAAAATCAATGCCTTTACTGAAATCAAGCCCCTTTACGATAAGCTGCGAATTATGTTATATACATTTAAGCCCAAATTTAGATAAAAAAGATTGAATAACAGTGATGAAGCTGCGCAGCCAATTTCACTGCCTGAAGTTAACCCGGTATATTATTCCGATATACGGTATCCTGATGTGGACAGGATAGAGAGGGTATTTTTTTTCTTAATTTTCAACGACTGCTGCAAGTGGAGTATGAAAATGTACGGGATCGCACTTGATCTGGGTACCAGCGGCTTTCGAGCGCAGCTCATAGACCTGGAAACAAAAAAAGTTGTAAGAACTGCCATGACGATGAGGCACCCCCTACCAGGGGGCAATGTGATCGACCACCTGGACTTCGCACTGGAAGTCGGGGAAGATATTGCAAACAGCATCATTCTGGATGCGGTTAATAAAATTATTGGGACTTTTGGGGTAGACCCTGCCTGCATTCGGAAACTTGTTGTATGCGGAAACCCTATCCAACTTTCGCTTTTCCAGAACTCGGAAATAAGGGACCTGGCCTTTGCAGGAAAAAACATGCAGAGAAGGCTTGGAGTCGATAACGTGGACAGGAGTGCCAGGGTCTTTCCGGCCTCCGAACTTTTCAGGGGGGTACTGAACCTTCCTAACTGTGAGATAACCGTGCCTCCGGCTATTGCCCATGAGATCGGAGCCGATGCTCTGGCAATGATGATCGAAACCGATTTCCTGAACCAGAAAGAGGTCTCCATTGTTACCGACTACGGAACTAACGCTGAAATGGCAATAAAAGCAGGAGACCGGATCATCACAGGCAGCGCGGCTGCAGGCCCGGCCATTGAGGGACAGGGTATCAGCTGCGGAATGATTGCAAGCCCGGGTGTGATTTCCGACGTAAACCTCGAAAAGAAATGTACTGAAGGTTGTACGGAAAATGACTTCTGGCGGCTTACGGTTCTGGACGAAAAGATGGAAGGAAGACCCGGAGCCCTTATCGACCCTGTCAGCGGCGAGATTGTAGAGAGAGGAGAAATCGAAGCCGTGGGAATTACCGGGACCGGGGTAATTGCAGTCATTTCGCTTGCAATGGAAACGGGAATTATGGAACAACCTCCTAAACTGCCCGACGGAAGGCTGATCCTCGGCAATGGGATAGAGATTACAAACGAAGATGTCGCCGAAGCCGGGAAAGCCATCGGGGCAATTCGGGCAGCCCAGCTCACCCTGCTGCTTGAAGCGGGAGTGCCTTTTGAGGAACTGGAAAACGTCTACATGTCAGGCGCGTCCGGGACATACGTGGACTCAAGGAAAGCCAGGAAAATAGGTTCCTGCCCGGATTTCTCAAAGAAAACGGTTCAGTTTGGGAACACTTCTATCGCGCTTGCACGCGAACTTCTCCTTGACGAGTCCAGGCTCAAGGAGGTAATTGCCCTAGCAGGAACGATAAAAGCCGACCACCTGATGATGGCTACCAGCGAGACCTTCAAAAACATCTATACCTGCGAGCTTTCCTACTGGACCGAAGGCATGAGCATGAAACTGTACAAAAAGTTCTTTAAGATGTACAAATATCCGCCTCTCCCGGAACCGGTAGAAGATGCAGTGCTGGAAAAGAGGGTCTCAAAGGATATCGAGGAAACCGGAAACGTGCCTGTGGAAATCGTGGAAGACGTGGGGATCACCGTAGAGGTGCCCGTGGAAGGCTGTATCCAGTGCAGCCGCTGTAACGAAGAATGCCCGGAAAATGCCCTTGTGACCATCGAGAGAAATGGGATTTTCTTTGCAAGCTGCAGGACTCAGGACTGCCTGGGGACAAGCTGCAGGCGCTGCGTCCGGGCCTGCCCGATAAAGGCGATAGACTTCAAGAATATCGCAATTCACAACACAGGTGGCCTTCAGAAAGGCAGTATTACCGGCGGGGTCTACTGAGAGGAAGATCCCTGAAAAAAGATCAATAGCAGGAGCTCTGGAAATGATAAAAATGCGTGTGTCTTCCTGCATGTGCAGTTTTTGCCATACGGTGACAGGAAAGGTGAAAGGAGACAGGATCATCATAAAGATCGATACCCCCTGCGAGAAATTTCGAAACCTCACCTGCCTTGAATTCCCCCTTCAGGAACTGCCCGAGAACCAGAACGAGCTTATCCTTGAGCTGGAAAGACAAACGGATTGCTCCTTTGGATGTACCAGGGAATGCGCACTTGACTGCACGCGAAGGTGCCTGATTCCCGATGCGGTACTCAACGCGGTCAGTATAGGAAAGAGGCTGGCAAAAAAGAAACTTGCAGAAACAGAGATTATGAAAGTGGAAATTACAAGCTCAGAGTTTGCAGAAGCAGAAATTGCAGCAGAGGAACTTGCAGAAATAGAACTTATAAAAATACCTTTTCTGGGAGTTACGACATATACAACATCAGAGTTCCAGTGACTGCTGCCCAGGGTTTAAAAAAGGCTGAAGAAGAGAAAAAAGACGAAAGTGGAAACCATTATAGAATCCCGGTAGTCTTTTATTCCCTTTCTTCATTAACTTTTTTCTTTAATATTCAGGATATGGGGGTATTTTACTATTTAAGCCCCTTTTTTAATTCGAAACGTTTTAGTGTTACTCTTCCGCTTATCCTGCCAAGGTATTTCACCAGGGTATTTCAAGACTTCTCAAACATACGGTTCAAGTTCTGTTTTTTTCATTCGTATCTACCGTATTTTTCTGCTGCATCCACCATTGCCATCACTTTTACGGGAGCAGCATTGACCGGAAACTCGCAACCGGGTGACAGAACAAACCCGGAAGGAGAATTAATGCCTTCTTCGATATTCTGCCTGCATATTTCCAGGAGTTCTTCATATGAATTTGTGAGGAAAAGCGGGGGATTGACATTGCCACAGATAACATCGTGGTCGCCAAAAGCTTTGATCTGATCTTTAATAGGCGTTTCCGGGCCGAAGAGCCAGAGATATTTACCAGCCCAATTCATCTCTTCCCTTAACTTTATATAGTATGGGAGATTCAGGTTCTGATTAGCACACGGATGCATAAGCACGGCATGTATTCCCAGTTCTTTTACACGAGTATGAACTTTTTTCATATACGGGTATGCAAACTCCTCAAACATCTGCGGGGAAATCATATTATTTGATTCGGACGGCCCTCCATCAAACGGAAGCAGGCTTTCGGGACCGTACTTATCTGCAAAATAATCCAGAGCATTGACAAACATGTCAGTTACTTTGTCAAGCAAGACATGAACAGCTTTTGGTTCCATAATGAGCCATGCCAGGAATTCGGATGTATCCGCAACAACCGAAGCTGCAGTAAAAATACTGCCGATTTGCACGGTAGCCGGCATCCCGAGCTCAACACACCGGGTTGCGACTCTATCTGCAATTTTGTATGCGCCAGGTACTTCCCTGCCAAAATCCGGGACTTCAAGTTTGTCTATATCTTCAATAGTTTTCACAGGATGTTTTGTTACAAAAGGCGCACCCTGCCCTTTTCCGTAAGGAAAACCTATCTCTCCTCCGAATTCCCAGGCCCCGCACGAGGCATACCCATACATAGGGGTTTGCTCATAACCATGAAGCCGCATGGATGCAAACTGTGCCTCAAAACATTTGTCCCCATCCGCGTAAAAATCTCCAAGAGATATACCTGTAATTTGCGCAGCATATCCCTCTATAAACGGGACCACTGGTATACGATCAGGTTTTTGGCCTGATATAACAGCCGCCATACGTTCCGGTGATGTCATTCTGGACGCCATTGAAATTATTCCTCCACTATTTATTTTTTTTAAAAATATGTAACTTAGAACATAAATATATGCCGAAATGGTAACAAGTCAAACAAAAAGATCAAAAAATCTCAGATAACAGGCGTAAAATTCGGCGAGCAGGAAAGAAAATCCACATGATTCCGTTTTAAAATAAAAACACATTATATTGTCTCAGCCCTCCGGAAGAAATAACCACTTGCGCAGACCATCAGAACTGACAGTGTTAAAAGGATACACATGTCCAGAACAATTGAGAATTCACAGTGACCGATCAATACTCCTCTCAGGGCATCCACCCCGTACGTCAACGGATCAAAGAAAGACAGAATCCTTATTGAGGCAGGTAAATTCGAAACAGGGAATAAAGCTCCGGATAAAAGAAACAGAGGGAATGCAATAAAATTAATAACCGTGCTGAAACCGTGAAAATCCTTCAGTACGGAGGACAAAATCAAGCCTATGTTTATAAAGATCATCGATATAAGAACCATTATCACGAAAGAGGCCAGGATTGCAGGAAGGAAAGGCAGCCTGAAACCAAGTAATACCGACATCATCATAATAATAAGGGCCTGAATGAGTGAGGTGGTTGCACTTCCGGAGATCATCCCGAGGACAATAGAGATTCTGCTTGCAGGAGTTACCATAACTTCTTTCAAAAATCCGAACTGCTTGTCCATTATAACACTCATGCCTGCATAAGCAGCCGTAAAGAGAAGGGTCATCCCGATAATACCCGGCACAAGATACTGGAAATATTCTATAGATTCGGGGAGGCCCGGAAATTCCACTCGCCTGAAGCCCATACCCTGAAAGATCAACATAAAAGCCGGCATGCCAATCGCACCCGCTATTCTGGACCTGGCCCTGAAATACTTAATCATCTCACGCCGCCAGAGGACATATACAACTCTTCCCTGAATCATCGGAGCATCCTCCTTCTCATCCGGTCCCGCCTGGCTGACTGCCTGCTGCCTTCCTGTTCCCGTATTATCGAACCTGTCAGGCGGAGAAAAACATCTTCAAGACTCGGTTTACTGAAATTTATCGAACTGATCCCGACCCCCAGATTGCCGGCGGTCTGAAAAATATAAGGAATATTTGTTCCATAATCCGAAAGGATAACATCAAGTGTTTTTCCGTTAGGGACAATTTCTCGCACCCATTCCTTCTCCCCGAGGGCAGCAGCAATGAGTTCGACCCTTCCCTCAACAGTCAGGCTGACACAATCCCCCCGAAGGCAGTTCTTCAGACCTGCCGGAGTATCAAGCGCGACTATCTTTCCATGGTCAATTATCGCAATGCGATCGCAGAGGAAATCAGCCTCTTCCATATAATGGGTGGTCAGAATGACACAGGTCCCGTAATTTCGGTTCAGCTTTCGGATATGCTCCCATATCGATCTCCTGGTCTGGGCATCAAGCCCGAGGGTAGGCTCGTCCAGAAACAAGACTTTCGGATAATGAATCAGCCCCCTTGCGATTTCAAGCCGCCTCTTCATTCCGCCCGAATAATTTTCAACAAGGATATCGGCTTTATCAGCCAGCCCCACAACATCAAGCACTTCCCGGATTCTTTTATTTCGCTCACCCGAACCGATGTTATACATCATGGCGTGAAATTCAAGATTTTCCCTCCCTGTAAGCCCTATATCAAGAGAAGGGTCCTGAAATATTATTCCGATATTATTCCTGATCTCATGAGGATCCCTTTTAAGATCATATCCTGCGATTTCAGCATCACCTGCAGTAGGAAGGAGAAGAGTAGTCAGCATATTGATTATGGTTGTCTTTCCCGCCCCGTTAGGGCCTAAAAGCCCGAAAAGCTCACCGGGCTCAACCGAGAATGAGACGCCGTCTACGGCAGTAAATTCTCCGAACTTTTTTGTCAGCTCTTTAACTATTATTGCACTCATATCAAACAAGACCTTCAAACCTGAACAAAACCTTCAAAACCTGAACAAGACCCTCAAACCGGGATTTTAGAGCAATTAGATCAGAAATTCAAATATCAGAGAATCACATTTTATTAAATAAAAATAAACAGTGAAAATTTATAAATTGTAAAAACAAGACCCGTAGTGCTTAATGAGTATGACAGCACAGTCCTATTCTTGAACCAACAAGCCTTTTTGTATACTCATCCGAGGGTGAAAGCATTACATCATGGGAATTACCCACCTCTACGATCTTTCCGGAATTCATAACGGCTATTCTGTCCGCAATCTTCAGGGTAAGGGAAAGGTCATGTGAAATGTATATCATTGCAAATCCTCTCCTGTTCTGAAGACCCTTTAAAAGGCGCAATACATTTGCAGAGGTTGAAACATCCAGAGCCGAAGTAATCTCATCGGCAATAAGGAGTTTTGGCTCCATAACCATTGCTCTGGCAAGTGCAACCCTCTGCCTCTGCCCGCCGCTGAGTTCCCCGCAATATTTGCCAAGGAAATTATCAGTAGTTGGGAGACGAACAAGTTCAAGGGCGTTTTTAACCATTTGCAACCTGTCTCCGTTGGACCCTATCTTATTGATATAAAGAGGCTCTTTGATTGCATCAAGAACGGTAAACCTGCTGCTGGTTGAACTGAAAGGATCCTGGAATACGATCTGAATGCCACTGAACCTGTTTCCATAGTTCTCCTTGCTGACATTCCCGTCCATAAAAAATACTTCTCCGCATTCAGGCTTTATTACGTTTGCAAGGATATGAGCCAGGGTTGACTTACCCGAACCTGTCTGGCCTACAATTGCAAGAACCTCTCCCTCCCTCACTTCCAGACTGACATTATCAACTGCCTGAAGATATTCGCCATCCGGAAGACGATACCTGAAATTCAGGTTTTTTGCCTCCAGAAGCCCTGCTATGCCGCCTCTATGGCATGCAATTTCCCGCCCGCCTCCGATGGGCGTCAGGACCGGGGAAGCTTTACTGCAAATCTCTATTTTTTGTGTGCATCTCGGGCTGAAAGGACAGCCTTTAAACCCGTCCCCTGCCGGTATATCTCCGGGAATTCCCCATAAATCTTTATAAACAAAAATATCAGGGGTAGAATGGACAAGCCCCCTTGTATAGGGATGGCGGGGAGATACGAGAATATCCCTTACAGGGCCGGTTTCAACAACCCTCCCGGAATACATAACAACAATCCTGGACGCCACGGAAGACACAAAAGTGATGTCATGAGAGATCATTAACATCGTATACCCGTTCTTCTTCTGAAGGTCGACAAGAAGGTCCCTGATCTCCTTTCGGGTAAATGCATCAAGGGCGGATGTAACTTCATCAAGGATCAGTAATTTGGGATCACATGAAAGGGCCATTGCCAGAAGAACCCTCTGCCTCATGCCCCCGGAGAGCTGGTGAGGATACGAATCCATCCATTTAGGGTCAAGGCCTACAGTCCGGAAGAGGTCGGCACATTTACTCCGGGCGCTCTCAGGGCTGAGACCGAGATGCCTGATCATTGGTTCCGTTACCTGGATGCCTACTTTCATAACAGGGTTCATAACCTCCAGGCCGTTTTGAAAAACTATTGCTATATCCTTCCATCTGAGTTTATCCATCCCGGCTTCGGGCAGAGAAGAGATTAGCTCACCCCTGTACAGAATTTCCCCGTAAATGGCCGTATTTTCCGGCAAAAGCCCCATGATTCCGAGGGCAACAGTGGTCTTGCCACTTCCCGATTCTCCTACAACGCCCAGAATTTCTCCTTCTTCGATTTCAAAAGAAATACCGTCAACAGCCTTTACAGTATCAATATCAGTCAGATAATGGCATTTAAGATCATTGATTTTAAGCAGACTCATAATCAGAACCCTTTTTTGATCTTTAATTTCGGATCAAGTATCCTTTCCATATCCCTGCTTATGAAAGCCAGACAGAGCAGGAGGAAAATGAGCATAAGCAACGGAGGCAAAAGCCACCATTGCCAGTAAGGCGTAAAATATATCGAACGAAAACCGGTTGCATGATTAAGCATCATCCCCCAGCTCTTGGAAGTAGGGTCTCCAAGGCCCAGAAAGGCAAGGCCCGCTTCGGCTATGATTGCGTGGGAGGATATTCCGATAACGAGCACGAACAAAACAGGCAAAACTTCAGGAAATATATGCTTCCGGAGCAGGTAAAATGGCGTTGCACCGTAATTCCTGGCAGCAATAATGTAGTTGTTCTTCTTTAATGCAAGCGTCTGGGAACGGGCAATACGGGCGGGTTTTGCCCAGCTGAAAAGCACGAGTACAAAGATTATGTTAAGAATACTCGGGCCGAGAAAAGCGGATATTACAATCAGGAGAGGAAAACTAGGAAGGGCCATTGTCACATCGATTACCCTCATCAGAGCCTGGTCAATATGCCCTCCCATATATCCGGCCAGTATTCCGATAGCTCCTCCCCCGAAACCTGCCGCAAAAGCTACGGCAAGCCCTATTGTAAGGCTCATTCTTGCCCCGTAACATATCTGTGACCAGATATCCATTCCAAGTTCATCGGTTCCGAGTATGTGCCCGGGACCCGGAGCCTCAAGGGAATCCCCTGTGATTTTCTGAGGAGGATACATTGTTATTACAGGAGCAAAAACTGCCATTAAAATAATACAGATAACGCCAAAGATCCCAATTTTACCTTCAGTACTGAACCTGGAGAACGGCCTGGCTACACTGCTGATAATTTGGTTAATTTTGTAAGTGTTCAAAGCCTGAATAAAAGAGAGTATTCCGGCATTTCCAGGGGCAGCAACATCCTTTATCATATCCCAACTCCTATTATGTCCCAACTCTCGGGTCAAGTTTCCCGTATATTTTGTCAACGAGCAGATTGCAGATAAGTATGGAAACTGCAATTATCAGGAGAATTCCCTGGATAAGAGGATAATCCCGACCGACTACGGCACTTCGGAGTGTCATCCCTATGCCGGGATAAGAAAAAACACTCTCAACAAGTACAACCCCACCCATCATTATGCCGATCATAAAACCTGTTCTTGTCACTACCGGGAGCAGGGCATTTCGGAGGGCATGCCTGATCCATACGGTTTTTTCCCCCAGCCCTTTGGCCCGGGCAGTCCTGATGTAGTCCTTGGTGGTCACTGTAATCAGGGTATTTCTGGTGAGCAGGTACACCCCGGTAAGCTGTGAAAGAGATAGGGTCACAATGGGCAGAAAGGCATGGTACAGGATGTCCCAGGCCTGTTCTGCCGGGCCATTATAGTCCGCAAAGGGAGTTACAGCACCTGCAAGCGGGAAAAGCCTGAGATATACACTGAAAACCAGAAGGAGGAGCAGGCCAAGCAGAAATGAGGGAATTTCCGCAAAGGAGATCATGCCCGCCATCATAAGTCTGTCACTCCCTTTTTTACGGTTCTTTGCCGACATGGTCCCGAGAACCACCCCCGAGATTGTACTGGTCACGGTTGCACCAACGACAATCAATACAGTCCAGGGGAGGTGGAGCATTATTACATCCCTGACAGGCATTTTGTAATAAATGCTCCTGCCCAGGTCACCCGTCATCAGGTTTTTCATATATACCAGGAACTGTTCATGAAGCGGCCTGTCAAGGCCGTAATAGTTCATGTAATAAAGCCGCTGCTCTTCTGTCATTATGATAATTTCTTCCCCTACCTCATCTGCGGAAGTGGTTGAGAACGGGTCTCCGGGCATCATCCTCGGAAGGAAAAAATTAATGGCAAGAATTACAAAAAGGGTTGATAATAACCTGAAAATAAACGAATTCCTGTCCTTTACCATCCAATCATCTGCCCCATAATCTCCCGTTTATCTGCCGTTAACTTCCCAGACCATCATCCCGGTATACACATCCGACTCGGAGCGGTAGGTTCCATCCGGGGAGGCATTCTGATAATAGTCCATTATTTTTTCCTTTGTTTCGTCATCAAAATCCCGGCCCCTTCCGATGAACCCTATTGCCTGTTCTGCCGCTTCTTTCCAGTTTGTTTCATCCTTCCATTCGGAATGATTGATCTTGAGGGAGGGAGTGTAGCCTGAGAGATAAAGATACATGAATGGATAAATTACGCCGTTCATGTTATTCTCGGATTTTTCCCCGAGTATCGAACTCCGGATATCCCGATACGCCTTATCCTCAACTCTTCGAAGGAAGTTACTGTAATAACAGAAATTTTTTGAACAGGCCATCATCATATTGAGGTTTTCAACGTCTTTTATCCCGGGGGTCATGGAGGCGATCACAAGGTCGAATTTGTTCCGAAATCCAAGCTCATCTATGTCTGCCGTCCACCAGGAGCATTCAATGACATCTACCGGAAGAGACTCCTGTTTTACGGCGTCTTTTAGTCTGTTGAGCATTCCGGACGAGATGTCAAGTGCAGTTACCTCTGCTCCAAGCCGGGCAAGAGGAAGAGAGAGGGTACCGGGTCCGCACCCGATATCCAGGATCCTGGAACCTTCCGGATTAAAACCGGCTTCTCCAAGAAATTCGAGAATTTCGTCGGTTCTCTTCTTTCGTTTGTCTTTTTCAATGTTATTGGCATAGTTATCGGAACGTTTGTTCCAGAAAGCTGCCATCCTTCCCTCATCGTGGATCAGCCCGTTCCCCGTGGCTTTTTTCCAGCATTCGACCAGGTTATCAATATCATCTTTTTGCTGCAATTCCATCCCTCTCAAGGTACGAAAGAATACTGTGTGTTCTGGCATGGTGGTCGTACATATTCATCCAGCCGTCATATTTTGAAATGCGCCATACGTCATACGATGTAGTATAATAGAGCGGAATTGCGGGTACATCATTTGCAAGCACGGTCTGCATGTCGTATACTATTTCTTTCCGTTTATCATCGTCCAGTTCCTGCAATTCCTGAGAACCAAGAGCATTCAGGGTGTCATTATGGTAACCGAATGCTTCTGCCCCGGATGAAACGCTTCCTGCCTCTGTTGTATCACAATACCTCGTACGGAGATAATCGGCATCTTTTCCCCAGCCGCCAAAGCCGCTGATCACAAGTTCAAAGTCTCCGTTCTTCAGGTTGGTATCACGGGACTTGCTCTCCAGGGCTTTTACCTGAACGTCAACCCCCACTTCACTCAGCCTCTCTTTTATGAGTTCCCCGATACGGACTTCGCCACTGCCAAGGGAAAGCACATATGACAGTTTTTCCCCGTTTTTATCACGTATTCCGTCCCCATCCGTATCAGTCCATCCGGCTTCTTCAAGCAATGCTCCGGCAGTATCCGGATCATAGCTATATTCCGGCTGGTCGGGATTATACCAGATGTGGTCTTCCGGGAGTATGCCCAGTTCACCGGGTTTACCTGCACCTCTTGCTATCTTTTCCACCAGTTCCTCACGGTCGATGGCATAAGCAAAGGCCTGCCTTATTCTGCTGTCATTAAGCTCCGGACATTCTTTCATGTTGAAGTAGAACTGGTAACCCCAGAAAGCCGGCTGCTGGACTACTCTTATATCAGAATCTGATGTAAACCTGTCAAGAGTATCAGGGGATATGCTTGTGAAATCTATTTGCCCCTGTTCGAAAGCTACTAACGAATCGCTGACCGGAATAAATTCAACGGTTTTAACTGCAGTCTCCGGGCCCCAGAAATTCTCGTTTGTTACAAAGCGGTATGTTCCGTGCTCCTTATTGTATTCGCCAAGAAGGAACGGCCCGGTACCGGTGACTGCCTCAGGATCAAGGAAACTGAAAGGGTCCGAGACATTTTCGTATATATGCTCAGGTATGATCTTAAAACTCGTGAGCTTATAAAGAAATGTTGAAACCGGCTGTTTCAGTACGAATTTGACAGTGTTTGAGTCCACAACCTGAACGTTATCTATAACCCCGGACTCAATTCCACCTGAGATAGGTACATTTTCCTGCTCATAATCGAAAGTAAATTTGACATCATTTGCCGTGAGAGGTTCCCCATCGCTCCAGGTGACGCCCTGACGGAGATGAAATGTGTATTCCGTTCCATCTTCACTGACATCCCAGCTTTCACCCAGCCAGGGAATTATACCGACTTCATCTCTTTCCAACAGACTGTCAAAGATCATTCCGACCTTTGATGAGCCAGGGCCCCTCGGATATATCGTAAATGGCTGAGGATAGCCATAATCCCCACCGCTAAGATAAGCAACATCCGTATGCTGTGATCCTTCAGCAGTATTCTCAGCCAGTGCTTCTTCAGCCAATGCTTCTTCAGCTAGCACCCCCTTAGCCGATGTATCCTCGGCCTGGGTACTGTCCTGACTAACGCAGCCTGCCGTCATTAAGATCAGGGCTGTCAGGAAAACAGAAAATAATACTAATAATTTTTTTTTCTCCATTACAGAACACCTTTTTTGTAAATTACCCTACTTATAACCTGATAATCTGAGTAAAGAAGATTAACAACACACAAATGTAATACATAGAAATATAAAAGTATTACTAAACGTATTTAGACTGAAAAATAGATCAAATTATATTTCAAAATCCAGGATAATTTGACAACATCTTCTTAAAAATTAATATTTCAGTTCTATTTTGTATATGTCAGCGCCATTAGTTAAGATACTATAAATTTTAATAGAGAATACAGTTTTCTACTTTTTTCTTAATCTTCTGAGATCGAATTTTACTGTGTCCTTAATACATCCATGTATCTGGTTTGAATTTACACTTTAGATATTTAACGGCTTAATGTTTCCTTTTTCAGTTCAAGTGTATGTAAGTGTATGTAGTCCTATCCAAAATTATGGAACCAAATTTAATGTTAAAATCCGCTCAAAGAGATAACAAGTTTTGCATTCAGGTTATAATTGATATCAGAATAGATAAGGAATGAATCATTAACAAGAAAGAAAAACATTAGATAAATTAGAAACATGGTTTTCGCGCTTAACAGAGAAAGAAATTTCACATCTCATGTTGCTGAATAAGGTCGAAAAGCATCGCTTGATCGATAATTTAAAGATGACCTCGTTATATCTCCAGAAGAGAAACTATTTTCATCGATAGTATGAATGTATATGAACAATCAGACATGTCTAACAAATTTAGGTAGGAACTTCAAATAAAAGTCTTCGATTTTCACTCGAATACTACAAAAGAACAAATAAGGAACTTCAGCCTTTTTGAACGAGAAGAGGATTCAGAGGATGAAGTGGAAAATATCAGGTATATGAGACTCGTATTTCGTGAATTTGCGCTTATCTCGATGAGATGTTCAATGTAAAAAAAGACCTGTGATGGAGTTTGCGGAAATTAAAAGCATTTTTAGCCTTTTAATAGGGAAATAATTGAGTATACGGAAAAAAATCAGGTGCCCGGAGCGTGACTCGAACACGCGACCTCCAGATATCTCAGGAGATTAAAGACGCCTCATATAAAGTCCCTATGAGTCTGGCGCCCCAACCGACTAGGCTATCCGGGCTTGCAACACACAGATGTATTAACATATATTAAAGGGTAACGATCGGAAGAGGGGAATGCGATCTGTTTTTATTATTTGATGATGATGGAGTGAGTCCGTAAACCAGAAGCCTGCGAATCTCTCATTATTTTTTCATAAAAGAAGTATGTGCTAAAGCTTGTACTCGTTTTTACAGATTTAATCAATAATCGGCCCCATAACCCATAATTTGCTGTTTCGGAATGCGGCAGGAAAAATAAAACAGACAGAACAGCAGGATTTTGGGAATGGAAAGAGTAACAGTAAGCATGTTATGTTGAACGTAACATAATATGGTAATATATAATAAAAGGGATTATTGGAGTATGGCCAGTATAACGAATAAATATATAATTTAAATGATATAATAACTATATTTCAAATGGATTTTTAAAAACAAGGGAAACCCAGGAAAGTAACCCCTGAATGATCCGGATCCAGATAGTATAGATATTGGAACTGTGAGACCTGAAAAAAGATCCTGTAAACCGAACCTTTCAGGGGGACGCTCTCAAAAGAAGGACCTCGGCTATGAATCCGGTCCGTGACTTGATTTGAATGTTATCAACGGCCTTCTGAACCGTTTTAAGCCTGAGAATTAACCATTAAAAAGACTCAGCCATGATAACGATCCAGCTTATTGAAACTCTTTATCGAAACTCTGTTACACCCCAGATGAGGAATTTCCATGAAAATAAAAACAAATCTTATATCCGGAAGGACCGCCGACCAGGGCGCACATCTGGAAGCAAAGACGCATAAAGGCTACTTTGATGCCTGTGCTTACTGCGAGCTGAACGCTGCTGACCTCGAGAGACTGGGTGTCTCGGAAGGTGACAGCCTGAAAGTTACCACCGAATTTGGGGAAGTGGTGGTATTTGCAAAGGCAAACGACGGAAACCCTGAAGGGCTTGCCTTTATTCCCATGGGCCCCTGGGCAAACGCCGTACTGGACCCTGACACCCACGGCTGCGGAATGCCCGGATTCAAAGGTGTCCCTGCTGAAATTGAAGCTACGGAAGAAAAGCCCCTGGAAATGAAGGCCCTTATGAGGAAGTATTTGGAAGACTGAATTCCAGATCCTCCTGAAACAAGAAATTCACATTTCATCAGATACCGGAGAAAACCGAAAAAATCGGAGGAAAAAATATGCCAGTAATTAAAGACGCAGTATGTTCCCTCTGCGGGTCCCTCTGCGACGATATCACGGTCACTGTTGAGGACAACAAGATCACGAAGGTAGAAAACGCCTGCATCCTCGGGCACAGCAAGTTTGTCGGTATGTTCGAACACGACAGGATCGAAACCCCGATGATCAGAAAAGGCGGAGAACTTGTCCCTGTCTCCTATGAAGAGGCAATCGAAGCTGCCGCAAAAATTCTCGTAAATTCCAGGAGGACCCTTTCCTACGGCTGGTGCTCCACCTCCTGTGAAACCGTTGGCGGTGCAATTCAACTTGCCGAAGAAACCGGCTCGGTTATAGATTCTACAGCAAACGTTTGCCACGGGCCGTCAGCCCTTGCTGCCCAGGAAAAAGGTTCTCCTTCAGCTTCCCTTGGAGAAATAAAGAACAGGGCAGATTTAATCGTCTTCTGGGGCTGCAACCCTGTCCATGCCCACCCCAGGCATATGTCCCGTTACTCCAGCTTTTCAAAAGGCTTCTTTACCGAAAAAGGGCGGAAAGGCAGGAAAATGATAGTTGTTGATGTCAGGAAAACTGACACTGCAAAATTGGCTGATAAATACGTAGAGATTGACCAGGGGTCGGACTTTCTTCTCGTTACCGCCCTTCGTTCAATCATAAACGGGCACGAAGACGTTATTCCGGAGACGGTTGCAGGCATCTCAAAGGCTGAAGTCCTTGAACTTGCAGAGACCCTGAAGAATGCAAAGTTCGTCTGTATTTTCTTTGGTATGGGAGTCACCCAATCCCGCTCCAAATACAAGAACGGAGACGCTATGTCCTCTCTGATTTCAGATCTTAACCAGCACACTAAAGCCGTGATGATCGGGATGCGCGGGCACTATAACGTTACCGGTTTCGGGCAGGTAGCTACCTGGGAAACCGGTTTCCCGATGGCAATCGACTTTGCCAGAGGCTATCCATACTACAACCCCGGAGAAACCGGAGCAAACGACTTGCTTGTGCGCGGGGAGCCGGATGCTGCAATTATAGCTGCAGCTGATGCAGGAGCCCACTTCCCGCAAAAAGCAGTCAGGCACCTTGCAAGGATTCCTGTAATCCAGATCGACCCGTATGCCAACCCGACAACCGAAATTGCAGACGTGGTAATCCCATCGGCAATCGTAGGAATCGAAGCCGAAGGTACGGCTTACCGTATGGATGCAATCTCCCTCCGCATGAAGAAACTGATTGATACCAAGTTTAAGACCGACGAAGAAATCGTAAAAGACCTGACTGCAAAGGTCAGGGAACTGAAGAGAGGTGCGTAAGATGTCGGAGATTCTGATTAAAAACGCCAGTGTCTGTGACCCTGCGCAGGGAATTAACTGCGAGCCCATGGACATCTGCATCAGAGACGGAAAGATCGTAGAGAGCGTCTCCGGAAATGCTAAGGTAATCGATGCAGCAGGCAAGCTCACCATGGCAGGAGGCTTTGACGGGCACACCCACAGCGCAGGAAAAATTAACGTAGGCCGTTTCATCAATCCGAATGATGCAAGGAAAAACCCTGTACCCGGACTTTCGGGCCAGGTTGCACGCACCGAAAAGACAAGAGCGCAGGTAGGGTACAACACCCCCAATACTTACGCAATCGGGTACAGGTATGCAAAACTCGGGTACACAACTATCTGTGAAGCTGCAATCCCCCTGCTTGCCGCAAGGCACACCCATGAGGAGTTTAAGGAAATCCCTATCCTTGACAAAATGGGGCTTTCTCTCTTCGGGAGCAACTGGCAGGTTATGGAATATATCCGGGACAAGGAACCTGAAAAACTTGCAGCTTACATTGCCTGGGGCCTGAAAGCTTCAAGAGGCTATGGCGTAAAGATTGTAAACCCCGGAGGCGGAGAAGCCTGGGGCTGGGGAAGGAACGTAAGCGGCCTTTACGACCCTGTCCCTAACTTTGATGTAACTCCTGCAGAGATCCTTATGGGGCTCGTAGAAGCTAACGAGCGCCTGCAACTCCCTCACTCCATACACGTGCACTGCAACAACCTCGGAAAGCCCGGAAACTATGAAACCACCATAGAAACCATGAAGCTCCTTGAGAAGGTTAAGCCGAGCCGGGACAGACAGGCCCTGCATGTAACTCACGTGCAGTTCAATGCCTACGCTGGGACTTCCTGGAGGGACTTTGAGACCGGAGCCCCGATGGTTGCAGACTATGTCAACGGGGCGGACCACCTGACTTTTGACCTCGGGCAGGTAATCTTTGGCCCTGCAGTGACAATGACTGCAGACGGACCTGTGGAATACGCAAATTCAAGAATGCTGCACGAAAAATGGAGCAATCAGGACATCGAACTGGAAGATGCGTCCGGAGTCGTTCCTCTGTTTTATTCCCCAAAAAGTTTCGTAAACGCAGTCCAGTGGGCAATAGGGCTTGAACTCGCCCTGCTCGTAAAGGACCCCTGGAAAATCATGTTCACAACCGACAGCCCCAACGGCGGTTCTTTCGTTAACTATCCTGAAGCTTTTACCTACCTTATGAGCGCAAAGAGGAGAGCAGAGGTTATCTCAGGCTTTTCCAAGATGGCTCTTGACAGGATGGTACTGCCCGGGATCGACAGGGAACTGGACTTCTATGAGCTTGCCGTCATGACAAGGAGCACCCAGTCAAAGATATACAGCAGGCCGGAGAAAGGAAACCTGAAAGTTGGCTCGGATGCAGACATTGCAATCTATGACCTCCTGCCTGACCAGGTTGACCCCTCGACAGAGTACGCAAAGGTTAAGCAAGCTTTTTCAGGTGCAACATATACTCTGAAAGGCGGGGAAATCGTTGTAAAGGACGGAGAAATCGAAGCCACCCCGAAAGGAAAAACTTACTGGGTGAATGCGAAAGTTCCGGAAAGAGTCGATACTGCGATGCAGAAAGATATAGACCGCAAATTCAGGAAGTACTACACCGTGAGTAAAGCCAATTATATGGTTGAGGACTCGTACCTCCAGAAGCCTGTTGAAATCGAAACGGAGGGGGTGTTCTAAATGCAGGTCGTAAAACTTTCCCTCAAAAAGGCAAATAAAATCCCCATCGAAGCCGATAATATAAATCCTGACAACTTTGCCGGCAAGCCCGCAGAAGAGATTAAGGCGATCCCTGTCTGGTACGGAAACGGACATTACCCCCTCGGAGACTTCTTTAATGTAGAGGTAGAAGGTAACGACTCCGTAGAAAACACAAAGATAGTTTTCGATGGAGATGTCTCCAGAGTGAAGCGCATAGGGCAGAACATGAGCGCAGGAGAGATCGAGATCAACGGCAACGTGGACATGCACTGCGGCTTTGGTATGAAGGGCGGAAAGGTCGTGATCAACGGCGATGCTGACAGCTGGCTCGGCTGCGAGATGGCAGGCGGAGAAATCGTCCTCAACGGAAATGCCTCCTATTATGTTGGGGCAGGCTACCGCGGAGAAGCCTGCGGCATGCGCGGAGGAAAGATCACCGTCAACGGTAATACGAAGGACTACCTCGGCGAACACATGTGCGGAGGAGAGATCCTCGTAAAAGGTGATGTAGGGCTCCTTCCCGCAATCTCAAACAACGGCGGAAAAATAGTCATCGAAGGCAATGCCACCATGCCCGCAAGCGAAATGAAGAACGGCACGGTCATCATCAAAAGTGCAGTGTCCGACCTGCTCCCCTCCTACAAAGAAGAAGGGACAGAAGAAGTCGAAGGCGTTACATACCGCAAATTCGTAGGCGATGTTAACGTCGGCGGAAAAGGCGTATTGCTTATAAAGTGAACTACTTGAAATACTTGAAATAAATGTATGGCGGATAAGAACGAAATAAACAGAGACTCCAGGGAGTTTATTTCTTATCCGCTTTGCTGCCCTTTTTTACATCTCGGTTCTTTTAGATCTCCTATTCAAATATTCTAACCCTCCGTTCATATGCCTTTATTCCCAATGTTCACAGAACTTGTTCTTCCCTAGTTGATGGTTTAAGTAATGAGCTGAACCAAGCGGACTAAATTAAAGATATCTCTGACCCTTTCGACGTTATTCGCTATACAGTGTCGTTCATTTCCCGCTCGACGTAGGAGAGCGGTCTTTCCCGAAAAGACAAAAAGATAGACGAATGAAGAGAACACGCCGGCAAGTAAAAGCTTCTGAGACGCTTGTAAGCGAGGAAGAGAATCAAAGAGTAAAACAGAAAAACAAAAGATTCCAGCTTTGAAAATTCGGAATACCAACCGATTAATCCGGAGCCGTCAATTTTAAAAAGGAAATAAAAAAGTTGAAGAATATCAACTTTACTGAAAAGGAATTAGTATCCGGTTGCTTCTGCCAGCTGCCTGATGGGAGCTTCTTCAGCAGTGTTTCCGTAAACTACTATCACATAGTTTTCATTGTTCCAGATGTAGGTGTATCTGGGAACGGTTTCTCCTCCTGATGTAACATATTCGGTGATTTTCACAGCGGAATGTCCGTTAAAGGATTTATCGGTAAAACGGGAGCCACTGCTCAACGGAGGGAAAGAAGCTTTGTATGCGTCGATGAAATTGTTTGCAACTTCTTCATCTTCAAGTTCGATTGCATCTATATAATAATTAGTTTCGTTAGAGTCTTTGTAGATCCCTTCGGAGACGTTAAGGACCCCGGAGACATTTTCAGCGTTGTAGTCACTTTTAATTTCATCCGTGGAGAGAGGAATGGTATCAACGTACTCAAAGCCTGCAGGAAGAGTTTCAAGTGTGCTTATTCCGGCTACGTCATCCTCAGAAATTACATTTGTTTCCGGATTGGCCGAGTCTGTCCCGTTAACTGCAGGGGAATTGTTGTCCACGCAGCCTGAAAACGCGATCATCAAAACCGCAAACACAGATATTAAAGCTATACTTTTTTTCATGGTATTTCACCTTGATCTGTAACCCTGAAACAGACGGTTTAAAGAATCAGGATTTCAGAATTAAAAGCATCGAGGGAATTAAGAAATCTACAAATAAAAACTTATCTGCAAAAGAAACCAAAAAAGAATTTAAAAGAGAGAAGGGTAGGAAAACCCTTCACTCAGAAAATTTAGTTGTTCCTCCTGACGAGGTAAACTACTGCGAGGAGTCCGACAAGGCCGAACACGAATCCGAATCCAGGAATACCGGATGGTTCAGTTTCGGTTTCTCCGGGTTCAGTTTCGGTTTCGGTTTCGGTTTCTCCGGGTTCAGTTTCGGTTTCGGTTTCAGTAACTTCTCCTGAGGGTTCAGTTTCGGTTTCGGTTTCGGTTACTGTCTCGGTTTCCTCTGCACCTGGGACTTCATCGCCGATGGTCTTCTCAACGTATGGGTAGTACCTGAGATCAGAGGATGAAGTGTCAGCGACCATGAAGTACATGCCCTCTCCGATTTCTTCTTCGGAATCCCTGGTCAGAGTGAAGGTGTCTTCATTGCTGATGGTAAGGGTGTCACCGTCGATGGATACATCGTCAAGGTTACCGAATTCGTCATCAGACTCGATGGTCATTGCGTTTGCGTAGTCAATGAGCCAGAGACCTTCGATCTGGGCAATGCTGTCGACTGCGCCCTGGAACACCTGGTTGACATGGACTTTGAGGACAACAACATCGTCTTCGTCCTCGATGTCATCGAGTTCTACATCCCACGTGTTGGCTTCATCGTCAGTAGATGATGAAACTGAGATGATTTCGTCATCTACGAATTCTCCGTCCTTGGTGAATTCGAGCCAGACTTTCTCACCGTCAACATCAACCTGCTTGGCTTCGATAGCGTAGCCGTCACCGAGGTCGAGCATTTCACCGGTTCTGATGGTGTACTTGTCATCGCTGTCAAGGATAAGCTTTGCGATCTTGTCTGCCTTGTCAGGGTTGATCGGGATGTATTCTTCTGCAAAGAAACCCATAACAGGGTACTGGTCCCAGCCTGCGTCCGGGTTGTCGTACTCGTAGTCAACCTTTGCGATGGTGGTGGTGTAAACGAGACCGCCTTCATCTATCACGTTTCCTTCAAGGTCGGAGACTGTGAGTTTTTCAGTGGAAACATCATCGTCGATGTCATAGTAGAAGCCTGCAAAGCTGCTTGCATCCCATTCCTGGTTACCAAAGCCGGAAGCGACTGATCCCCTGATTTCATAGGTACCGGGGTCTGTGATTTCCTTCATTGCATAGAACCTGAGTACAGAGGATGGGGTGTCAGCTGTGGTGAAGTAGAGACCCTCACCGATTTCCTCATCGGAGTCCCTGGTCAGAGTGAAGGTGTCTTCGTTGGTGATGGTAAGGGTGTCACCGTCGATGGATACATCGTCAAGGTTACCGAATTCGTCATCAGACTCGATGGTCATTGCGTTTGCGTAGTCAATGAGCCAGAGACCTTCGATCTGGGCAATGCTGTCGACTGCACCCTGGAAGACCTGGTTGACATGGACTTTGAGGACAACAACATCGTCTTCGTCCTCGATGTCATCGAGTTCTACATCCCACGTGTTGGCTTCATCGTCAGTAGATGAAACTGAGATAATTTCGTCATCTACGAATTCTCCGTCCTTGGTGAATTCGAGCCAGACTTTCTCACCGTCAACATCGACCTGCTTGGCTTCGATAGCGTAGCCGTCGCCGAGGTCGAGGAGTTCACCGGTTCTGATGGTGTACTTGTCATCGCTGTCAAGGATGAGCTTTGAGAGCTTGTCTGCCTTGTCAGGGTTGATTGGAATGTACTTCTCTGCGAAGAAACCCATCAGGCTGTAGTTGTCCCAGCCGGCATCCGGGTTGTAGTACTCGTATTCAACTTCCTGGATGGTTGTCTGGTAAATGAGACCGTTTTCTCCAATGACGTTGTTTTCAGTGCCTTCAACTTGTTCAATGGAAAGGGTTTCGGTTGTTACGTTATCGTCAATGTCGTAGTAGAATGCTGCAAAGTCAGTTGCATCCATTGTAAGGAGTCCATCATCGCCATATGTAGCAATAATGTCCTCGATGTCAGAGCCATTGTACACTGGACCACGGATCTCAATCATGTCTGCTGCAGTTGCGGCGGATGCAAATACAGTGAGAAGCATGAGGGCAGCCAGTGATAATGCTGCAAATCTCTTCATTTTATTGTTTCCTCCATGTTTGTTAAGATATATCGTATGTAAGAAGAAGTGTCGGGATCAAACACTTAAAGGGTTTCACCGTTCTTCGCCAAATAAGACTTGTCCATTTTCGTCTATTGTCGAAGAGGATTTCATTCCCTCCGTATCCCTCTAAATTGGATTACAAGTGTTCTATAAAATAATTGCATTATTAAATCTTTTGTGGTCTATTTCAGAGAAATTAGAGAGGAAAAGCGCAAAACAACGATACAAATGACGGTAAATGTCGAAAGGACCCGGGCAGAATATTCGTCAGAGGTTAACATAAAAGACAAAGTCGAAATACTTATAAAACACCATGGAAAAAGGATAATGTGTTTCTGGAAACAGGGCTAAAGAATTTGAAACAATACTAATTTTAAAAACCAATTATGTAGAAACTCCATTTATTTGAGGTTTGCTTATTTTAAAAAGCTCTTGAAATGGAAAAAATGTTCCACACCTCACGTTCCGCATCTCACACGGATCAGCAATTTTTCAACTGTAAAACAGGAGCAAGGGCTTTATTATTTCAAAAGCCAGGGTAAATTACGTATTACAGTGTCAGCCATCTTCCGGAAAGAAACAGTACCTGAACACCCCATAAGCCTGCAAATTTAGGGAATTAAGGCGAAGTGGGAATAAACATTTGAAACAATTAAGTTATTTTCCGCACAGACTTTCATTAATTTTACATAAATAAAAGTCAAAATTTGTACATATTGCTCGGATTGCAGCATAATTATGCAGCCTATTAGAAATTGACGATATGAGAAAAGAAATATAAAATAAGAAAAATATATAAAAGAAAAAGTAGAGAAGTAGCTTCAAGAAAGGACCCCCTAAAGAGTGGGTACCCGAATCTCAGACAGGTAAACTATATAAGATCATATTTTATATGAACAGCACAACATAGGATTAAAAAACAACAAGGGGTATCAGCTTTGGAATGCCAAGATATTATTCAGGATGTCCTCTGCAGGATTAAAGCCATCAAAGGCGTAGAAGATACGTACGTTTTGAATGAAAAAGATAAGGAGAAAATATTTGAGCTCGAGAAAAAAGCCGAAGGCGCAGTCCTGATGGGCATGGGAGTCGGAGACAATCAGGGAATCAAAGAAGTTCTCAAGCGAGAGATAATCATAGCCTTTACAACCAACATGGACTATGTATGGCCAGAGGGACCAAATGTGATTCTCATGCAATACGGGGAAAAAGTAGGAGAGGATATCTATGACCCCGAAAAAATCGAAGAGTGCAAAAAATGCAAAGATATGATGGTGATGGGAAATTTTGTAATTTACAGAAGTGCAGTACCAAAGCCAAAGGAGGCAGGTAAGGAACCTCTCACCGTTGTCCTCCCTCCACAAAAGTGTGAGGATTTAGAGTGCGTGAGTAGCATAAACAACATTGTGCTCGCATCTCCTTCCACACCTTCGGATGAATATATAAGATCTGTCATGGGCCTCAAGCCAGCAATAGGGCTGGGAACTTTTATCATAGGATTTGATTTCTGTTGATCAACACAAGACAAACGAAATTGCCAACCCTTCCGGATACCCGGGAAATATATCCGTGACAGATAACAGCCATGATACTTGTCAATTGATTCCCTCTTCAAATCAATTGACTATATTATACTATTATTGAGGCCCAACTCATTGAGGCTCAACTCAGAGAAATTGGTAATCAGGTACTGTAATTGAGAAACTATTCGGAGTAATCGACAACTATTCGGAGTAATCGATTACGGATACCTTATATTTGATACACTCACCCACACGGATATTATAATTGATACATTCACCCGGTACAACGTTAAAGACTGAAATGATCATCCGTACAAAAAGAGAAAGTAAAATTATCTGTTTTAATGAAGTAGACGGAATTTGAAATGAAGGAAACTGATTATAAGAGGGCCTGCAGGAATACCCTTGAAAAGGTACTTGTCGGGGAAATAAAAAACGAAGACCAGTTGAACAAAGTAAAAAAAGACGTAAGTAAACTATATCATCTTGCCAGCCTGCCCAGGAACGGAGATATAATTATGCAGGGTACACCCGAGGAGCAGGCAGTAATAAAAGAGTTCCTCAGGCGAAAACCTGTAAGGACAATTTCCGGAGTTGCGGTAATTGCCGTAATGACCTCCCCTGCCCCATGTCCTCACGGAGTTTGCCTGCCCTGCCCCGGCGGCCCCAATTCGGCTTTTAAATCCCCTCAGAGCTACATGGGAAGAGAACCTGCAGCAATGAGGGCAATTCAACACGAGTTTGACCCTTACACCCAGGTCCAGTCCAGGCTCTCCCAGCTAAAGGAAATAGGCCATGATGTGGAAAAGGTGGAGCTGATAGTCATGGGAGGCACATTTTCAGCCCGCAGCCTCGATTATCAGGAATGGTTCAGCAAACGCTGCCTTGAGGCGATGAACGATTTCACAGGCACCGAATGGAGGGAAAACGCCTGGAGGATAGGAAAAGCCTCCCCTTACATCCCTCTTGAAGAGGCCCAGAAAGCTAATGAAGTAGCTGATATCCGGAACGTGGGCATAACATTCGAGACCCGTCCAGATTGGGCAGCAGAAGAACATGTGGACGAGTTCCTCAGGCTCGGAGGAACAAAAGTTGAGCTTGGAGTCCAGAGCGTCTATGATTTTATCCTGACGCGGATGCAGCGAGGACACGGCGTTGCAGAAATCGTCAGGGCTAACAGGATTTTAAGAGACAGCGCCTTTAAAGTAGGCTTCCACATGATGCCCCACCTCCCGGGAGCGGATTCAGAACTCGATCTAAGAGGGTTCAAAAAACTCTTTGAAGATCCGCGCTTCAGACCGGATTACCTCAAGATTTATCCGACCCTTGTGACCGAAGGCACAGCGCTGTACAGGATGTGGGAAGCCGGAGAATATCAGGCCCTTTCCGATGAAGAGGCTGCAGAACTTGTTGCAGACATAAAAGCCGTCCTGCCCAAATGGGTAAGACTCCAGCGCATCCAGCGAGACATTCCCGCCCACCAGATCTTTGCAGGTGTCAGAAAGAGTAACCTCAGGCAGCTTGCAGAGGAAAAACTCCGGGAAAAAGGAGGCAAATGCCGCTGCATACGCTGCAGGGAAGTAGGACATAACAGCCTGAAAGGAGGAAGGATAAACGAAAAAGATATCGAGCTTACCATGGAAACCTACGAGGCCTGCAACGGTACGGAATATTTCATTGCTTTTGAGGATCTTTCGGCAGATGTCCTTATAGGTTTTACCCGGCTGCGTTTCCCGGCAGCTCCCCACCGCCGGGAACTGCAGGATTCCGCCCTTATAAGAGAACTGCATGTTTACGGCTCCATGGTCCCTGTGGGAAAAGGAGCAAAACAAAAGGAATGGCAGCACAGGGGATATGGGAAAGAACTTATTGAGCACGCGGAAATAATCGCATCCGAAGCCGGCTATGAGAAACTTGCAATAATCAGTGGAATCGGGGCCAGAGAATATTACCGAAAACTCGGATATAATCTTGACGGACTTTATATGGCAAAGACCCTGAGAGGCTAAAAAATAGCCCTCTTTTTCCTGCATACCGCAAACCGGGTTTTGGACCATCAAGCAGGTATTTCAATCCTCTTTTCATAACATATTTCAACCTCTTTACAAGAACCTTTTTAACTCCCCTTACGCCAATATTTCTTCAACTCTTTTTAGTTCCAGTTTATCAAGAAATAACCCCTGTAAATATTCAGATTCCGGAAAAACTGCCCCTTAAAGTGTAGTTAGGAAATAGCAGGAGTTGAGAAAAACAATATAAAAAAACATATAAATTTAAACAATGCACTACAGAGTAATTAATTTTACAAATATAGGAGAATGACTGTACAATTTAAAATATTATGTTTGGAGAGATTTGGCTGGGATCAAACATTCCGGAGGAAAAAGCTACAACCTCGGTAAGTAAATCAATAAAAATAAATACAAATCAGTAAAGAGAAAACAAACAAATTGAATAGTGTATCTTTTTTTAATACAGGTACAATATATAAAATGTATAGGGTAGATCAAACATAATTAATGTAAAAATATAAATAGTACTGTGCAAATTAAGCAAGTCAACTGAATAACAATATTGTAGTGTAAATCAAAATTCATACGTTAGTCAGTTAAAATAAACAAAGATAGAAGAACTGATTCTGAAGAAAATTCAGTTTAACCGTCGGGGGGTAAGAATGATAGGGGTCGTAAAAAAGGTTGAAAACATAAAGGAGACTGTAAGTATTTTATCCGTGTTACCTGAAAGATAAGGAAAAAAAGGACAATAAAAAAGAACTATTTAACTAAAACCCCTGTCCGAAGCATTCGAATTGATGGATTTCACAGGAGAAATTTACAGAAAAAAATATTAAATAATATGGTATGTTAACGTATATCCATCTTCACTAATTATGTAAAAAGGGTTACATCCAAAAATAAAATAATAATTTTTGCATTCAGGAAAAAATATTCTTCAAGATTCGGGAAAAGAGTGCTGACCACTTAAAACAAATCCTAGAAAGAAAAATTATAAAACCAAGGATAAAAACAGAATGTGTAAAACGTATGGCTATTAACTGAATCAGTTTCAAGAACAAATTTTGAAAAAAATAAAAGTAAAAAAACATTCATAAAAAAATAAATATTATGAGATCTTAACCTAATAAAAAATATAACAGGCCGAATTCAAAGCCCTAATTCGGTCTTAAACTTGAAAATAAAAACAAAAATTAGATAAAAACCTGAATTAAAATTTGAATTAAATCCCGAATTAAATCCCGAATTAAATCCTGAATTAAACCCTAAATTAGGCTATAAATTAAATTAGAAATCCTGAATTAAACCCTAAATTAGGCTATAAATTAAATTAAAAACCCTAATTGAACCCTAATTAAACCCTAATTAAACCCTAAATTAAACCCTAAGAAACCCAAAAAAAACGAATTAAACCCTAAGAAACTCTAAAAAACCTGGAAAGAACGGTGATAAAAATGAAAATTAGAGTTGTAAGTTCAAAAGCAGAGATTGACACTTTAAAACTCAATGAGGAAATTGTCCATCTCGCATTCAGGCCATCCAACAAGGACATTTTTAAACTCATTTTGAAGTGTCCGGAAGTAAAAGCGATCCACATCCCGAGCTCGTACAAGAGAACTATCTCCAGTTCTGCACAGATGTATCTCTCAATGCAGAACATTTCCTTGCTTGAAGGCGATGTATGGGGCCACAGAAAAGATATCAATGAATATTCCGAAGTTTCCCAGCATGTGTTTGACCGCATAAAGGAACTGAAGGAAGAAGGTCTTTCTGATGAAGACACCGTAGAAAGACTTGTAAGGGAAACAAGGCTCAGTCCGGACTTTGTGACCTTTCTCGTATCAAATTAAAATAAAATTCAAAATAAGCCGATCAGAATCCTGGTCGGCATTTATTCTCCGGCAAAATTCCCTGCTTTACTTTTTTAATTAGCCAGAGACATATCCTGAAGCAAACGTCATAGGTCCTGTAGCTAATCCAGGATAAAATTTTTTAGAAAATTGGTCTTATATAATTAACGGGTCCTGAAATCAATGGATTTGAGATTTCCATCACCAGATTTGAAATTTCAATTACCAGTAAGCTTTTAAAGGAAACTATTATAGATAAATCCGGCTATACCCCGTTATTTAGATAAAAAGATTAAATAAAATAGAGAAAAACAGGAGAAAGGATTTTATGACCGAGTTCGAACGTGTGCTTGTAAACTCATTTAACGCATACATTAAGGAAAAAGGTATAAGAGCCATCTCCTATCGACTTAAACAGCACAGGTTCACCTCCCAGTTTCTCGACGTGCTTGTAGATTCCCTTGACCCTGACCTGTACCTGGGAATAGAATGCAAAAGTATTTCCGTGGATAAAGGAGCAAATGCACTTTACTTCTCCCAGCATTTTACTGTAGACAAAAAAGGAATCCATCAAATCGAAAGGATTTCGGACTACCTGAATCGATCAGGAAGGAAAGGCTTCCTTGCAGTGGAGCTTCGCCTCGGGACCGGGCGCGAAAGGGAAGCATATATGGTGCCCTGGGAAGAGCTGGAGAAGTTTTATCGTACAAAAAATCTTAAACTCACAGTAGAGGAAATCCGAAGTTTTCCGGAAATCAAAAGGAACGGAAAAGATTACACGATAAACCCCAGAGAGTGGGAAAGAAAAAATCGCTGAGAAAAAGAGAACTTAACCGAAGCAGCAGAGAATCTCGGAGAGAGTAATGACTGAAACTATGAAAGCATTCGGAAAAGAAGCGAACAGGTGCGCCGAAGAGATAAGAAAACACAGGACAGTGCACGTAGTATCCCATATTGATGCGGACGGGCTGACTTCTGCAGGGATTATCTGCACAGCTCTTGAGCGGGGAAATTTCGAATATACAACACGTTTTGTAAAGCAGCTCGATGAAAAAGTCCTTGATACTGTCGCAGATGAAAACCACGAATTTGTAATTTTTACGGACCTCGGAAGCGGGATGTGCGAACAGATAAAATCACGCGGGATCAGCGCTGTTGTCTCAGACCATCACCAGCCTCAGGGCAATCTAGATCTTCACCTCAATCCGCACCTTTTTGGGGCAAACGGGTCTTACGAACTTAGCGGCTCGGGGACCACTTACCTTCTGGCTTCAGCCCTCGGGAAGAACAGAGACCTATCCCCGCTTGCCATAGTAGGGGCTGTAGGGGATATGCAGCACCTGAAAATGGGACAGCTTGTAGGAATTAATCGGCAAATTCTGGAGGATGGGGTGCAAGGAGGGTACCTTGAGTTCAAAAAAGACCTGACTCTGTTCGGAAAGCAGACCCGCCCCGTCTACAAACTTCTGCAGTACTCATCTGACCCTTACCTTCCCGGACTTACCGGAAATGAAGAAGCCTGTATAGAATTTCTTCATACCCTGAATGTTCGCTACAGTCAGGACGAGCGCTGGGTGCGCTGGATAGACCTGAAGGTTTCAGAAAAACAGAAAATTGTCACAGGGCTCTTCCAGTATTGTCTTAGATCAGGGATCCCGTCATACAGGATTGAGCGCCTGATAGGTGAGGTGTATGTCCTTCTCAATGAGAGGGAAGGAACGGAAATGAGAGATGCCTCAGAGTTTTCCACACTCCTGAATGCTACTGCCCGGTATGACCATGCTGACATCGGGCTTGCAGTCTGCATGGGAGACAGAGAAAGCGCCTACGAAGAAGCCAGAAAACTGCTTGCCGAACACAGGCAGAACCTCGTTAACGGACTTGTGTACGTTAAAGAAAATGGAATTACTCAGCTCGAGAACATACAGTACTTCGATGCAGGTTCGCAGATAAAAGAAACTATTGTAGGAATAATTGCAGGCATGAGCTCCACAATAGTCGAAAACCGAAATCTTCCGATTATCGCCTTTGCAAACACAGAAGGAGGGATAAAGGTCTCGGCAAGAGGGACGCAGGACCTGATCCGCAGAGGAGTAAACCTGTCGGAAGCAATGTCAACGGTCTCGGCCGAGGTCGGGGGAGCAGGCGGCGGACACGATATCGCCGCGGGAGCAACTATTCCTGTAAACATGAAGGAAGACTTTGCCCGAAAACTGGACATTTTCATAGGAAAACAGCTTCAACGAAAAACAGCTTCAAGATGATTAAAGCAGCCATCGGGGAAAAATTATAGAAAGCCGGTTTTCTTGAAAATCAAATTAAGGACTGCTGAAAGAGGGGGGTTGGAATAGAGGTCATAAGCAGGTCTCAGACCAGGTCTTCAATCCGGCTCATTTCCCTGAAAGGAATTAACCTTGACATTGCACTTGTGTCGATAGGAATTCCATACTCCTGTACGACAGCCATCGGATTTGTTCCTCCGATGACAACTATTCCGAGGTGGTCTCTCTCAATAGGGATATCAAGAACCCTCGTGTTCGGTTCCCCTACTTCTAAAATTCCGCTGAAACCTGCATCCAGTAAGTCAGAAAGGGTGCTTTCGATCGCATCTCTTGCAACCATGGGAGATTCTCTCAGGTTTGCAAGAACCTTGCCCGAACCTGTCCTGAGCATTTCAGACACGGACGTAATTCCCTGCGACATCAGGACTTCCAGGGGATCTACGGTTGTACTCACATATGTCAGCACATCGGTAAAACGTACAGGTATGCCGTTTCGGATCTGGACAACCCCCCCAAGCTTCGGATGCACAGGAATTCCTGCTTTTAACAGTACGCCATCAATAGTTATACTGCAAACAGTTCCGACCCCTACTTTTCCATTTCCAACGGTCAGGTTTCCGATTGACTCCCCTTCGGAAATTACTTTTACGTAAGGAGTTACGGAAAGCCCGCTTGAGATTACCATCTTGAAGATCCCGAGCACATCATCCAGGTCTTTTTTCTCGATAACGGAGAGATTAAGTATGATATCGCCATCCATTTTTTTAGGATTAAATGTAGTCCTGTACATGAGATCCCTGATTCTGGATGATGTAAACTGAATACGGTATCCATTTTTTTGCATTTCAACCCTCATCTAATTGAAAGTATTAATACCTATTATAAGTTGTGTATCGTATGGATAAAAATTGTCCTTCCACTAGAAAAAATATCCTCTCGCTGGCATTGAAAAAATATATTTAATATTGGCATCAACCCGATGTCTGCAAACACTGGCTACAAATCCCTATCCCATAAGGACACAATAAAAAGATGAAAATCAGGGTTTAAGATGATAGAAAAAAGGTTTGAAATTAGGTTTCTGAGAGAATCTTTCAGAAAAACATAGAATGTTAATCGTACACATCCCGAAACCCGAAAACCTACTCACAGAACTCCCGACAGGAAGCCCATATAGTCCTGCGGAGCCGATAAGAACCTTAATTTCTCAGCCCTATGCACAAGATCGTACATGTTTTCCCCGAAAGCAAGCCCTATTTCATCAAAGCCCAGAGGTTTGAGATAACGAATAGGTGGAATATCCCTGTAAAGGGGATTTTTGGCAAAGCCGTCTTTAAGAAGGAAATATGCAGCCCCGGAAAGTCTTTTTATAGGCTCGTAAACCGATGAGAACTCACGGCAAACCCAATTTGCCATTTCAAGGGTCTTTTCAGAAGCGTTTATTGTGACATGTCCGTACCCTGGCGGGACAAGTACAAGGTCTCCTTTTTCTGCTTTGATAACTGCCACATCCAGAACAATGTCCTCTTCCCCGGGCTTCGCTTTTTGCAGCACATAAGTAGCAGAACCGTCAAGCACCTGGTAAAGCTCAGGATAAGAAACATCCGTGCCGGGAACCAACGGATGGTAATGACCTACGGTTTTAACGTATTCCGAACCGAGCATCCCTGGAGGGATTCTTGTAATATCATACCTGAGGTGATGGGATTCAATTACCCCATGATCGACGTCATTTTTAGCGAGATCCCTGAACATATAATACATGTCCCGATTTCTCTCATAGATCTTTTCAAACCATTCCCTGTCAAACACCACATCTTCCATGTCCTGGAGCTTTCTTACATCTGCAACAGTGACTTTATCCCCGAACTTCAGTGTTACTGCCATTGAATTCCCCTTTCTTTTAGAGCATACGGATAGCGTTCAATACCATAATGGGTCTGTGCAATTACGTACGAGATTTCATACAAGATTTTGCCATAAAAGCCAGCAATGAATCAGTAAGGCCAAAATCCAGAATAGAAATATAGCATATAAGTTATTAATTGACAATATATACCTGTTGCTGACATTTCTACTTTTTGGCAAGATCTTCAGAGGAAAACGCACCGATTCACGTCTTCAGAGCCTTTTCAACCATTTTAGGGTAAGTAAGTTCGATAATGGTTTTCAGGTTGACTATATCCTCCCGGTTATATTTAAGAAGCAGGTCCAGAGCTCCCTTATCCCCCTTCTCGTACTGCCTCCAGAGCCTGACCGCATCAAATCCGTCCATTCCATCCGTATCCTCACTTCTACGAATTCCGAGCACTTTCTCGATATTTTTGAGACCCCCGCCATACCCTATACGCCGCAGGGGATACATCAGGTCGATATGGAGCTGCTTGAACTCCAGTTCGGGAAATTCGGATTTGATGAAAGGAATATCAAAGCGAGCCCCGTTAAAGGATACAAGGAGCCTGTATTTTGAAAATTCCTCCACTATGTCATCGAGGTTGATTCCCCGCACATACATTTTGGGCTCGTTCCCGTCATAGATTCCAACAACGGTTATCCTGTCTCTGGCAGGAGAAAGCCCTGTGGTTTCGATGTCAAAGAAAGCGACAGAGTCGGAAAATAGAGAATAAGTCCTCCAGTGTTCTGCAGATGGCAGGCGCTGTGAAAAAAAGAAACAATCTTTTTCAGCCAGATGCCTGCAAGAGGTCTTTATTTCCTCACAGATTCTGGTTTTCCTTGAAGGAGGAATAGAGATCCGATCCTCCATTTCCAGGAACTCGTCCCAGCTATTTATTCCCGAAGCCCAGATTTTCTGTTCAAGAGCCTTGCCTACACCCGGAATGTGAATATATGTGTTCTTCAGCATTTTTCCCCTGACTCATTGGAAGTGATCTTTAATAAAAATACTGCATGAGGACTGAAAGTAATATGGAACGCAGACAGGGGGGTTTTCAGGAATATGCCAGTCGTGTTTAGACATTGTTTAGACATTGTTAATAGTCAACCCTTCCATGAAGACTCGACCCGTGGGAGTGTAGACAAGGCTAATATACTTATTCAGTTAGGATAGAATCTACTCTTTAATAAAATCTACTCTTCATCTCTTGCGAGGGCAAAATATAAAGAGGACGAGATGGTTCAACTAAATGAGATAGGGGAAAAGGTAAGTTCAGGATTTCTAGAAAGCCAAAAAAATAAATACAAAGAATAGCTACCACCAGACCGATTCGAAATTCAGGATCGATTTTTAAATCAGGAGTAAGAACAGAATCAGAAAAGCCTCCTGAAAATAAATCTTTGATACAGGTGTACGAGTTATGGCTAAAATCTCTGTAATTGGTGCAGGAAATGTAGGTGCGACCACGGTTCAGCGGCTGGCCGAACTGGAACCTGGCGAAATTGTCATGACAGATATTGTGGAAGGGTTACCGCAGGGAAAAGCTCTTGACCTCATGCAGGCAGGGTCAATAAATGGTTATGATACGTATATAACGGGTACTAACGATTATGCAGGCATTGCAGATTCTGACCTGGTGATCATTACAGCCGGAATTGCCAGAAAACCCGGAATGACCAGGGAAGATCTGATGAAAACCAATTCAAAAATAATAGGAGATGTCTCCCGAAACATTGCAGAGTATGCTCCGGACTCCATTGTTATAAATGTCACAAACCCGCTTGATATTATAACTTATGTGGCTATGAAAACAACAGGTTTTGAGACAAAAAAAGTCTTCGGAATGAGCGGAGTGCTTGATACAGGGCGTTTTGCAAGCTTTATAGCAGAAGAACTGAAATGTTCGAAAAAAGACGTAGAAGCAATGGTAATAGGAGGGCACGGAGACCTTATGGTTCCCCTCCCCCAGTATACAACAGTCTCGGGGATTCCGCTTCCGGAACTGCTCCCGGAGGAGACAATTGCCAGGCTTGTGGAAAGGACAGTGAACGGAGGAGCCGAAATAGTAGGGCTTCTCAAACAGGGAAGTGCTTTTTATGCCCCGTCTGCGGCCATTGTGCGCGTGGCAGAAGCCGTGCTTAAGGATTCAAAGCGCATTCTCCCGACGTCTGCATATCTTGAAGGGCATTACGGGCAAGAAGGAATTTACTTCGGGGTGCCCGTGAAAGTGGGGGCAAACGGCATAGAAGAAGTCCTCGAGCTAAAACTTGATGAAAACCAGTACGAGATCCTCAGGAAATCTTCAGAAACGATCAAAAGGGGGATCGCAAAACTGGGGATATGAAGAATAAATCCAGAAGGCGAAAACAGATAAAACTGGAAAGGGGTAAAACTGAAAATAAGTCCGGTGAAAAGGGAACAGAGCTGAAAAGTAAATCGAAACAAAAGCCTGATTCCATAGAGGAAAAGATCAGCAAATCAATCCAGACGGATTGTAAAAACTCCTGGAGATTTGCCTGATATTCTGTTTTTGCTCGATTTTCCAGCTTATTCTACTATTAAGCTATAAAATAACTGTAAAATTTGGAATTATATTCATTAATAGAGAAAAAAGAACCCAGTAAATGTAAGATATAGCCCAGTAAAACTGTAAGATATATAAGTATGTTTTTCATATAAGGTAGAGGAAGAGATTTAAATAAATTTAGGATGCACAGATAACTTAAATTAATGAAATAATTTAATAGAGCAGGGATATAATGCGCGCAGAACTCACATCACTCTTTGGCCTAAACATATACACAAACAACGGTGTTTATGTAGGGAAGTTGCAGGACCTTGTAATTGATGTAGAGGAACAGAAAGTTACCGGGCTTGCTGTTTCGGACATTAACAGGGAACTTTTCGACATCAGCAGCAGAGGTATTATCATTCCCTATCGCTGGGTTATAACAGCAGCCGACATTATCATAATCAGAGACGTAATCCAGAGATACAAAAAGAGGAAAGAAGACTGAATAGTCTTTAGAAAAGATATATGAAAACCCGGGAAATCTATGCTGAAATGCGCTATATCCCGCCAGTGGTCTTGCGCGCTGTCGGCAGGAATATTAAAAATACACTTTCAGGCCTGGGCTTTGAGAAACCCTATGATAAAACCTTCGCCAGAGCAATGGCGGACACTGCCGAACTCTTCATAAAAAAAAGCGGCTTAAGCCCTCTTTTTGCCTATACTTTTTCAGATGAAATCAGCTTTCTGTTCACATACCCCCCTTTTGACGGCAGAGTGGAAAAAATCGATTCTGTTGTAGCGAGCTTTCTGGGAAGTGCTCTTACAATAAAACTGCGGCCTGAAGAATCCATAGCTTTTGATTCAAGACTTGTGGCTCTTCAAAAAGAAGAAATCCCGGAGTATTTCCACTGGAGGCAGCTTGAAGCAGGGTGCAACTTTGTAGCTTCCTGGGGATACTATGCTCTAAGGAACGAAGGCATGGGGAAGAACGAAGCTGCAAAATATCTGAGAAGAAAAAAAGAATCGGAAATCCCAAAATTCAAATCCGAAGAAGGAATCCCGTTTTTAGAGAAACTTATTAATAGAAACTGAGTTTTTCAGGATAAGAAAAGAAAAGGAATGTAGATGCAATGGACAGACTTGAGCTTATCAGAAGAAATGTTCAGGAAATTGTAACCGAAGAAGAACTGGAAGGACTGCTTGACAATAAAGAAGCTCCCCGTGCTTACGTAGGCTACGAGCCGAGCGGAAAAATCCACATGGGGCACGTCCTTACCGTGAACAAGTTAATAGATTTGCAAAAAGCAGGGTTCAAGATCACTGTCCTGCTTGCGGATGTACACGCTTATCTGAACAAAAAAGGCACGCTGGAAGAAGTCCGGAAGATTGCAGACTACAACAGGCGCTGCTTTATCGCTCTCGGGCTTGATAAAGAACAGACCGATTTCGTTTACGGTTCAGACTTCCAGCTGGGAGCCGAGTACATGTTAAACGTGCTCAAACTTTCAAGGGCAGTCACCCTTAACAGAGCAAAGAGGAGCATGGACGAGGTCGGACGTGCAATGGACGACCCCACCGTTTCCCAGATGGTTTATCCCCTGATGCAGGCTATTGATATTGCTCTGCTTGGGGTGAATGTGGCGGTGGGGGGGATTGACCAGAGAAAAATCCACATGCTTGCCCGTGAAAATTTAAAGAGCCTCGGGTTTGACACACCGATCTGTATTCACACTCCAATTCTTCTCGGGCTTGACGGAACCAAGATGGCTTCTTCAAAGGAAAATTTTATTTCGGTAGATGATACTGAAGAAGAGATCTACAGGAAGTTTAAGAAGGCTTTCTGCAAGATCGGAGACGTAGAAGAAAACCCTATCCTTGCTCTTTTCCGCTATCACATCTTCCCAAGGTACGAGACAGTTGTTATTGAAAGACCGGAAAAATTCGGGGGGAACGTCACATATAACAGTTATGCTGAGATGGAAAGCAACTTCATAGGAGAAAAAGTCCACCCTATGGACCTTAAAAATGCAGCTGCAAAATATATAAATGAGATTCTGGATCCTGTCCGAAAAGTTCTTTTATGAATTCCGGAAGGGTAAACCCCTTCCAAAGATTTAAGGGAAAAATCCGGGTGAAGGCGTAACGTAAGGGGAGAGGGAATGTGATATAAAAATGCCTGAAAATATGGATAAAATGTTATATAGCTATAAGGCATAGAATATTTGAAGAGTTAGTTCAGATATCCAGGATGCTTTTTATGAAATACATTTATCAGGACTCTACGGAACTACCTGTGCAGAGGGATTTCATTGAAGATTTAAAATCATTCATAGATATAACGGCCCGAGTAATCCCTTTGGAGAATTCCATAATAGAAATCAAGTGCAAAAATAAAGAAGCACTCCATGAATTAAACAACAGAATTACCGGAATGGATATTTTTGAGGAGAAACTCAGCTCGCTGGTCAAGAAATTAGCAAGAGATATAGGCACCGAGGATTTGATGCCCTGTGCCGATTCGATACTGATCACCTGCAATGAAAACTTCGGGAAAAAACGTGAAATTCTCGAAATAGAGTCCAGAAAAATAGAAAGTGGAGCTGCCCAGGAATATCAAAAAATTGAGACAAAGGTTCTTGAAGCCCTTACTCCTTTTTTGATTTCAGGAATATATGGAGCAGAGAAGAGATTTGAGCTTTCCAGCAGTGTAAACGGAGTTTCAGGGGAAATGGAAGGTTCGGTTTCAGGCCTGCAATATTATTATAAACTCTGGTTTACAGAAGAGCCTCTGACAGTAGAGAGACTTATCGGAAGCCTTAGTCTTCCCGTATGGACAAAGACAGGCATCCTGCGAAAAGAAGAAAAAATAAAAATGCAGGACCTGTCCGAGTTTCTCGTAATTTCCCTCGAATACGACAGCGAAAAAAATGTCCGTATAATTCTTGAAAATAAAAAAGCAAACCGGAAGTTCAGGATAGAAGGCGGAGGACTCAAGTACTTTGTATATGAGGATGAAAGGGAGATAACCGAAGACAAAGATCTTGGGGGTTATATAGACATGAGAGATCTAGCCAAAATTCCGGAGAAGGTCCAGAATTACCTTCGGGAAAATCTCCGAACCTATACCCTCTCAAAAGTCCTGCTTGACGAAGAGGATGCAGTCTCAACAAATCAAATTTTCGACTGCCTGAAAGTAATTGCCGAACAGTACGGTGTGATAGTCCACGAATGCCTGGCAAGAGGGCACAATAAAGAAGAAATTACCATCAAGATGGAAAAGGCTGACGGGACGAGAACCGAGAAATATATCTCAAAAACTGAGATGTACACCCGCCTTTCAGATGTAGGAAGTGAAGGCGTTGAAATCGCCGAAATCCTCGGTGTGGACAGCAGGGCTCAGATAAAGGATAGTAAATACCTGATTGCCTGAGTTTTGTACGTTTATTTTCTGTTATTAGATTTAGTTATATTAAATAGATATTTATAATTGTTTTTATTATGTTTTTTCGTCCATTAACTCTTTACACATCAATTTTTTAAGTTTTTGTTTACTTTTAGACCTTATACACTCATTTAATCACTCGCCTATTTTTAGATTAAATCTATGAACAGGAACATTTTGAGAAGAGAGAAAGAAAAGGGCTTCCATTACAGGAGTGTTGATGTATTTATAAGAAGTTAATAAACAGAGGCAATCAATAAGTGGATATAATGAATTTTGAGGAAAATCTTCCGGAGTTTGTCTCTGAAATAAAATAAACAGAAATAGATAAAATTATAATATATCAGGTCAGTTCTGCAGAAACACAGAGAATAAAGCTTCAAGAAGGTAAGAGCTCGAACTGCTTTGATAGAGAATACCCTGCGCGCAGCAGAAGAGATGTTTTACTTAATGCGGCAGAGGGTCAGACAGAACAAAAACCTTAGGAAAAAAGGGTTTGAGAGAGTTCCTCCTCTGAAAAGCAAGCTTTTCGAAGGAAAAAAGAATTGAGAGTGTAGAACCTTAAATATGAAGCAGGAGAAGTAATGTATTGTGTGAAGTAATCATTGGGAAGATATATATTCCGGATAAGGAGTTGCTCGAAAATTTTCGCCCGAGATAAAAATCAGAAGCTTAATTTCGATGAATTATATAGCTACCTGTCAATAAGCTACTAATATACCTTAATTTCGACGAAACAGAAAACTACCTGGCATAAATTACTAATCATAAACTAGCTGAGATTCCAAAGTACGTTCATAATCCTTGGTTTTGAATAGATCTATTGATCAATGAATTTTCTATTAACCAATGGACCTATTTTGGAATCGATGCACCAGTAATCTGTCTTAAATTTTGGCAAATTGGAGGATTATTTGTCATAGAATACAACATACCAGAATGTTCTGTTCATAAACTTGTGGGGCGGAGGCTAATAAAAATGAAAGTAAATTATTTTCATTCATTGATTCACGTGTTGATAATAATGCTGCTAATTCCCGGAATTATGCCAGCTGTGGTTGCTGCAGCTGAGGATATACCTTCCGACGGGAATTCAACTGTTTTACTGCCTGACCTGGTGGTTAAGGAAATTTCCTGGAGCCCGACAACCCCAGAAGTTGGCGAAGAGGCGACCATCACAGCAATAGTGGAAAATCAGGGAGATGCAGTTTCAGGAACAACGACTCTGGCCCTTTACATTGACGGAAACTCGGTTAGAGAATGGGACGTATCCGAGATATCCAGTGGAGAGAGCAGTTCCGTCTCATATACATGGGTTCCGGAATCAGAAGGATCCGTAGAGCTGAAAGCAGTTGTTGATGAGGATAACCTGATAACTGAGAGTAACGAAGGGAACAACGAAGAGACAGCCACTGTAACAGTAGCAGGAAGTGGTCTTCCGGACCTGATAATAGATCTTGATTATCCTGAGGAGCCAGAGACAGGTGAGCATCAGAGGATATGGGTAAATGTGAAGAATCAGGGAACAGCGACTTCAGGAGCGACGATGCTGAATCTCTACATTGATGGGAGCCCTGTTAGAGAATGGGCTATATCCAAGTTACCAAAAGAAGAAACCAGTTATAAATCATATACATGGATTCCAACATCAGAAGGGACTGTAGAGATAAAAGCAGTTGTTGATGAGGACAACCTGGTAGCTGAGAGTAACGAAGGGAACAACGAAAAAACAGCTACCGTACTAGTAGCAGAAGATTTTTATCCGGACCTGATTATTGAAGATATCGTACCTGAATCGGAGGGGGAAGTCGGAAAGACTCTGAACCTCACCATGAAAGTAAAGAACCAGGGTACAGCCCCCTCAGAAGGAGTTCAGGCAGAATATTATATTAACGGAACCGCTCCAGCCCAGGATGAGATTCAGGTTCCGGCTCTCTCGGTAGGAGAAGAGAAAGAGGTCATATTCTCTCTGGTCCCGGATAGAGAAGGACAAATGGAAGTAAAAGGACGTATCGACTCCGGGACAGACGTTTATGAGCTTGACGAAAAGAACAATGAATTCACAAAAATTGTCGATGTAAAAATCATACGTCCAGACCTTATAATAGAGTCGCTTTCTTTAAACCCGGCATCTCCGGAAGTAGGGGACAACATTACCTTTACAGTATCAGTAAAGAACAACGGGCTCAGGGACTCGGAAAGCAGTGAGCTAAAATATTATATCAACGGAACCAACCTGACTCAGGAAGGAAAAATATCGATACCTGAAATTGTGATCGGAGAAACCACAACGGGTATTTTCCACTGGGTTCCCGAAGCAGAAGGAAACATAGATGTGAGACTGGTAGCAGATTCCGGAAATACCATACTCGAGGAAGACGAAACGAACAATGAACTGACAAAGACCGTAAGTATCGCCAAAGAAACTACTTCGAACAATGAAGAAAACTCTGATTCCAGTCCCGGCGGTGGTAGCAGTGGCGGAAGTAGCGGAAGTAGCAGCAGTAGCAGCATGGGAAGCGGTGTTTCCAAAGAGCCAGCAAAGAATGTGGAAGTCAAAGAACTCGATACAAGGCACATTATGAGCGGCTACCCTGTCAAATATGATTTCGCGGAGAATGCAACCTGTGTCACATATCTCGAAGTTTCCCCTCTGAAGACGTATAAGAAAACGACAGCAACCGTAGAGGTTCTCAAAGGAAAATCTATTTTTGTCCAGAAACAACCGCCTGGAAGGATATATAAGCAGTTAAACATCTGGCTGGGAAATAAAGGAGCAGGAAATAAGGATTCCATTAAGAGCGCCTATACAGGGTTCAAAGTTGAGAAGGACTGGATAGAAAATAACAGTGTTAATGAATCCAATGTGACCCTTCTCTGGTACGACAGCAAATGGATACCTCTAAGCACCGAGAAAACCGGCGAAGACAAAGACTACGTTTATTTCAGGGCAAAAACAATTGCATTCTCGTGCTTTGCAATAAGTGAATATACGGGAGAAGAAGGAACTGTAGCAACAGGAGAAGGGATACAGGAAACCCTGAGAGGCTGGGAAGACGGAAAGGCGATTCTGAACAGCAGTGCGGAAAAAGAAGGCGGCATCACAAAGAACCCGATGGGAGTAGCTAAAGTACTTCTTGCCATTTCCCTACCCCTGTTCATGATCCTTGTAGAGTATTTTGTTCTGAAGAAAAAGATCTGAAAAGATTCTTTTCTTCAATCCTTCTTTTTCCTTAGAAGGGGGAGCAGATTTTAACCCGCAAACAATGCAGATTTTTAACTTGGCATGAGCTTCATCCCGTTCTTCTTTCAGCCAGAAGAGCTCCGATTACAGAGCCAATAATACCTATTATCGCAGTATGAGCTACGATGACTACTGTAACTACAAAAGCGGAAGCTGCTACAAGCCCTCCAAGGACAGGTGCATTAAGCAGCACCACTCCAAGGATTCCCCCAAGAAGAAAGCCAGGGATTATCATAAAAATTGTCATCAGGATTCCGGACTTAAATCCCCCTCCGAGACCCCCGTCTGCATAATAACCACCCAGTAAGCCTCCCAGAAAAGGCGCTACCGAGTTCACGAGCGGAATAAAATAAAAAATTAAAGTACAGACCAGACCTATTAATGCGCCACCTATTGTTTTACCCAATGTTTATACCCCCTGATAGGGCAAGTCGAACCTGAGACAAATATAAATACAATATAATATTTGACTAAATATATAGTTGCGCCCTGTTGAATATATAGGAGAGGCAGCCAGCATAACTGAAACGCTGTTTGCGGCAATTATTGCGGGATCGTTTACCTGGACTCTGAGCCTGTGCTGAGAAAAAGGACCTCCGACAACTTTAGTGTTTTATATATAGAGCAAATCCCTGGAATATAATAACTTATTCAAGAAACATAACCCTGATATAAGTGTACCCTCCTAAACATTTATGGGGACAACTTATGACAGAAAACTGCATTTTTTGCAAAATAATATCAGGAGAAATTCCTTCATACAGGATATATGAGGATGACGCTGTTTACGCATTTCTTGATGTTTACCCGGCAAGTGAGGGGCATACGCTTGTAGCCCCTAAAAAACATTTCAGCAACTTTACGGATATGAAAGCAGAAGACGTTGCCCTTCTTTTTGAAGCTGCAAGAAAAGTTACGGCTGCGGTTGAGAAAGCTTTCTCAGCAGAAGGATCTAACATCGGCATAAATAACGGAGAAGTTGCAGGACAGGAAGTTCCCCATGTGCACGTACATGTTATTCCAAGGAAAAAAGGAGATGGGGGAAGAGGAATTAAATCAATCGTATGGACCGAACCCGACACCACCAATCTGGAAGAAGTTGCAGAAAAGATCAGAAAAAACCTATGAGAAAAAACTTTAATAAAAAAATGATCCCTGCAAAATGCAGGCAAAGAGTCAAATAGGGGAGACAGCTTCCGGATAATATTATCAATAAGAAACGATAATATATTTTTTGGAATATAGTGAATTCAGGGGAAGAAGGCATAGTTACCTTAGAAACGTTCCATTTCTCTTACTTCGGGGGTAAGAACATTGGCAGAACTGGAAATAGACGTTAGAGGGCAGACCTGCCCGGTTCCGCTGGTAGAGTGCAGAAAAGCGTTAAAAAAAGCCTCTCCGGGAGACCTTGTAATTGTAAAGGGCACGCATCCGGCATCAAAAAAAGAAATTCCCATGGCATGTGAGTCAATGGGACTCGAAGTGCTGGATATTGAAGACAAAGAGGAAGGAAAAGAGTGGGAGATAAAGATCCGGAGGTAAAACCGGAAAAGGAGGGGAGATGGGGGAAAAAGCAGTTATTGTCCTGCACAGCGGAGATATGGACAAAGTATACAGTGCGCTTATAATAGGAAACGGAGCCCTGGCAATGGGAATGGAAGCCTCCATATATTTCACTTTCTGGGGGCTCATGCGGCTTAAAAAAGGAGAGCTTGAAAAGGGGCCGCTTTCCAAAATGAACATGATGGGCCTGGGAAGGCAGATGATCAAGAAAAGGATGGATAAAGCCAATGTCGCCTCACTTGAAAGGCTGATGAGCGATTACAAGGAACTTGGCGGAAAGATCATAGCCTGTGAAATGACCATGGAGATAATGGGTATAACAAAAGAAGAGCTTCGAACGGAATGGGTGGACGAATGGGGAGCCGTTGGCTCGTATATCCATGAAGCCAGAGACGCAAACATAACCCTCTTTATCTGATCTGGAAAGGGAGTTCGGAATTAAAATTTTTGCGTCAGTTCGAACCTCCCGGGCCTTGCCTGGGGGCTTAAACCTCGGCATGTCCATTTCGGCCGGAAGTCTCACAACAAATAGAAGAATCTGAGGAAATGAATTATCTGAGGAGGGGAACGAGATATTTGAAAATATGATCTACCTTGACAATGCTGCATGCACCCGACTGGACGAAAGGGTGTTTGAAGCAATGAAACCTTACTTTTTTGATACCTATGCAGTAGCTACATCCGAGTTTGGCTATTCTATGGGAATCGACGCAAAAGAGGGGCTGGAAAATTCCAGAGAAGGTATAGCTTCAGGGCTTGGGGCAAGTTCCGAAGAAATTGTATTTACTTCGGGAGATACGGAATCAAGCAATATGGCACTTAAAGGAGTGGCCTGGGCCCTTAAGGAAAAGAAAGGAAAACACATCATCATCTCGAAGATAGAAGATTTTCCGGTCTTAAACACCGCAAAAGCCCTCCAGAGGCATGGTTTTGACGTGACTTTTCTGGATGTGGACACAGAAGGGTTTGCCGACCTTGAGGAGCTCAAAAAAGCAATCACAAAAGAAACCGCCCTGGTCTCGATTCAGCATTCCAATCAGGAAATCGGGACTGTCCAGGACCTTAAAGCTATTTCCGAGATATGCGAAGAAAAAGATGTGCTCCTGCACACCGATGCTACCCACAGCTTTACCCGGCTCCCTCTCAATGTAAAGGACCTTCCCGTAGATCTTGTGACAATGTCAGCCCATACAATTCACGGACCCAGGGGGATAGGGGCGCTCTATATCCGGAAAGATACCCCCATTGTAAAATTCATGGATGGGGGATTTCAGGAATTTAACCTGAGAGCAGGAGTGGAAAATATTCCCGGAGCCGTAGGGTTTGCAACGGCGGTAGAACTTGTAACCGAAGAAGAAAACAGGCAGCTTGCAGCTATGAGAGACAGGGTAATTGAAAGGGCCCTTTCCGAAATTACGGAGGTCACTCTCAACGGAAGCCGGGACAAACGTCTGCCTCAGAACGCAAACCTGACTTTCCACTATGTGGAAGGCGAATCCGTAACCCTGCATATGGACATGAGGGGGTTTGCAGTAAGCACGGGTTCAGCCTGTTTTTCCCGCTCCCTGGAAGCCAGCCACGTGATAAGGGGGATAGGAGGAGACCATGAGAGAGCACACGGTTCGGTACGTTTCACTTTCGGGCGCTATAACCGGATAGAAGATGCTGATGGGGCTATTGATGCTATGAGTGAAATTGTGGCAAGGCTCAGGGAAATAAGCCCGCTTGCAAAAAAATGAGCCGACAGAAAGAGAACACGTCGAAAGGGCAGGAAAAGAAAAGGGAGAGCAGGAAAATGAAAATCGAGAGGAAAAGTGAGGGTATAAAGTTTCCTTATAGCGAAAAAGTGCTGGAGCATTTCAGGAACCCGCATAATGTAGGGAAGATAGAGAACGCCGACGGAAAGGGCCTGGAAGGAAGTCCGGCATGCGGGGATATGGTTGCCGTATACATTAAAGTCGAACCCGAAACAAAGGTTATTGAAGACGTTAAATTCGAATCCTACGGGTGCGCTTCAAATATTGCTACAGGGTCCGTAATCACGGACCTTGCAAAGGGGAAAACTCTGGATGAAGCGAAGAAAATAACCTGGAAACAGGCATCAGAAGAACTGGGAGGGTTACCCCCGATTAAAGCCCACTGCTCCGTGCTTGCGGTTGAGGGCCTGCGTGCCGCAATCCGGGACTATGAGGAAAAGCACGGGCTTGTTACGGAAAAAGAGCCTACAACCGAAGACATTGTTCAGAGGAGGCTCAAGCATGTTATGAACCCTCTGACAGGGCTTGACATTATCCGCACGAATCTGATTCTTAAGATCAGTGTCGAAGCCGGAGTTGTCAGGGTAGTTGTTGACCTGCCTGCAGACCACCAGTTTGCTCCGGCAATAAAAGAGGACATAATAGAAAAACTGGGAGCTTTATGGGATGTGGAAAAGGTAGATGTGGTGTTTACAGCTTGAATAAACTATGGATGGGGAGATGATATTTATCGAACTGATGATCACAATAAACTTCCTTAAAACAAAACCTGAACTCACAAAACCTCTTAAGCTGCCGGAAAGTTATCCGATGGAAGCCTATTACCCTACCAGTTACTCCATACGATATGGCGAAAAAACGGAAGTATACAACTGTTGCCTCTGAAGGAATGATCCCCCGGGCAAAATCATCAGGAAACAGAAGTCTGGAAATGGAAAAGAAAAGCGGAGAAGAAGAAAAGTAGAGGAAAAAGAAGAAGGAACACCACCGGGTTTCAACCGGGATAAACGTTTAAAACACGCTTCTGCCTTCCACGTCTCTTTTCCGGGCTTTCGGGCCCGCAATGGCAACACTCCCCCTGAGGCTGTAACAGGATCGACATGGATAGTGGTCCCGGAAAGGTAGGAAAAATTCTCCAGAAGCTTTTCCCTTACGACATTGGCGATTTCATGCCCCTCCTCAACAGAAAGGGAAGGGTCAACGGAAGCATTAATCTCCGCATGGAGCCTGTGCCCGATCCAGCGGACTCTGAGGTCCGTGACTTCACAGACTCCCTCGACACCCTCGGCAATGGCTTTGACCTGATCAAGGACTTCAGGCTCAACGCCGTCAAGAAGGCGGGTAAATACCAGTTTGCTCGAGTCAAGGACTATTTTGAGGATGGCAATTGTTATTAACATGCCAATAAGAGGATCAAGGATCGGATATCCGAGCCAGGCACCTACAACCCCTATAAGAACTGCAAGGCTGGTAAAACCGTCCACTCTGGCATGGTACCCGTCAGCAATAAGGGCTGCACTCCCTATTTCCTTTCCGACCTTCATGCGGAACTGCGCCACGACCTCGTTTCCGATGCACCCCATGATTGCAGCAAGAGCTACAGCCTGCAAATGCTCCACAGGCAGGGGGTTTAAGAAGCGGGTCACGGATTCGTAGCCTGCAACTGCTGCACTGAAGAGGATCAGGAAAACAATGATTAACCCTGCAAGGTCTTCCACCCGACCGTAACCGTAGGAGAAGCGTTTGCTCGGTTTTCTTCTCGCAAGGGTAAAAGCGATTGCAAGAGGGATCGCCGTTGACGCATCTCCGAAGTTGTGGATGGTATCCGCAAGAAGGGCAACACTACCCGATATAATAACAATGAAAATCTGCAGAACCGCTGTTACCATCAGCCCTATAAAGGACCACTTAACAGCCCAGAGCCCTTTCTGGGTAGCAATTATGGAAGAGTCAACCCGCCCATGCGTGTGGCTGTGTCCGTGAGAATGCTCGTGAGGATGAACATGGGAATGTTTGTAAAAATGGGAATGGAAGAATTTGTGAGAGATTGAATGCAGACAAAGCCGGTAATTGAAAAGCTCTTCGTGCTTGTGGCTCTGGCCGCGGGACTTCTCAGAAGTGCTCTCATTATCATGCAGGTGATTGCTGGAATCAGATTCGGACATTTGACTTTCCCTCTTTTTGATTTGGATCTCATATTAAACTCGATGATAGCTTTATAAATAGGTATTTATCTTTGAAAAATAATTTATTATGCATCCCATCATACCATTTTTTAGGAAAATAGCATAAAAAAATGCTATTTTATCTATACTGACTACTTTGAGGTCTTTATGAAATTACAAAAAACTTGATATTTACTACCCGAAGCGAGGATATGGCTGAGACCTAAAAGGAATAACTGAAAACGAAACTGGTTTTTTTCTAAAAAGCTGCTTTTTGAGAGATTTAGCTTTTTACTTTGAAACCCGCTGTTTGATTTTTAAAGAATAGTTTTAGTCTTAAGTTTACGAATTGGTACATATCAGTAGAAAAATATTAATTCTTCAAAAAATCACTTCACAGATGAAAGACAGGAAACCAAGAATTTGTGCCATAATATGAACAAATAATAAAAAGAAGATTTGAAAAAGAAGCTATAAAGGCACATGAAAGGGAAAAGGAAAAGTGATTTTAAAGCGGGTCCGGCCCCGAAAAAAAGAAAATTTAGTCCATTTCGACCCAAATAAGTGGATGAATATAAAGCCGATTAATTTTCTGCCCTGACATGGCTCGTAAGCCAGGGTATAAAATTAAAAACAGATGGTCCGAAATCATTATCTTCCGAACTAAGACCTGTTACCCAAATCCGTATCCTTACGTAGTTTTCGAGTTTTAATTAAAGTGGATAGAAATCCATCCTCTATCCTGCAGAGCAAACAGAAATGAAATCAACTGGCGCTTATCCCGGGAACCGTGCAACCCCGGGGGAGATCCAGCAGGATAGAAAAAGGATAATTATTGAAAGGCAATTATTGAAACCGCAAGGTGAAACAGGGAGGAATAAGATGATTCAAGCTAAAGAAATAGGTCGAAAACCCGAGGTCATGTGGGGCCTCAATATAAGCAAAGACGGGAAATCTTACGAGGAAAATTACATGCTTTTGTTTCCCAGATATGTCAGTGCCATAGATGAAGAAGAATGAAATTTTGAGAGTGAAAGTACTTATCCTCAAAAAAGTGCTCAAAAGAACAAAAACCAGTTTTCAAACCCAAATAAAATATCGCTCGAGGGAATGAAATTCTCTCGGGCAAACCTCCATTATCTTCCAACAATTGAAATTAACTTAACCTCTAACTTAATCGTGTAAACCTCAAGAATTTGGCCTTTTTTTAGGAAACCTCAACAGGATCTAACCCGGAATAACTTAATCCTTATTTCTGTTCCGGAAAATTAATCTTTTTTAGTTCAGAATACCCGCCCTTTCCGATAAGAGTGATTTAAACCTTTATAACTTAGAAAAACTTCCACAATTCAGAAGGATTTTACTACCAGATTCGTTTTCTTTTCTTGAATAAAATAGACAGTTATATTAAATTTAAGTTATAAAATCATACCGTGCAGGTTGACAGGGAAAAATAAGAAGGAAGTGTAAGATGAAGAAGGAAACTATAGGTAGTGAAACAGTAGAAAACAGAATGGAGAAAGAGATCCTTAACGGACAGCAACCCCACTGGGAAAAAGTGTTTTCAAACTCTTGCTCAAGGTTCGGAGACAAACCAAGTTATCCGGCCCGGAAAGCTGCAGCTATTTTTGAGAAGGAAGGAAAAAAGAAAATTTTGGAACTTGGAGGCGGCCAGGGAAGAGACACCTGTTTTTTTGCCAGCAAAGGTTTTTCAGTCCATTCGCTTGACTACACCGAAAGCGGGCCGAAGGCGATAAAAGAAAAAGCCGAAGAAGCGGGGTTTGAGAAAGATGTTACGACCCTCAGGCATGACGTAAGAGACCCTCTTCCCTTTGAAGCCGGAACTTTTGATGCGTGCTATTCTCATATGCTTTACTGCATGGCCCTTACCACAGCCGAACTGGAGTTTCTCTGCAAGGAGATAAAAAGAGTGCTCAAGCCAAGTGGAGTAAATGTCTATACGGCCAGACACACCGGAGATGCCCATTACGGGACAGGGACTCACAGAGGAGAGGACATGTACGAAATTGCAGGCGGCTTTATAGTGCATTTTTTCAGCAGAGAAAAGGTTGAAAGCCTTGCAAAAGAGTACGGAAGTTTCGAGCTGGAAAGATTTGAAGAAGGCGAGCTCCCGAGAAAACTGTACATGGTAACGATGCGAAAATAAAGACAAGGAGATTTAGGCTGCACTTAGAGAAGTTCCCGGACTCGTCTGAAACAAAGGATAGTTCTGAAGAGAATGATATTTCAGAAGAGAATGATATTTCAGAGGATAATGATATTTCAGAGGATAATGATATTTCAGAGGATAATGATATTTCAGAGGATAATGATATATTAACTGATAACGGTAAATAGTGCTAACGGTAAATAGTGCTGAAGACCGAAAAAACCTGGAGCTCCGCATTCATGACCGAATATGTCCATGGTTATTCCGAAAGAGAGGCCCTTCGCCTTTCAGAACAGGCCGAAACACTTGAAAAACTCCTTCATCATGATACGATCTATCCCCCCAGAGCAAAGGTGCTGGAAGCGGGCTGCGGGATAGGAGCCCAGACTGTTATTCTTGCAAAAAATAATCCTGAAGCAGAAATCACATCAATTGACATCTCCCCTGAATCCCTTGAAAAAGCCAGGGAAAACGTAGCAAGAAACGGATTTGAAAACGTCAGGTTCCTGCAGGCAAACATATTTTCCCTCCCTTTTGAGGCCGAAAGCTTTGACCATATTTTTGTCTGTTTTGTGCTCGAACATCTGCAAAACCCGGAAGAAGCCCTGAAAAACCTGAAAAAAGTCCTGAAGCCCGGAGGGACGCTTACCGTAATTGAAGGGGACCACGGGTCCTGTTACTTCTATCCCGAAGGAAGAAATGCCCTCGATGCCTGGCACTGCCTTATCCGGGTACAGGCACAAATGAAAGGGAACTCTTTAATCGGCCGCCAGCTTTATCCTCTTATGCAGATGTCGGGACTCAGGGAGATAAGAGTGGAGCCGAGAATGGTTTATGCGGATTTGAGCAAACCCGAACTTGTGAACGGTTTTGTCTTGAAGACTATCATTCCCATGGTGGAAGGCGTAAAAAACCAGGCTATGGAGATGAAAATGATGGAAGAAGAAGCGTGGAAAAAAGGGATAGAAGAACTCCATCAGACTGCAGGACCAGAAGGGACTTTCTGCTATACATTCTTTAAAGGCAGGGGGACAAAATAACACTCTACGAACAGGGAAATAGGAGAGTTAAAAAAGAGAGGGAGAAAAAAGTGAGTAAGAAAAAACCCGGATAAAGGTAGAAAAGAAAGTCGAAAACTCAACACGTGGAAAAACTCAGATCGAACGGATCTGCCTGGAATTCTGTTTGTAATATGCAAAAAGTTCTTCTCCCCATTTGAGGGCTCCGGGCTCAAAGCTTACGAGGTAGTTACGGTCAATTCTGTTATTTTTATCAAGCAGGGAAAGCGCAAAGATCTTATCGGTTACTACCAGCATCATTGGTTTTTTCTCCCCGTCCGACACAAAAAAATGTGAGTTTTCACAGGTCAAAAAGAACTGAACTTCCTTTTTGTATTCCGGAAGGTCCAGCCTGAGAACGGAGCTGTCACTGAAAGATGTGGTTTCCTGAGGGACGCACTCATTCCGGATACTCTCGAAAACCGACTCCGTAAGGATAATTGTAACATCAATCCCTTTTTCGAGAAATTCCAGACAGAGCAGATGGTAAGCCGGGTGGATTGCCGAAGTAAATACCATAATGCGAGAAGAACCCAGCATACATTTTACAATATCTTCCTGAACTTTAAATAGATGAGAAAGATCGGGATTCAGGACCTTACACCGCCCCAACTCCCCGATTCTGATAAGAAGATGGAAAGGGATCGGACTCAAATCGTGTTCGGACCAGAAATCTCTGTCGTTGTCATATATCTTCAGGGTGTTTAGCAAAAACTGTACGTTTGTAACTATCACTACCCCCATTTCAGAGAGGGAATACACTCCATCCGTATGTATGACCAGTCCCAGGTCAACTAACTTTTTGATCTGGGGGATCATTGACTTCCAGGGGAAATCAAAGGCATTTTTGATCTCGTCACTGCTTTTTGGGCCTTCTTCTTTTAATAGCAGAAGAAGGTTCTTTCTTTTTTCAGAAAGGAAAATTGCATCAATCAACGAAGAACTGGTACCAGAAACCGGGTTCATGGGTTCGTCTCACATAATATATTATACCGGGAACTATAAGTTCACAGGAAATTCTTCAAGGAATTCGGGACGAAGCTCATACTTCTCGACACTCACAACAAAGGGAGCGCGTTCCAATCGGAGTTGTCATTTCCAACGCCATTAGAATATTCCAGTCTCAAAGTAAAAGACTTCATCGTTTTGGTTATATACGATTATGAATTATATAAATTCGACAGATAGATAACACTAATCTATCGTCGTTTCGATTGGGTGAACATTAAAATGTGGTAGATTGCTGTGGTTTTCTTCAGGAGCGGTCAAGAAGCCATTAATACTCTTTTCGAGTAGGACGCTGTTGATGAAAGAAGCCTCACATCATCAATACATTTTTGCAAGCTCTGAGGTAAAACCTACAGCGAATAAAAACCACATTGATAAAGTTACTATTTTAAAAAAAATCTTTCAAGACTGAAGCTGTACTGCCTGTATATAGTCATACCCTGAACTACGGCCATACCAGGAACAACTTTACAGGGAAGAAAGAGATTCAGTGACAGGCTTTGACATCTCCTTATAATACATGAAAAGCTCTTCTCCCCACATTAAAGCCGCAGGCTCAGAACTGATAAGAAATTTGGTCGTTAATTTTCCTTTTTTGTCCAGAAGAGATAACAAAAAAATCCGATCGGTAACAATCATTGACATCGGTTTTAAGTCGCCTTGGTAGACCAGAAAATTGGAAGCCTTACTGTTCAGAATATACTTTATTTCCTGCTTGTATTCAATCAGAGCTTTATTGAAGATTGAATTGTTCGTATTTATAAATGGAAGGTCCGAAGTGCATTCAGTCTGAAGAATATCAAGAATGGGTTTCGTGACAATTGCCGTAGACTCAATGCCCTTTTCCAGGAATTCAAAATAAAGAAAAGGAGAAGAAGGATGGAATACCGAAACAAAAGACATAATACGCTTCGAACCCACCAGGTTCTTTGTGATCTCTTCCGGAATCAGTAGAATATTTGAGAGATCTCTCTCCAGAATATTAACATGGCCCAGCTCCCCAACCCTTGCACGCAGATGGGGAGGAATGGAACTCAGGTCATGATCATACCAGAAATCCAGGTTTTCTTCGTATATGGAAAGCGTATTCAGGAGAGCCTGAACCTTTTCGGCAATCACTGCTCCCATATCGGAGAGAATGTACATCTCCCCTTCCTCAAGTACCAGGCCCCAATCGATTAATTTCTTTATCTGGGGGGTAATAGATTTCCAGGGGAAATCAAAAACTTCCTTAATTTCCTCCCCGCGTTTGGGGCCCTCTTCTTTCAGGAGCAAAAGAAGTTTCTTTCTTTTTTCAGACAGAAAAATCGTATCCAGAAGCGAGGATCTGGTTTCTCCCCGGATATGTGTTTTTGATTTCATCTCGTTTCAGTAATAATTGAAGGGATTATATAAAGTCACTGAAAAAAAGACGAATAAAGTGAAACTTCAAATCCCGGATAAAACATCAAAACCACAAAAACATCAAAACCACAAAAACATCAAAACCACTGAAAGTCAATAGACCGGTAGAACGTCAAAAGATCGGGACTTTTCAACCCTGTTAAGGCAACTCAAAACGGCCAGTACCTTTTGCTTTTTCCAGTAGCATTTGCCAGGCAAAACCGCCCTAACCGTTCCTGCAGTAAAGAGAAAAAACAATACCGTTTTGGCTATATGAAAATAAATCGAAATGTAAGGTGGTATTCCCAGAAAGGAGTTGGATAAAAAAAGCTGTGAAAACTGGAGGTTTTAAGACGAAAAAACACAACAAACCCATAATTTTTGCCCTGCTGATAGTGACAATTCTTATCATGTCAACGGGTATGGCAGCGGCAAAAGAAACAAAACTGGTTGTAAGAAGTGCTGATACCTCTGCTAACAAAGTGGTTATTTACGGCACATTTACACCCGAAACAATCGAGATCAACGCCGGAGAGGAGGTAACCTGGTTTAACTTCAAGAAACCGAAAACTCCGATGGTGCTGGTAAGTGAAGACGGGCTGTGGGAAGAGACGAAACTGTACTACGGAAAAGCCTTTTCGTATACATTTGAAGAGCCAGGCACGTATGTCCTTACCCTCAAAGATAACCCGGAAATAAAAGGAACAGTAAAAGTATCCGCCTCCGAGCTACAGGAAGAGGACTCGGAAAACGCCGGTGAAAATGCCACTGTAGAAAATCCCCTGGATACGACAGAAGCATCCTCAGCTTCGAATTCAGGAAAAAGTGACGAAAAAAACAGTGATGAAAAAAATGTCCGGAATGAAGAAAAAATGTTGATTTACTCAACAGCGTTTTCTCCCGAAACCTTGGAAATAGAAAAAGGGGATACTGTTACCTGGGTCAACCTCAAAAGACCGAAGGGAGCCTCAGTACTTGTGAGTGACGACGGGCTATGGGAAGATGCAACCCTGTACTACGGAAAAGCCTTTTCGTACACATTTGAAGAAGCAGGAACTTACACCTTCAGCCTGGGTGCCACGCAGGAAACAAGAGCCACAATAATAGTAAAGTAAAAAACAGTCTCGTAACTCAGAAATCAAAAAGGAACCTCGCAAGAGATAAACTAAAAAATAGCCTCACAACAGAAAGTGAAAAATAACCTGAATACAAAAAAAGGAAGCCTCACAACACAGAAACTAAAAAACGGTCTCATAATATCGAAACAAAAAAGTGCCTCGTAATCGAATAAAACGAAAAAACAGACTGAAGTTTGTGTGCAAAATCAAAGTTGTGCTGGCGCACCTCGATGCAAGCAACGGGATATGTTTGCGCCACCACTCAAAAAACAGGTCACAAAAAAGAGGTCGCAAAAAACGGGTGGATTTTGAAAAACATTAGTCTTCAACCCAATGGAAATACTATAAACCAGATTTGATCTGCCCCAAAGAAAAAAATTAAAGGTTGTGGAAGTAAGTCATCGAAAAAACTTAGCATCCGAAGATCTTCCTCCATTTTAAAAAAAGCAGCTCATGTACTCACTTATTGAGAGACGACCGGGGGTTTGCTTCCACAATCGACTTCATTACCCTGAAGATCATTTTTTCACCTGAAAGAGACTTTTCACCCGAAGAAATCCGGAAGGGTTCTATTATGGAAATAGATGCGATATCTAAATTTAAGCTTGAGACAGGGATGATATTTAAATTCACGTTTGAGACTTTTCAATAAATCCCACCATATTTTTTTGAAAGAGTGACCTTTCATCACCCATTGAATTAGATTATTGGAAGAATAAAGGGAAAACTCCGCAGAAAAGAAGTTACCTGAAGGTAGGGACTCAACTAAAAAATAAGGCAGAAGAAGCATGATTTTAAAAAAAAGATGATCACAGACCTTAAATAAAAAGAAGTCAAACTTGAATGAGGGGAGAGAGATAGGACATAGGGGTTTAAAATAAAAAAGGAAAATTCGTATTTTTATTAGGAGGGGGGGAGGCGAGGCTCCAGGTTGGGAGATCTCTTTTCGAATGAATCAAAACACTTGAATCAAATAGTTTTAAGAAAAGGGTATCTTCTGCAATTGGATATCGAATTTTATTCATGATAAATGAAGGATAAGAGTTAATTATCGGGCCTGTGGACAGGAGATATCAAAAACCGGATCTGCTTATAAAATAATCCGCAGGTCAAGAAACGAAAATTGAATTTTAAAGGATGAAAACCACCCTAAAGAAAACTCCCGCTCAAAACCTGTTATGAGGGTGTACTGTTGAACCTGGGAGTCTTGAGACGAAGCGTTGCAGTTATCTTACTGCTTATGACAGCATCAATTCTTGTATATGCTCACTGGACAGAAATAACACTTCTTCTGGAGGAAAGCTTGGAGGAAAGCCTGGAGATGCTCCGGCAAATCCAGATCCGCTATTTTGTCCTGGCATTTTCAGTCTACCTTTTGAGTGTATATTTCTTTGCGATTCGCTGGCAAAAGGTGCTCTCTTCAATCGGGTACGATCTAAAAGCAGCAGATCTTTTTCCCATTTTCTTTGGAGCAATATTCGTAAATAACTTCACCCCGGCAAGCAGGTTTGGAGGAGAACCTCTCCGGATAATCTGGGCCAATCGACGCTTTGGAATCATCCATACTCATGCCCTCATAACAATCGTCTTCGAAAGGCTGGTCGAAGCAGTCCCTATTGCCCTGCTATTTCTTTATTCTCTTTATTTTTTCCCTCTCACCAGGAATATCTTCCAGTCCCATAGAGGTATGCTGTCATGGAGTACTGCCCTTTTCCTGCTTTTATTCCTCCTTGGAGCAGGGACAGGAACCTGGTTATTCCGAAAAAAACTTGAGCCCTTTCTGAACAGGCTTCATCAAAATTGGGAACAGCTACGTAAATCTTTTGTTCCTGTACTCCTGCTCTCATGTGGGGTCTGGGCTCTTGATATTGTGCGCCTTGAAATGGTTGCTTCAGCCCTGAAACTCCCCATCCCCCTGCATATTATAGCAACGGTTTCGATCCTTTACCTCGTACTCGGATGCCTCCCTATCACACCTGGAGGGCTTGGAATTGTCGAAGGAGGACTTGTCTACTTGCTCCTGTATTTCGGGCTTCCCCTTGCATCTGCCGGTAGTTTTGTGTTTCTTGAGCGTTTCATATCCTATGGGCTCAGCAGCATGATAGGGTTTCTGTACCTGTCCTACTACGGGGGGGTTACGGCATGGAAAAACACAAAATCGCGCTGATCAGCGATTGGTATTTTCCAAAGGTGGGGGGAATCGAATATTCCATACACGCCCTTGCAAAAACCCTGAATCAGAAGGGTCATGAAGTACATGTCATTACCAGAAGCTATTCGGATATCCCGGAATACAACATCAGGGACGGGGTTGCAGTAATCAGAATCAAGAGCAGACCCTTTCCCGGACAGCAACGATTCCTGATGCCAGGTGCATATAAAGATCTCTACCGGTTTCTTAAAGAAGGAAATTATGACGTTATTAACTCTCATGGGCTGGACTCCCCGCTCGGAATGGTAGCCCTTATCGCAGCCAGAAAACTCGGGATTCCCTCGGTAGTTACCAACCATTCCCTCGTAGGACATACGCCGCTTCGCCTTTATCTGTATCTTGCAGGAAAGCTACTTGTAGGAAATGCCGATGCTGTAATTGCTGTCAGTTCAGCAGTTGAAAAGGATACGAAACTGATGACAAAAAAACCCGTTTACATGATCTTCAACGGTATTGAATCTGAGGAAAGTAACCCCATAACCCCCCTCCCTTTTGATAGAAAAGGGAAACTTGTAATCGTAACGGTCGCCCGAATGACAAAAAAGAAAGGTGTCCAGAACCTCATAGAACTTGCATCTACCTTCCTTAAAAAGTATGAAAACCTGATGTTTCTGATGATCGGTGACGGCCCCCTTCGAATAAACCTGGAAAAAAAAGTGGAAGAATCCGGTTTGTCCGAAAACTTCTGCTTTACAGGAGAAGTGCCCCGGAAAACGGTACTGGAATATCTGGAACAGGCAGATATCTTTGCCCTTCCCTCCAGTGATGAGGCCTTTGGAATTTCGATTCTGGAAGCGATCTCAAAAAATGTCCCTGTTGTGGCAATGAACCATAGCGGAGTTTCAGATATTATTAAGCACGGAGTAAACGGTTACCTTGCAAACGACCTTTCGGAATTTGAAACCTGCGTTCAGGACCTGATAGAAAAACCGGCTTTAAGAGCCGAGTTTGCCCGAAAGGCTGGCGAAGGGCTTGCAAATTACGATTGGAACAAAATATATGAACAGACCTGCCGGGTATATAGAGAGGTCATTTATGAAAAACATCACCATAACAGTTGATGTTGAAGAAGACTGCCCACCCATGCTTACAAGTACAAGGGGTATGGAAAAAGGCCTTCCGAAACTACTGGATCTCTTCAAAAAAGAAAGGATAAAAGCCACCTTTTTCGTGACAGGAGAGATGGCAGAGCAGTATCCGGATCTCATCCGCCGGATCCCGGAAGAGGGGCATGAGCTGGGCTGTCACGGATATACCCATGCCCGTTTTGACCGCATGGGAAAGGAAGAGGCAAAAATTGCCCTGAAGCAGGCGGGAAATATGCTCAGGCAGTTTGAAAAGCGGGTGATTTCCTTCAGGGCTCCAAACCTTCGGTTCCCCGAAAGCTATCTTGAACTTCTGGAAGAAGAGGGCTTTCGGTACGACTCCTCCCTTGCGGCTTACAAGCCTCCCTTTTTCCAAAAAATAAAGATGGAAGGCAAAATAATCAGGATTCCGGCAACGATTACCTCCTCTTTTCTAAGACTACCCCAGGATATTTTTATCCCGGTACTCAGGCGTATAACAGCTCCTGTGATTTTTGTCCATCCCTGGGAATTTGTGGACATGTCCGGAATGCCTGTACGTCCGGACTGCAAGTTCAATACCGGAGAAAAAGCCCTTGAAAACCTTAAGGCTCTGATACATGCTTCTAAAGTTGAAAACTGTCTTTTTTTAACTCTGGAAGAAAGAGCATCACTTGAAAAATTATGATTAGGGATTAAGAGAGCGGTTTCAAAAGATTTTGAACTAATCCTTAAATATAAAAAAATAGCATAATATCTGTACCGCCTTAACAGCGTGAACCTGCAGGCGTGCAGGTAAAAAAGGAGCCGTAGAAATGAGAATGCTGGAAGAATTTTTCCCCGAATTCACCCAGAAGCTGGACGAGATTGACCAGCTCTATGCCGAAAAAAGGATGATTGACGAAAAGACCTATCAGTTCATCTGCTTTGCCCTCTCGATAAAAGCCAGGTCAAAACCCTGCGTCCTGAAGCACTTCAAAGGTTCCCTCGAAGCAGGAGCTACGGTCAAGGAACTCTCATATATCTTTGCCCTTGTCATGCGGGAAGCTGCAGGAGCCGACGACTGCTGGACCCATGACGTAATTGGCGACTGGAAAGAGATCCTGAAAGGCAACATTTCCTGTAGCTGCGAAAAATAAAGAAAAAATATTCATGGGAAAAGGTTTTCGAATTTACATAAACCTGAAGCCAAAAGTTAGAGCTTTCGGAACTTGTTTTTCTATGTGTACATCCTAACCGACAGGTAACATCTGAGGCATGAAAGTTCAGATTTTTGTTTTCTTTTTTTAAATAATTATATAAAGAGCTCAAGAATAAATTCCTTAAAAATCAGTAAGCTTAAGCTGTCGGGGACGAGAAAGCCCTGTTTCAATAGGTTTCATATAGTCGGCTGAGAGGTGGTATTTCACCATTAGATTCCTGAGCACTCCGTAAAGTTCAGCTTTGTAAGTTCTGTAATCCCCGCCTTCTACATACAACCTGCGGTAAGGAACGGAAAGTTCGGGAAAATTGCAGGCAAGAAAACTGAAAAAATGCTTTCTGGTTTCTCCCCTGAGATTAAGCAGGCCCGGAAGAACATAATCGACTTCACATTCGGCTGCACGGGAAAAAACTTGCTCGAGATTTTCAGGGCTGTCCGTAAGAAAAGGGAGAATCGGCATCATGTGTAGCCCGGTAGTAGCAGCAGTATCCTTGAAAGCCCTCAGGACTGAAAAACGTTTTTCTGGCGAAGAAGCAAGAGGTTCCAGCAGGGAACTGAGCTTTTCATCTGTCGTGGTGACCGTGACCGCAACATTTACGTATGTCAGTTCGGCAAGTTCTTCAAGCAGGTCGAAGTCTCTGAGGATAAGGTCCGATTTTGTAGAGATAGTAACCGGGTTTTTGTACTCGATCATCAGCTTAAGGACTTCCCGCATCATGCAATACCTTGCCTCGGCAGGCTGGTAGCTGTCACAAACCCCACCTATGTTGATTAACTCTTTTTTCCAGGACCGGGCTTCAAGCTTTTTTTCAAGGGCTTCTGCAATGTTTGTTTTTACGTAGATCTTTCGGAAAAAATCATATCCGGCTTCCCCTGTAGATGAGGACGTTTCCCTTTTTTCCAGATAGCTGTGCGAATACATTGCATAACAGTAGTTGCAGCCGTGTTCGCACCCTCGGTAAAGGTTCAGGTCCCAGCGGAAGGGTAATTTGAGACTGCTCGTTTCCTTTATTTTGTTCAATGCATTTTTAACCTGAATTTCTTCAAACATGCCGGAATAAGATTTGATTGAAAGCTATAAGAAACTTGAGAACAGAAGAACTTAGAATTAAATAGGCAATTTCAATAAAAATGGGGAAAAACATTTGAAAAAACAAAAACAAATCCGAAATAAAAATAAAAACATCAGAACAAAATCAACCATCTGATCTCGAAAATAACACTTAGTTTCTTGCAACTTGATAAAGGGGGATTTATATACCTTTTAATATGTTGGGGAAAGAGTATAAGAAATTCAATGAGTTAAGCCTGTTTTCTCCTCCACCTGTCCTGAGGGGATACATGTACGGGGCGCAGGAAGCTTATAAAGCGAGGGATTCAAACAGGCTTTTAGCCATACGGCTTGAAACGAACACCTCATGTAACCTCCACTGTCGCTACTGCTATGCGCAGAGCGGGGAGGACTCGGTAAAAATAGCGGACTTTAATGTCCTTAAACGCATAATATCCGAAGCAAAAGAACTCGGGATCAGGTCTGTGGTTGTGATCGGGGGAGGAGAGCCGACTCTGTACCCGAAATTTAGAGAATTGATTGCCTATATTGATTCCCTTGGAATCGTTCCGATGCTGTTTTCGAACACAATTTTAATGACAGATGAGCTTGCAGGCTTCCTGTACGAACACAACGCCTCTGTTATGGGAAAGCTCGATTCCCTCAAGCCTGAGGTCCAGGACTATCTGGCAGGTAGGGAAGGGGTTTTTGAGGATATAAAAAACGGGCTTGGAAACCTCCTGAAAGCAGGTTTCTCAAAACCCGCAGAGCCCGGAAAACTCCGCCTTGGAGTCTCTTTTGTGAGCAATAAGCTGAACCTTGAAGAGATTGAGGAGATCTGGCATTTCTGCCGGCAGAACAATATTTTTCCAAATATGGAGATCCTTACGCCGACAGGCAGGGCAAATGACGAACTTGAAGATCAGCTGCTCACAGCCGATGAAATAAAAGAGTACAAGCTGAGACTCCTTGAGATAGACAGGAAACATTACGGGTATGACTGGCTGCCCTATACCCCTATCACTGCAAGCGGCTGCCTTCAGCACCTTTACAGCCTGTACATCAGTATAGAAGGGAATGTCAGGCCCTGTGCGCCTACGAAACTGGACGAACATCCGGCACTCAGGGTTAACGGGGAATATCCCTATAACGTAAAAAGGATGAACCTGAGGGAGATCTATGACTCCGAGCTCTTCACATATGTAAGGAATATAGACAAAATGCTTGAAGGCAGGTGCGGGAACTGCGAATACATCAAAGAATGCATAGGCTGCCGTGGGTATGCCTACAGCGTCGGGATAAATAACGGAGCCGGGCCGCTTGAAGCCCTGAGGATGGAATGCCAGCAGTGCTTCAAAGAATGATGAAATAACAAAAAGGATCCAGGCAAGAAATCTGAAAATTGCTCAGGTAAGGGGCACATCTATTAAGGGATAGCCCCCGGGAAGTGAGAAGGTGAACAGTACAGGAAAAGCAATATTGAAACAGGCTCCGGAACAAGAAGAAAAGATCATAACTATCAGTGATAAAAGTCCCGAAGAGAAGCTGTACGAGAGCCTCGAGAAATACGAACTGCCCGATTATCTCCTCTATACAGGTTCAGGAGGGGCAAATAACTGGTTGAAACTGGACGAATCAAAAACATTTCCTGTTGCCCGTCAGCTCAAAGTAATGCTTGAGGAGAATGTTGCTTCTATTGTCCGATTTATTCCTGCATGCATGAGCCTTGTGAGTATTGGGGTAGGAAGCGGGGAAAAAGAGAGAATTCTTCTCGAAGAGCTGATAAAGAAAAACCAGACTGAAAAACAGGCATTCGAACCTGTATCAATACGCTATTATCCTGTCGACATAAACAGCCGGCTTGTAGACCTCGCCCTTGAAAAGGTAAAGGATCTGCCGGTGGAAAGGAAAGGGATAGTCGGCTCTATCGAGGACATGCAGCTCCTGAAAAAACACTGGCACCTTCCGGTTCTGTTCTGCATTCTGGGGAACACCTTCTGCAATTACGAGCCTGAATTCATTCTCCGGCTAGTCCATGAAAACCTTGAGCAGGGGGACCTATTCTTCTTCGATGCCAACCTTCTCCCAACACAGGACTCAGGAGAAGAGACACAGGCTGCGAGGAAATCAATCCTGGGTACATATGCTTCAAGAGAAAACGTGCTATTCAATATATATCCCCTGCTTCAGTACGGAATGGCTCCCGAGGATTTCGATTTCGAGATTTTACTCGCACAGGTGGATTCCAGAATAGGGGCACTGTGCAGAACCCGGAAAAGCCTGAACATTCTGAAAGACGCCGAGATCAGGATGGGAGCAAAGGTCGTAGGCTTTAAGGAAGGAGACATCATCCGCATGGGCTTTACCTATAAATATACATATGACCAGGTTCTCGCTTTTCTGGACATCTGCGGGTTTGATGTCCTCAAGGCTCTCCTGAGTGAAGATAGAACAAATGTGATGATCCTGGCAAAAAAACGCATCTGAAACTGAAAATGATAATAAATCAAATTGGGGGTTCTGGACATGGGTTGCCAGATAGAAAAATTGAAGGAGGAGAAAAAAACCGGATCAAGTATTGCTTACGGCTGCGATGAACTGGGGAAGCTGAAAAGCGTACTTGTACATACTCCGGGAGACGAACTCAACCTGGTTAACGAATCAAATTATGAACACTGGCTTTATGACGAGGTCCCTGATATCTCCGGATATGTTGAAGAACACAGGCAGTATCAGGGACTGCTGGAATCAAACGGGGTGAGGGTCTATGAGCTTTCAGACCATGTGGACGAAAACCGGGAACTGATCAGGAAGATGCCAAACCTTACTTTTCTGCACGATACTGCGGTAATCTCCGGAAAAGGCGCACTCCTTTCAAAAATGCGCCCGCCTGCAAGGGAAAACGAAGAGGTTGTCGTAAAGGAAGCCCTGAACAACCTGGGGATTCCCATACTCAGCGAATTCAACGGAAGCAAAGGGTTTTTTGAAGGCTGTCTCCTACTCTCAAAAGATACGATTTTTGTTGCGGATACGGAAAGGCACACCTATCCCTTTATCCTGGAATTTATTTCGAATATCCTTACCGAGTTTGAAGAGGTAATCTATACCCGCATCCCGAAAGCCAGGCGCTACATGCACCCCGATACCGTCTTCAACAGGATAAGGGAAGACCTGGCTCTTGCTTACCTGCCTGCCTTTGAAGAGACATGCCTGTTTACGGAAGATTCCAGCGAAAGGATCGATTTTAAAGCGTACATGCAGGAAAAAGGCATGGAAATTGTCCCTGTATCGGATTCCGAGCAAAACCGCCTTGCCTGTTCCTTTGTCCCCCTTGAGAGCGGAACTATCATCCACTATGACACTTCACTTGACCGGGACACAAAGAAAGACCTTGCAGGAGAAGGGGTTGAGATTATTCCATTCCATCCTGAGGCCCTGCTTGCGGGAGGAGGAAGCCTGCGCTGCCATACCCTGAGGCTCTGCAGGAGGAAAAAATAAGAGCTCGGAAAGGAGTAAAAGCCGTGGGAAAGTCCACTGAGCTTCACGAAATTCAATATATGAAATCAAGAATAATAGAAACCGCATAGATAACCAGAGTCCCGTGGTAAACAGGCAGTATCTTCATGCCGGCACCCGGACTTTTTTCTTTCCACAGGTAAAGGTTTGACCCTGCGAGGAGTACAAAAGCCGCAAGAAAGCCATAAAGCGCAATAGTCCCGAGTTCTCTGAGAAAAAAAACGGATGCCAGGAAATGCAGGACCGTAAAGCCTGTAACCCAGTACATAGCTCCTTTTGAGCCGTAAAGGACGGCTATCGATTTCATGCCCCTTGCCCGGTCGTTTTCCAGGTCGATAAAGTCGTTTAACCCGAGGTGAGCCATCGTCCAGGGGTAGAAGAAAACCATATAGAGAAGCACGGTCATATCCGGCTGCCCGTAGCAGAGATAACCCGCTGCCGGAAAGAGGGTGAAGTCAGTCCTGCCCAGAAGCTGGGCAACCGGGTACTTCTGGTTTCTTTTTTTCACCTGGTAAAATACCTCTATACCATAAGAGTACAGCATGATAGCAAAGACGCAGAGGGAATTCGGGTAGGGAAGGGTGAAGATCAGGGCTGAAGTAACCCCAGCAAGCAGGATAAACAGCCAGAAAGCATTTTTTGAAGATATCTTGCCTGAAGGAATGGGCCTCTCTTTAAAAAGTCTCCAGTACCTTGTCATGGTATTTTCCACATCAAGCTTATCCCTGTTCCTGTCCACATAGTCATTGAGCACGAAGCCGGCTTCAAACCCCAGCAGGCCTATCAGTGAAGCTTTGAGAATTAAAGCCCAGGAAAAGCCGCCGTAATTAGCAAAAGCGAGCACCAGCCCGGAACAGAAAACAAGGGGCCAGGCAGGAAAAAAGTGAGCACGGGTGAGATCGAGGTAAGCTTTCAGGGTTTCTTTCATTTGTTTACCTCGATAACCAAATGATTTAAGTCTTCTGGCAACACAATCTCAACCCGGTCAATAAAATGGTAGTTCAGTATACACTCTTTTTTTTTAAACCTTAAGGCTTATAGAAAAACAATGGTTGAGCCTATCTTACCTGAAAATCCCGAAAACCAATATCTGTGTCACATTTACTTAGAAATAAAGGTTTTTGATAGAACCTACAACGTCCTCCATTTAGAAAGGCAAATCAGCCATTTTTTGCTGTTTTTCCGTGTTCTCAAAAAACACATAATAAAGCAACGCCGCCACTCCATAGATTCCACATGTCAGATAGAACGGAAGGGTATAATAGCCGTGAGCCATTATCAAACCGCCTGCATAAGTGCTCAGGCCTACAAAAGTATAGCAGCTCATCCAGACAAGACTGTTCACCGTCGCCCTTTGACCTTCACTGACAATCTCCATATTGAAATTGCTCATAATCGGATTTGCCATATTCATCGTTGCTGTCCTCATAATGTATCCGATAGCAGCTACCGTAAGTATGGATGTGGAGGTGAAGAGTAAAAGGAAAGGAATGGAAACAAGCTGCACCAGGGATATGACCTTTACCTTTCCAAACCCTTCAGTAAGGATCGGAACAAACATGAGGGTAAACATCATCCCCAGCTGGGAAATTGAAAAGATAACGCCTATTTGCTTAGAACTTGCTCCAAGAACAACATCAAAATAAACATTAAAATAAGGCAGAATTAGCCCCCATCCAATACCTATTATCCCATTTACCAGAACTAATTTTCGGATCGTTCCTGACCTTAAAGTAGAAAATAAGGTGGAGAAAAGAGCCGTACTTTTAATCAGACAGTTTTTCTGATTCTTTGTATTTTTATTTGTTATAAATGCCAGAGGTAACAGGGAAACCAGTACCGCGGCTAAAGACGCATATAATGAGAACTGGTAGGCTCCAGAACCTGCGGAATCGAGTTCAAAAAAGTTTATAAATACCTGTGGCAAAACGCCCCCTGCCAAATTTCCGATCATGACGCCTATGGTATATAATAGATAATACATCGAAAACAAGTGCATCCTTTCATAACTCGTGGAATTTTCAACCATAAATGTGGCCGCCGTAACAATTTTGAGTGAAGAGGATACTCCATAAAGGATACTGAACAAAGCCAGCAATAAGGTTGATGTGGTAGTGTACAGGACCGCAAAAGAAATCAGGAGCAGTAGACCGGACAATAACAGAGTATTTTTTCTACCTGCCCTATCGCAGAACATAGCTGCAGGAATTGAAAAGAAGCCTGTGGATATGGAAACAAGTGAGAGCATAAGACCCAGGAAATCTTCCCTGAATCCGAGCCTCAGGATATATAGATTAAATATCACATCATAGATCCCCAGACTTAAAGAGATGAGAAAAATGTATCCCAGAAACAAACATGCATTCCGGCTGAAACCATTAATCTTTGATCTGTATCCTCTTACAGCGTTAATGGCTGAGTTCAGGAGAAAATTGCCGGGAAGTTGCTTGCTGGTAAGTGATAGATACTTTCTCATGGTAACTACTCTGAAAAAATCTGGGATAATACTGTGATTTTTCGCTCTATTTTCATGTTACCGGGCCAATCAGGGTTCTTAATTCATCTCCGGGGTAATTGAAGGCTAGAAGTGAGCATGATGGCAAGGTTATGAATATTGGAAATTATGAGGGAATCAGATAAAGAATCACCCAATTTCAGGGATTTTAGGGGATCGTTCAAGAAAAACATATGCTATCTGACAAAATTTCCTACCAACAAAGTTGACTATGATTAATTTTGCAGGTAAAGTAACAATTACACACCTACTACACAGTTTATTCCACATGCATGAACGTTCATAATCCCTTATTTATAGAAAAATATTGTAAGATAGAACCTAAAGTTCATAGAATTAAATAACAATAATACAGGCATATTTGTGCTGAAATCATACATAAAACAAAACTAATATAAAACTTTCGAAATCATCAGTTCTATAGAAATATATCTGCTTGTTTCATATCTGCTTGTTTCATATCTGCTTGTTTCGGGAGATAAAAAAGTGTTTACATAAAAAGACAAGAAAAATTAATGAAAGTCACTCCAAAAAAAGTAAAAGAAAAAAGACCTCAGTTTAGAAATCGGTATCCCTACAGAATTTTACTCATAAAATCCAGTTACAGAACCTTGCTCAAAAACGACTTTGTCCTCTCGTTTAGGGCATTAAAGAAGATTTCCCGGGGTGTGCCTTTTTCGACTATGATGCCCTCGTCCATAAAGAGAACACGGTCCCCGACTTCTCTGGCAAAGCCCATTTCGTGGGTCACAACGACCATTGTCATGCCTTCTTTTGCCAGGTCTTTCATGACGTTTAAGACTTCTCCGACCATTTCGGGGTCAAGTGCCGAGGTGGGTTCGTCAAAGAGCATTATTTTAGGGCGCATGGCAAGGGCGCGGGCGATTGCAACCCTCTGCTGCTGGCCCCCGGAAAGGGAACTCGGGTATACATCGGCTTTATCTTCAAGCCCTACTTTTTTCAAGAGGTCATAGGCGCGGTCGTAAGCTTCTTTTTCGGGGAGACCGCGGACCTTTATCGGGGCAATTGCTACGTTTTTAAGAGCTGTCATGTGAGGAAAGAGGTTAAAGCGCTGGAAGACCATGCCGACTTCCTCACGAATCTTGTTGATATTCACATTGGGGTCGGTGACCTTTATCCCATTGATCCAGATTTCTCCCGAAGTGGGAGTTTCAAGAAGGTTCAGGCAGCGGAGGAAGGTACTTTTTCCGGAACCGGAAGGACCTATCACGCATACGACTTCGCTTTCTTCAACTTTTTCGGAAATTCCTTTAAGGACTTTCAGGTTTCCGAAACTTTTGTGGAGGTTATTCACTTCTATCACTTACACCAAGCCTCCTTTCAATGTAACCGAGTATACGCGAGATGCCCATGGTCAATGCCAGATATACAAAGGCAACTGAGATGTACGTAGGGAATGCTGCAAAAGTCTTTGAGACATAAAGCATCCCGTTCTTTGCAAGCTCGTGCACGCTGATGATTGCAAGCAGGGACGAGTCTTTCAAAAGGGCGATAAACTCATTTCCGAGGGGAGGAATGATCAGCCTTACAGCCTGCGGCATGACAACTTCCTTCATGGCCTGCCCTTCGGTCATACCAAGGGAGCGAGCAGCTTCCATCTGGCCTCTGTCAACGGATTTGATACCTGCACGTATAATCTCCGCATTATAAGCCCCGCTGTTAATGCTGCATACGGCAATGCCCGCAAGAATAGGATCCACCCTGAAAGGATCTCCTGTAATCCCGAAAATAAGGCCAGGAATGCCGTAGTAAAAAAGCAGGATCTGAACAAAAAGGGGAGTACCCCTGATAAAATCAATATACATAATACTGGGAATTCTGAAAACAGACCTTTTGGAGAGCTTTCCGAAAGCTGCAATTGTTCCCAGAATTAATCCGAAGAATATGGCAAAGGTAGTAACCTCTACGGTGATTACTGCTCCCCGTAACAAACTCGGGAATACATTAATAGCGTGTTCGATATAGGACGCCAAAAGGGACAAACTCTAACCTCAGTTACTTCTAAAATATAAATTAAATTACATTATATGAATAAATAATCTGTAGAGGAGCTTTATTTTACAGTGTACAACCTTCCGGATGCAACCGGAACATGAAGTACTCTCTTCAACAGATATCTCTGCAAATGGCCTGCAGCAGGGTCTTTCCAATTAAGCTGCATCCAGTGCAAATACGCGTTTTACAGAAATACATAACTGAGAACACTTTTCCATTATATAAAACCAATCATTTGTAACAAATATAACAGAGCGAGTATTTTGAGTAAGAGGGAGCGGAAAATGAAGAACTCAAACCCGGAGAACTCAAATAAAAAAGCAGGTAAAAAAGGAAAGAGAAGGGAGAGCAGCACAAAATGTGCCGGGCTCCCGAGGCAAATTAAGTTTATTCTTCCATGTAGTTAGGCAGATCTGCCAGAAGTTCATCATATTTGCCGCTTGCTGTTACGTTTTCAAGACCGGCATTGATCATTTCAAGGAGCTCGGTGTTGCCGGAACGGACCGCAAAACCGTAGGATTCGCTGTTAAGGGGCTCACCCACAATCTTGATTACGCCGGGCTGGACTGCAATGAAAGCTTCTGTAACCGGCAGGTCATTGATCATTGCATCTGCACCGCCGATCTTCAGTTCTTCGATGGCTTCATTGACGTGGGGGAAGTCCTTGATTTCGGCAATGGCTCCTGCATCTTTGAGTTCTTCTGCTTTCAGGTAGCCGGTAGATCCGGTCTGGACGGCTACGGTCTTGCCCTGCAGGTCATCAACACTCTGGATCTCGTCGTTATCAACGGTTACTGCAAGAGCCAGGCCTGCAGTAATATAGGGCTCACTGAAATCGACCTGTTCTTCACGTTCTTCGGTAATTGTCATGCCTGAAGCAATAATGTCAATGTTTCCGGTCTGAAGGGCCGGAATCAGGCCGGCAAAGTCCTGGTCAAGATATTCAACCTTAAAACCCTGATCTTCAGCAATCGCATTCAGGAGATCAATGTCAAAGCCGATTACATTCCCGCCGGAATCCACAATCTCAAAGGGGGGAAACTGGGCTTCAGTGCCTACAATATAGGTGGGCATGTCTTCGGCAGAAGCACTCTGTTCAACATTAGATTCTTCTTCAGCTGCTATGGGAGCCTCTTCGACTGCTCCTTCTTCTGTTGATTCAGCAGCCTTGTCAGAACAGCCGGCTGCAAAGACGACAGTAGTAATGACAAGGAGCAGTGCCATTATCTTTAACATTTTTTTCATATCAGTACCTCTGAAAACTCTTCCGCAATATTTGATATGTAGAATAATTAAACTTTTATAAATAGTAAGACAAAAGATTAATAGCTTTGGATTTTAAATTAATTTTTTCAGATCGCAGAACGAAGTTTTTTAAAATGAAGGCTGAACTTAAATAGAAAAACCTTGAAGTTCATATAATTGCCCAAAAACAGCTTTTTTCCTTCACTCACTGTTACAGAAGAACCATATAAAAAACTGAAATTTCTTTTACGCTTCTCACGAGAGAGGGACTCTTAACTAATTTGCAAACATGTGTTTTCATTTATTTATTGAGTCCAGCAACTGCCTATTTATGAACCAACTTCAGGGAATAAAATTCAGATTGAGTTCAGGAAAAGAGAGGAAAGTTTGAGTATGGTCGAAAAGCAGGAAAAAGAAATTTAGAATTTTCGCCAGAGCTCGAATAAGAAAAGATGCTGATGTTAATCTAACTTTGCCCGGAACCCTATTAGTAAAAATTTTATCAGGAAGCCTGATATCTCCAGAAGATTTCAGTGAACTCAATACTTACCATGTAGTTCCAGTTTTTGCCAGATTATGTTCAGTACTTTTTGTTAATACTTTTCGGATTTGTGACAAAAAAGCAAGAGGGACGCTCTGGCGTAGGAATTCTATAAAAAGACCTTATGCAGGTTTCACATGGCTACAAATTGGTTGTACCCGGGATTTAAAAAATAGAAATGTGTAGCCTTAAAAGACTACGCAGATTTAGAAACCACACTGCTTACGCAGTATCATCAGTTTCATTGTCTTCAACGGTTTCGTTGTCTTCAGCAACGGTTACGTTGTCACCAAGATCGGTTTCGTTGTCTTCAGCAACGGTTACGTTGTCACCAAGATCGGTTTCGTTGTCTTTAGCAACGGTTACGTTGTCGTCAGGACCGAGTTCGGGAGGAACATCAGCTCCTTCTTCAACTGCGTGTTCACCATCTTCAGCTACAGGGGCTGTTTCTTCGTCTACCGCTTCTTCTGCTCCTTCTTCTGTTGATTCAGCTGTCTTGTCGGAACAACCAGCTGCAAAGACAACAGTAGCAATAACGAGGAGCATTGCTATGATCTTTAACATTTTTTTCATTAATTTTACCTCTAAAAGTTCTCTTCCTTTTTTACACCCATCTCATACAAATTCATGAAACCTTTATATGAGATATTTATGCATGAACCGCCAATTAGATTAAAAGTTTTCGATTTGACAAAAAAATAAGAGGACGAAGTGCCCGAGGACCATCCGATAAATAATCCAGACAGGCTTTTTTAAATGATTGACATGATTATGCACAGGTGTCATATAAAAATAAATAGGTGTTGGACAATTAATAACCAGATATGAGTAAATATATGTAGGGATCGGAAAGCCGCAAGCTATAGGGTGGCAGAAAATTAATTAAAGATATCATAGTGTTCTTCCGGCGCGCAGCTATAAAACTTAAAAGCCTCAAGTGTAGAACTAATTGAAAAAGAAGTCCTGAGGATAAGACCCTGAATAACTATAAAACCCTGAAAAGCTCTGGCAGATCCCGGAAAGAATTCAAAAACTCCATATTTATCGGATATGCCAGACACGTAAAAGACGAAAGCGAAGCAAAGGCTTTCATAAAAGAGATAAAAGAGCTGCATGGAGATGCAAACCATAATGTTTCAGCTTATCTTGTACAAGAAGAGAGGTCCTTTACCCTCAGATATGATGACGACGGAGAACCTGCAGGTAGCTCCGGAAAACCCGTATTTAAGGTCCTCGAAGCTAAGGGGCTCTATAATGCAGCTGTGGTTGTAACCCGGTACTTTGGGGGAATAAAGCTAGGCTTTGGGGGGCTTTCCAGAGCGTACAGGGAAACCGCAATTTCAGCCATTGAAGAAGCAGGAACTGTCGAGGTCTTTGAAGAAGTAAGGTTCAGGATAAGATTCGGATATCCGGAGATTCAGAAGCTCAAAAACCTCATAGAAAAATACGGAAGAGTAGAGGAAGAAAAATATTCTGATGCGGTTGAATTTATTTTCCTTGTAAAAAAGAGTTTTGAAGAGCAATTTCTTGAAAAACTGGCAAAACTGACAAGAAATGAAGTTGAATTGGAGAAGCTTTAACTTCAGGAAGTGGGGCCAGGGCTTGCATTGAACTTCAAGGAAGTATCCCATCAAATAAAGAAAACACTAAATGCAAGAAATCGCTAAAAAGTATGGGAGATATACATCTTTTAGAGATCAACCAGTATTGGAAATATTCTATGCTGGGAATACTTTAGTTTAAAATAAAATCGGAAGATTGTACCGAAATTCAATCCGAAGTTGAAAGTATTTGTACTCAAAAAAACCCTCACTGAAACCCCAGAGGGAATATAGGAAGTGTAAGATTGAGGCACAGCAGATTTTCGATTATAGTTATTTCAGTTGTTTTATTCATTGTACTGAGCGCAGGTGCAGGTTCAGCTGCCAGCGAAGCTTTGAAAGGGACTGAGCAGGAGATTAACTCGGCTATTAGTCACCAGACAAGCCCTGTGATCTCAGGGGACTACATTGTCTGGCAGGACGAGAGGAATGGAAACTGGGACATTTACTTATACGATATGTCCGTAGGAATGACAGAAACTGCCCTGTTCACGGGTTCGAAAGACGAAATCGAACCGGCAATCTCAGGCAATCGCATTGTGTTTTCTGATGACAATAGAGGCAACTATGACATTTATCTGTATGATCTCGACTCCGAGGTCAAAACCCAGGTTACCGAGGACAGGACAGACCAGGAAGAGCCGGCAATTTCAGGGAACTATATTGTCTGGACGGACCGCAGGAACCAGAATACCGACATTTACATGTACGACATCAGCTCCGAAAAGGAAACGCAGATAACAACAGATAAGGCAGACCAGATCCAGCCTGCAATCTCCGGTAATATCATCGTCTGGAAAGACACACGCAACGGGAATGACGATATTTACATGTATGATATCAGCACAGGCAAAGAAAGCCCGGTGGTTACGGACCCTGCGAGCCAGACAAATCCCGTAATCGAAGGAAACTATATTGTCTGGGAGGACAGGCGTGCCGGAAACCTTGATATCTACATGTACGACATTTCAAGCGGAAAAACAACCCCCATTTGCGTTGATCCGGCTCCCCAGAAAACCCCTGCGATCTCGGACGGGAGAATAGTCTGGGCTGACGGACGGATTAAGGGAACAACCATCTTCATATATGATATAGCCACTGGACAGGAAAAAATCGTTTCCACTTCCTCGGAATATGAAAGTAACCCTGCAATCGACGGCAACCGGATAGTCTGGCAGGACAAGCGTAAAGGTACCATGGACATCTACATGTTCACAGAAGAAGGTTATGAAACGGATGCAACTGCCGGAGGAGAAATGGGAGACGATGCCGGAGCAAAAGAATCGCCCCTCGGGATCTTTCCAGTGTCAGCTGCGGTTATAGCTGCTTACTTTATAGTAAGCTCAGGGAAGAACAGAAGAAGAAAACTTTAACTCCCTGCAAGCTACGATATCAGGAAAAAGAGACCGACAAGACACTTAAAAAATAAATAGGAAATAAGAGTATAAACTGTCATGGAAAAAAATTCGGAACAGATAAAAGGGCTTATAATCCGAAAAATGAACCGGGGAGACGTCGAATTTGCAGTTGAGATGGCTGCTGCAGAAGGCTGGAACCCCGGCATCCATGACGGAGAACTTTTTTACGAAGCGGATAATGACGGCTTTTTTATTGCAGAACTTGAAGGCAAGCCCGCGGGCTGTGCCTCTGCTGTTGCTTATGGCGATTCTTTTGGGTTTTTAGGGCTCTATGTTGTCAAACCCGAATTCCGGAAAAAAGAGATCGGAAGGAAACTGACCGAAAAATGTATGGAACACCTGGGAGACAGAAACATCGGACTTGACGGTGTTGTGGAAAACGAAAAGAAGTACCGGAAAGTAATGAAATTCAGCTCCTCTTACAGCAACCTGCGCTTTGAAGGGAAAAGCGGAGGAGAAATTCCGGACGGGCTTGTGAAAATCTCTGAAGTTCCCTTCGAAAAACTGCTTGCCTATGACGGTAGGATGTTTCCAGCCCCAAGGCCCGGCTTTCTGAAAAAATGGGTAAATCAACCCGATTCTTACGCCTTTGCATCTTTTGAAAAAGGAGCTGTGAAAGGGTACGGGGTGATAAGGAAATGTCGGGTAGGTTATAAGGTAGGTCCTCTTTTTGCGGATGACCGGGACACCGCCGAGAAAATCTTCAGCGCTCTCAGAGCTTCGGTTCCTGAGGAAATTGTTTATCTTGACGTCCCCGAACCCAACGAAAAAGCAGTAGAAATAGCAAAAAAATATCACATGAATGTGATGTTCAAAACTATCCGCATGTATAGCCAAAAAGAACCCGATATGGAGCTGGATAAGGTTTATGGGGTTACGAGTTTCGAACTCGGATAAACAAAAAATAAAGTTTCGGACCGGGATAAACAAAGAATAAAGTTTCGAATCTGATAAGCTTCGAATTTGGTAAACAAAGAATGAAAAAGGCCTGGATGAAAAACAGTGTAGAGCAAGGACTATCGTAGAGCAAGGACTATAGTTCATGATATCGGTTAGAGCTCAATATCCCTGATATGGTGTTCATACTTTTCTTCCCAGGCCGGGGCCGTTATACAGACCTGCTTCAAGCTACCCCGGAACCAGAACCTATTCCCGACAGGTACCACGACCACGTCCCCTGCCCCAACTTTAAACTCCCTGTCTTCAACTACCCAGGTCCCTGACCCTTCAAGGATATAATACAGGAAATCACTTTTTTCGTGAACAAACTCTTCTGCATGCCCGGTTTCAGTTTCCTGGTACAGGACAGCTGCATTCCGGCTGTTTTCTCCGGTTGTATAAATTCTCATCCTAACGCCGTGTTTTTCGATTACTGCCGTATTTTCAGGTCTGAAAACTATCTGTCGGGTTACCTGCGGGATTTCTGCCGGGTCAGCAGAGGACTCCGGAAGAAAACATTTTTCTTCTGGCGGGTTAAGCATGAACATGTTCTTTTCAAACCCACCCTTTTCCAGTTTTTTCTGAAGCCTTAGAGCTTCAAGGTCCTCTTTTGAAGAGCCCCGGAGTTCGGCAATTCGAAGGATAAGTTCAAGCAGGTCGGCAAGCTCCTCAAGCTCTTTACTCTCAAGATACTCGGCCAGTTCTTCTTCAAGCTTTCTTTCAAGCTCAGGAAGAAATTCAGAGTCTGAAAGTTCTTTTACGGCACATTCCCTGCCTGAGTTCCGGATAATTTCCGGGATTCCGTCCCTGACCGCTTTTGGCCCGTTTCCTGAGAAAGATTTCATTTGAATTCACCATCCTTACTCGATTTACCAGAAGTTAATCTTTTGTTAATTTATCTCAACGATGCAGACCCAACAAATATATAAATTCTATACGTATATGATGCAGAATGTTTCTGGAGAGCAAAAAGGCGCATCTGGCAGTAATTACAGGCTGCGTCTTCTACAGCATGAACGGAATTTTTATTTCCAATATCCATGATATGGCTATTTCTCCAGTAATCTTTTACAGGTTATTCTTCGGACTTCTGTTTCTTTTTATATATATTGCTGCAAGAGGGAAAATTTCGGATCTCAGGTTAAAGAAAAAGAAAAAAAGCCTGCTCCTGCAGGGAACACTCGTGGTTGCCTGTATGCTCCTCTATTTTACCTGCCTGAAGATTACCTGTGTCTCCATTGCACTTTTACTCCAGTATACTGCCCCTATATACGTAATGCTGGCATCCCCTTTTCTCCTGAAGGAAAAAATCGGGAAGGAAAGTGTAGCTGCCCTTTTTATAGCGATCATGGGGGTCTTCCTGATAGTCAGGCCCGAAGGAGGGCTTTCCGGCATTGAACTTACCGGCACCTATATGCTTGGCATGTTATCGGGACTGCTTTCGGGAGTAGTCTTTGCGGCTCTGATCCTGAACGTAAGAGTTTTGAAAACAGAATACCCTGAACTTTCAATTGTCTTCTGGCCAATGGGAATAGCCCTTTTGTTGCTAAGCCCCTTTGCATTTGAGGTCCCCCCCGCAGTCCTTTACAGCAACCTGAAAGTGCTTGCTGCTTTCGGGATAATCTCCATAGGTTTCGGAGAAATCTTTACAGTTCTCGGGCTTGCCAACATCAAAGCCCAGACAGGAAGCGTCCTTTCTCTTATCGAACCTGTAAGCGGAGTCTTTTTTGACATAACAGTGCTTGGAATCGCACTGTCTTCAGAAACGCTTGCAGGCTGCGCCTTAATTATTGGTTCGGCGCTGATAATAAGTCTTAAAGATGCGGAAAAACTTCCGGAAAAAAGAAGCGAAGGAATGACCCCAGGCTTTAGGAAAGAGCTCTCCCCGCAGGTTCATTCCGGGATTCCTCCTAAAGACTCACAATGAATAAAACTCATCCCTTGCCCTGAAAAGCGCTTTTATGTTTTCAAGAGGCGTATGGGGAGCAAGCCCGCAACCCGGGGAAAGGATATCGATCCCGTCTTCAAGACATGCCCTAGCTTCGATTATAACCTCTTCGGGTCCTTTTGCCAGCAGGGTATCGGAGGGAGAGACGTTGCCAATCAGGCGTACCCGGCTGCCCACAATCCCTTTTGCAAAACTGACCCCTACTTTCTCTTCAATGCTGATACCCTCAAACCCGGCATCTGCCAGAGGGTCAAGGACGGATGTTGCATCCCCGCACATATGGAGGATTTTCAAACCCGGGACCTCTCGGCAGAACTTCCTGTAAAGGGGTAAAACCGAGGTCTCAAACATCTGAGGGGAAATAATATCAGGACCCGCTTCGGAGTCTATAAGGGTTACGGCATCTGCCCCCTGTTCCAGCAAGCCTTTTGCATATTCGATACAGGCTTCGGTAAGAACTCCCATCAGTTCCTCAACAAGCTCGGGATTTGTCACGAACCACATAAGGTAATTTTTCATGCCCGCTAGCATGGAAGCAAGTCCGGCAGGCCCCACAAGTCCTGCGACAACAGGCACATCTTCTCCTACACGTTCATTCAGGATCCCGACAGCGCCAAGGACTACCGAGGTCCTCCTGCTTTCAAGGAGAGAATCAGGAACCGATATGTCCTTTACATCTTTCTTTTTCTTACAGGGAAAATCCGTCACATAAGGCTGTATATCAATACTGCCCTCAGCTACCGTACAGCCCAGGGTTTCGGCAAGCACTGTGGTGCAGAAAGGACAGCGCACGTTTTCAAAACCTGCAAGTTCGTACCCTGCCAGGGCAAGGTCCGCCATTTTGAAAGCATCGTAGTTAGCCTGAGGCCAGTAAGCTCCTGTCATTTCCATGAGTTCCACAGTGCCTGTTTGGGTTACGGAACAGACAGGGATCAGATCCGTGGGTCTGCCTTTCAGCGCCGTTTCAAATCTTTTATTCAGGGTAAATTCACTCATAGTTTCACCAGATATAATGAAGAGGTATACGAATGTTGAGAGTCAGCTGTCAACTCAAAGAAGTATTATTGAAAAACCTGTTATTAGAATATAATAAAAACAAATATAAAAAATATAAATTAAGAAACTTCACACAAGTGTGTAGAAACTGCGGGTGAGGAGAAAAAATGGGGAAACAGGATGAGCTTAAAAGGGAAAGAAGGTGGATAGTAATTGCCTTTTCCATAGGTGCCGCCGTTGAGAGCCTCTATGGAGCTTTTGTTCTTGGGCCTGCTCTGGACAGTACTACGGAAGGAACAGCTATAGGCATTGCAATAGGAATTGGGACCGGGGTAAGTCTGGGAACATTCTTCAACAGCAGGGAAAGCCCCGAAAAATTCTCATTTTAGACAAGTTGCTTGGGCGGGGCTCTGCGCCAGTTCCCGGGCGGGACTTTGATTTCAAATCTTGCACCTTCCCCTTCTATTCCTGTCTCAGTAATTTCCATGCCTGTAATGGAAAGAATGCCTCGGACAAGGAAAAGCCCAAGTCCTGTATTTCTACCCACGGATTTCTCAAAAATAAGTTCTTTCATGACAGGAGAAACCCCTATACCGTTATCCTCTACTTCGATCACAACACTCTCCTTTAATATATGAGAGCTTACATCAATCTCGCTGACGTGATCTCCATGGGTTCTTGCATTGTCAAACAGGTTGTAAAAAGCTTTTTTGAGCAGAGGGTCGGCGTATACTTCAAGCCCGTTATCCTCTATGGAAAACTTCAGCCCCTGCCCGGAAAAGTCAAAAGCAGCTTCTTTTGCAAGACTACTTATAGACTGCCAGGTGGGAGAAACAACTCCAAGTTCCTGATAGTCCTTTGTGAAAATGATCTGGCTGTGGACTGTTTCGATGCCTTTATTAAGATTTCGGAGGTATTTTGAGATCCTGGGGTCTCCTTTTACTTCGGAAGGAAGCGTTTCCGAAATTAGCTCGGTATATCCTGAAAGTACATTCACCTGATTAAGAATATCGTGTCTGGTAATATTGCTCATTAGGTTTATCTTCTTGTTTGCCTGTTTCAAAGCTTCCTGGTAGCGGTAGATCTCCGTGATATCGTGGATCATTACCAGCTTACCGTCTTCATCATCCCTTGTCTGAAGGGGACTGACACTGACAGTGAAGAACTTAGCTTCCAGACCTATCTGGAGGGAAATTTCCCTGCCTAAACTTCCCTCGGAGGAATTACCTAAAACCTCCACTCCTTTTCCGAAAAGCTCATTTATGTTTGTTCCCAGAACCTCTTTTCTTTCTTTACCGGCAAGTTCAAGGGCTGCTTTATTGATATCCATAATAGAGTTTGAAAGATCCACAACAATATATCCGTCATTCATGGATTCTATCACACTCTGTCTGGCAACCGGGATAATGTTAAGGAACTCGTGCTCCATTGTTCCCCAGAAGAGAATCAAGCCGGTTATTGCAAAGGAAAAGGGAGTCGGATCAAAAAATTCAAAGACCCCTACATCTCCTACGTGCAGTATGTTTCCAATCACAGGGATACAGGCTGCCGAAAGGGCAATGGCTGCCTGGGTCCCGTAAGGGGTGGTAAGGCGGACAAACTGCCGGAAAAAGAAAAAAACTCCTGCAAGGATCAGAACGAAGGAGTAGACATAAAAGATCCAGAAAAAAGCCCCATGCTTGAATACAAGGAGAGGAAAGCCTCCTGAGAAGTCAAGATAGTAACCCTCGAAGTACAGCCCATGGAGGCTGTTTGTAAGCATCAATAGAACTGCAATTACGGGAAAAATAAAAAGCGGTTTTTCATACTTTCGTGCAAATGGTCTGCATACTCCAGAGTATTCAGCTGCAAATAAAAACCAGGTTACGGGAACAAAGGCGATTCCGAGGTACTGAAGACGGGCAAATAAATACTTATACTCAATATCAATGAATCCGATTTCAAAGGCATAATTCACTGACCAGAGAGCCATACAGAGCATAGTCAATACAAAATATTTTGAAAAAGGCAAACTGCGGGAATTAAAGGCTTTATATGCCCTGACTGCAAGTGAGGTAGATATGAGCCCTGAAAAGATTAATACCCCCATATAGGGCAACGCAGTGATATGGATTTGTAGGCTGATAAGACTACCTTCCTTTTTTTCAATTATTGATAGATAATCGAGAGAGCCAGGAAATAAAAATAAAAAAAACCTCAGACGTCTTAATAGTACACAAAGACTATCTATATAAATTTATGGATCAAATATGAGGAGGAAAAGTTACCGGATACCTCCCGTGATATATATTTATCCGGAATATTTAGAGATATATGCAGGCCCTTTATTATTGCCAGGTTAACCAGCATTGAAAATCCCTAAGTTTTCCAGAGTTCTCTTACTTTTATTACCTGTGAATATTCCTTTTAACTGGGGATCACATCTTTAAATTTTGTGAGAGATAGCCCTTACACATTATAATCTTTCTTCTTATTAAGTATACTGTACTATACATTATAACTTTTCTTCTTATTAAGTATACATTATAACTTTTCTTCTTATTAAGTATACATTACAACTTTTCTTTGTATTATATTATGTGCTATTTAGAATATACTCTGCATAAGTTTGGTTCCAAATACAAATTCGAAAAAAGAAGAAAAATGGAAAATAAATCCATAAGGAAAACTCCAGGAAAAATTGTTAATTATTTACTTACCAGACCCCATTGTTTTTAAGAGTTGCAAGGATATTGGTAAATTCGCTGTTAAACCTGCACTTTCCGAAATCCGGCGTGTCCAGAATATTCTGCTTTATAACCTGTAACTTATCCATAAAAGACCTGGGATCTTCAGAACCTGAAAATCCGGATCTTTCGGGATACCCTCCTGAAGGCATGATATTTACCTCAAGGATTTCCAAGAAACGGGGGTCAAGATCTTTTGTAAAATAAGTGTCAAGCACAAGGAGATTTACGATTCTTTCATAGAATTTTAGAAGTTCGTAATATTCACTTTCGGAAATGTCAGGAGAAGCATTCCGATAAATCTGTCCGTGAATATAGGTAAGATAACTGGAAAGGATACTTATAAGCGATTCAAGGTTTTTTTCGTCAGGAAAAACAAGGGGAAAACGCTTCAGAATTGTCGGTGTCAGGCTCCCGTTGTAAAGCCTGTTATTCTGACATATCTCGGAAAAGACCCTTGAAATTGAGCTGTTAAGGGCAGCGAGAACGTAAAAATATCTGGAAGAGTCCTGAAGCACGATACCACAACCATTTTCGAAGAGATAATTACCTGAGGGATCAAAAGAAGCCTGAAAGCTGTAATGATCCGAAACGATAATTTTCGGGGTATTGAGGTACTGCAGCAGTTTACATCCTCCTACACTGTAATCTTCAGGAGAAAGAGCTGTGAAGTCATGCTTAAAATTGTTTTTAAACTTAGTAATCCTGGCATATGTAAGAGGGTATCTCTCCTTCAATTCCTCGGGTTCAAGGAGTCTGAACTCTTTCTTAAGCCCTTCGGCTTTAAGTTCATAAGGCAGCATAAAACAAAAAGAGGAAGGATGGACGGCATATTCATTAGACATGGCACTGTCTATAAAAGGGTGTACCATCTCTCGTTCGAGGTTTATCCCCCTGTTCAGGCCCAGGCATTTGTATGGAGTTTCAGGAGAATCTTCTTCTGAAAGGTTCAACTTGTGCAGATATTCGCTGTCAGTACTGATCCCATAAAAAATATCTGCTGAGATATCATCCAGGGTGTTCGAAATCGAACTTACTTTTTTTATAATACTGTTTTTACTCCAGAACATGATCGGTTTCACTTCTTTATAAGCTTGGAATTTATCTATGAGTAGACTTATCCTTACTTTAGAAACTGGTTTATTTCACCAGTTTAATCATTCAGAGTCGAATTAAATCATTTTAATCCAAATTATTCAGAACCCGTCCAGGAAATAAAAAGGAAACGGATACGATTCCCGTAGAGAAAAAAAATCCGGAAGGATCTGGACATCACGTATCAGCTTCTAATAAGCTTCTAATAAGCAACCCCTTTAATCCGGCCCTGCAAAGGTTAAAAATTCTCCCAGGGCTATTTTTTCGTAAAAAATTTAGAGCATTAAGGAGGTGGAATAACCTTCCAGGATTGATCTCCGTGCTCCCGCAGCATCCGGAGCCAGAGAAAATTAATCCTTCTACACAGCAAAGACCTGAACCTTTTACGGGATCGGTGATTCCAACTGGAAAAACTGCCATTAAGCCCTGAGAGCACTTTTACCCCATGGTGTAAAAAAGGTGGATATATATAAAATTTTCCATAAAAAATTAAATGTAAAATAATGAAGGATAGAGTATCCGAAAAATTATTGTGAGAAGAAAAAGCCAAATTAAAAAAACGGAAAAAACAAAGGTCTCTGAATAAAACCTCAAATAAGAGGTAATTCAGAGCCTTTCCTGCTTAAAGGAAGCTGAGAATTCCGGGGAATTCAGTATCAAAGACATACTTTTTGAAGTTTGAGGTATCGGAGATCCTCTGCTTTATGTAATAAAGTACACTCAAAAGGCTGCCACTGTTTTCAGATTCCATATCTCCTGCATACGGGTGGATATTATCTTCAAGAGCATTCAGAAGTTTCTGGTCAATGCCGTCTCCAAAGTAGACATCCAGAACCAGAAGGTTTGAAATCTGCTCATAAAAGCCCGTAAGCTCATCAAGCCAGCCCACAGCATAGTTCGCGTTCTTCTGCCGGTTAAGGAACATGAGATAACCGGAGATACTGGTAATCAGGTCCTCAGTCAGCCTGTCTTCCGGGAATACGATGGGAAAGCGTTTCATTGCTGCAGGGGTTGCAGAACCTGAGTACAGCATTTCAGACTCACAGACCGAAGGGAAAAGTCTGGCAATCTGGCTGTTAAGGACTGCAGTTACATAAGGGTATTTTTCCGGTTCTTTAAGGACAATCCCACAGCCTTGCTCAAATACATAGTTTCCGGATGCGTCATAGGCTGCCTGCACGCGGTAGCCTTCGGTAGCAATAATCTTCGGAGTGCCGAGGCGCTCCAGAAGTTTCCTGCCTCTTACACTATAGTAGTCTGCAGAGTCAAGTAGAGAGTTATCGTGGTCGAACTGGTTTTTGAATTCTAGGATTCTTCCGTATGCCATAGGGAACCTGATTTTCAGCTCTTCCGGAGGGATTACTCTATACTCTTTCCTGCTACCTTTGTCCGAAAACTCATAAGGAAGCATAAAGCGGTAAGGTGAAGAGTTAAACGCAAATTTCTCTGGAAATATTCCTGTGACATAGGGATAAATAAGTTCAGGTTCTAAAAATACTGGTTTACAGAGACCCTCACAGAGATAAAGCGAGTCAGAATCACTTCCTTCGGGAACAGCAAGCCTGTGCAGCAAACTATTTCTGGTGCTGGTACCTCCGAAGATGCTTTCAGAGATGTCTCCAAGGGTGGTCGGAAGTTCACAAATTTTTTCTACAATTCTGTTTTCGTTCAAGAACATCTATTTTTCACTTCTGTAGAAGTATATTGAGAAAATTTCTTTTCTCCTGTTTTTACTCTCAGAGCTGGATCTTCCCTGAGTCGTTGAAAAATAATTTTTCAGCCCTATGGACTCTGATGCCCCGTTAACATCATCAAAATCCGGCTGGAATGCAGGTCCTGGTCTGGGAATTACCTACAGGGGATAGTAGAATAACATGAGTATATAAATATATTTGCACTGAAAAATAATTATAAATATAAATCGTGACAAATGCCGGGAACAAATACGGACCGGCGCTAAAAAACAAGATGCTGCAACCTTTGTAGTTCAGAGGAAAATTCTCAGACATAGCTCCGGGTATAATAAAATATAAGGAGGTGAAGAAATAAATCCCTGATACCGCAAAGTTTAAGGCACAGATTCTGAAAAATCCCGGGCCCCGTCTTAGAAGTATGACACTTCTTTTTCACTGGTTCAGTATTCCTTTTTCACTGGTTCAGTATTCCTTTTTCACTGGTTCAGTATTCCTTTCTTGCTGAATAACCCATTTCTCAAACCTTGATTCTATATTCAAAGGTTGGCTACTATACCCATATTTCAAGTATGTGATCAGAACTCAGTTAGAACTGACCAAAAAAATTTAAATACAAATTTCCAGACTACTTATATATGCAAGGAAGCAAAAATTCCGAGAAGTATTTAATAAGAGAAGCCATAGCCGAAGACACCTCCGGAATGCTTGAGGTCTTTAACTATTATGTGGAAAATAGTTTTGCAGCCTATCTCGAAACTTCTGTCGGGCCTGATTTTTTTCAAGCTGTTCAGAGTGAAAAAGAACAGGATGAAAATGAGTATTTTCCTTTTTACGTTATTGAAGAAAAAGGCAAAATAATAGGAATGGGAACCCTCAGACCATATTTTCCGTTCCCGAATTTCCGGCACACAGGTGTGGTTTCTTATTTCATCCTGCCCGACCACACAAGAAAAGGGATCGGGTCAAGGATGATGGAGAAACTATGTACCGAAGCCCGCAAGAAAAAGATGAGAAGCCTTCTTGCAAACGTATCCTCAAAGAATGAAGCCAGCCTGAACTTTCATCTGAAACACGGTTTTATTGAATGCGGGAAGTTCCGGGAAGTCGGGACCAAGTTTGGGTACTATTTTGACATTTTGTGGCTGCAGAAGTTCCTTGAGACAGACCAAAAACAAACATGAAATTCTTCAAATAGCAGGCAAAAAGTGATGAAAGTACTTTTCAAATCAAGCACTTTCATACCAGGTAAAAAAAAGTTTGCCTCCCTATACTTATTTGTATAAGAGACATGTATTAAATCCGGACAATGATTTAAATTTCACTAATAATTTAAAGAAGTACAAAATTATTTAACATTCTTTTGGAAAAACAGGGAAAGTTAAAATAGAATAATCAGAATATAAATAGATGGTGGGGAGTTAATTTGAAGGGGAAGAGAGCTTTGCTGTTATTCGTATTCATTTTATTTTTTGTGCTTCCAGCTGCAAACACAGCCTGGATAAAGTATGCAGGAAGTTCCGATCCTGCAGCAGGAGATTTGCCAGATGAACTGACAGAAAGGGAGATAAACCTCAATAACGGTGGGAAGTACAGGGATGGCCTGGTCGATACTTTTGATTATTTCAGAAATCCGGGATACCCGATAGGATCCACGCATGATGCTGAAAACAACGGAAGTACATAAGTTCATTATTTGAGGAATCCGCGTTCAAGTTCCCGTAACAGGAGAAGGGAACAGGTGGCGGTTAAAGAGATCTTTTTGAAGGTGGAAATATGAAAGCAATAAGGATTCATGAGTTTGGCGGAACGGAAGTTATGAAATACGAGGATATTCCGCAGCCTCAACCTGGTCCGGGAGAGATTAGAATCAGGATCATTGCAGCCGGGATCAACCCCATGGACTGGAAGATCCGGAGCGGCATGGTGGGGGAAATGCCTTTGCCAATGATTATGGGACTCGATGTTGCAGGTATTGTAGACGATCAGGGACCCGGAGAAGTCTCCTTCCGGCCCGGAGAAGAGGTCTTTGCCAAAGTCTCGATAGGACAGGGCGGCTATGCCGAATACACGGTTGTCAATTCTGCACAGGTGGCAAGAAAACCCAAAAGTATCGGGTTCGTTGAAAGTGCAGCAATTCCAACCGCAGGACTTGCTGCCTGGCAGTCCATTTTTGATATTGCAGGGCTCGAGAAAGGACAGTCAATCCTCATCCACGGCGCAGCAGGCGGGGTTGGAAGTTTTGCAGTCCAGTTTGCCAGATGGAAAGGAGCTTACGTCATCGGTACGGCTTCCGAAAAGAATGAACAGTTTTTGAAGAGCATAGGCGCGGATAAATTTATCGATTATAAAAAACAGCGGTTTGAGAATGTGGCTGGCAAGGTGGACGTGGTACTGGATACTATTGGGGGAGACACCTTCGAGAGGTCCTGGGGAGTATTGAAGCCCGGTGGGTTCCTGATAAGTACCGTGGCGAGAATTCCGGAAGGAGTTCCCGAAAAATACGGAGTGCGTGCACAAACCCTCATGACCCGGACAGACGGAGAAGAACTTGCTCAAATCGCAGCCATAATAGACGAACAGCCGGTCAAACCAGTGGTAACAACAGTACTTCCTCTTTCCGAAGCCCAAAAGGCACATGAGATGAGTGAAACCCACCATACGCGCGGCAAGATCGTGTTGAGGGTAGCGGAAGACCCGCAGTGAAAACTGGATTAAGATAAAAAATTAGAAATCCTTTTTCAAGGATTTTTAAAATTTTTCAATTTGTTCTCTGTTAAAAACTCATCTGTTAAAGGAAAAGGTATTGAAGAAACAGGTTCAGAAACAGGATCTTCTACATAGTGACATCATGTAAAGAACATTTCAGTGAAACTTATCTGTTACACACGGCTAACTTGGATTTGAGATTATATGAAGTTGAAGATTGAGGAGGAATTTTTGAGACAAACTTAATATCCCATTATCACTATTTTTATAGATGCACCATTATTTTAGTATACGTTAATTTTAGTGCACATTTGTCTTTGACAGAAACCGGGAGGGGAAATTTAATTTAAAATTGGTTTTGCAAAGATTAACAAATCAAGATTTTTAAGAACCAAGATTTGATTTATTTTTCTGGCAAGCCTATTAATTGCCTCATCCAATGAAAAAAGATGCGTCCAATTTGAGAATTAGTTTAAGAAACCCGATATGCAATCCAGCGTAAATTGGAGGATTATCATGGCTAAAATCTATAATATCAGAAGGAAGAAAATTGGATCAAATCTCGACCAATTCGATGAAAATCCGGATCAAACTTCCGATAACAGCACGGCTTTTCCTGAAGAACTGAGAAGCACTCGTCACCGCCGAGCAGATCCCAGGAAAATCTGGTATTATCTGGAATTATTGTTTTCAATGCTAATAGATTCCTTCAACGGGAAATACCCTCTTCCAAAGAAAACGGTATTGGTGATCACATTCGCTCTTCTATATCTCATAAGTCCGGTTGACTTCTCTCCGGATATCTTTCCTGTAATCGGACTTGTGGACGATGTGGCTGTGCTTGCTTTTGCATTTAGCCTTATTAAAGAGGACCTGGAAAAATACAGAGCCTGGAAAATGAGTTATGAATATTGATTTTAATTAAACAAAAAGAAACTGAATTTTTAATCCGCTTTATTATTTAAGGGTCGTTGGAAAGAGCCCTGTAAATAAATTGATTTGAGACCTGTATCAACTACCTTTTTAATACTTATTTATCATAGAGAATTTTTATTCTGTTTGCTTTATCTATCCACCAGTAGTATCAGCATTAAATTTCCATGCTTTTGATTGATTATAGCTTATGGATATTGAAAAATCCAGTGGAACAAATCTGAGTTTTGAAAATCCTATTGGATGTGAAGGGATAAAAAAGAGATGTGTAAAGGATACTTCAGTAAATAAATTACTGTGAATGGGGGATGATATTACGTCAAAATTCGTTTATAGAATAACAGCTTTGATGATATGTTTAATTCTGGCAACGCTTCCGACAGCTGTAAGTGTCAAACATTCCTGGGAAATCGGCCTGAGTAATGGACTTAACCAGCTCTCGGACAAATATCACCCATTTGAATCTTCCACGAATACTTTTTATCGGTACCGGAGGGTTCCGTTTATGGAGGATTGAATCTGTAGCTGAAGGCGATCAGCATGTAAACGCAGTATACAAAAGTCCTGGGAGTCGGTAACAGGTGACGAGCCGACCTTCACACTGAATGTCATAGTGGTCTGAACCCCATTCTTAACTTTACACTTTATCTTTTCCTTTTTACGTTTTTAAAACTCGGTTGGTAAGGATTAGCCGGAAAACAGATTATTTTTCATATGGACCTCACTTTTGCCTCTTTTCCGATGTAATTTTCCACGTTAGGTGCGGCTTTTTCAGGATATATAAAAAAGAGGTTTAGCAGCCTGAACCAGTCAAAACATCCCTAAAAGTAGAGAATTTTTATGAGCATAGCGGTTTTTGGTAGTCATATAGTTTACCAAAAGCTTTCAAATAATTAATCTATAGAAAAATGGACTATTACATCAATTGAAAGACATCAATTGAAAACACAAAAAGAGGAATCAAGATATGGCTATTCAGGATAAACAGATGAAACTGAATATTGCCCATGTATGGGATATCTCATCTGCGACCTACGACGACAAAGAAGGACACGGAATCCAGAGTGAAATCGAAAGGGAAGCATGGAAAACCCTGTTTCAAAGTCTGCTCCCCTCAGGCAGGCTGGAAGTACTCGATGCAGGTTGCGGGACAGGGGAAATAGGACTCTTATTTGCAGAAATGGGTCATCGTGTTACCGGGCTTGATTTCTCGGAGAAAATGCTTGCAAAAGCAAGAGAAAAAACATCCCGGAAAAAGTATGAAATTAATTTCAGAGCAGGAGATGCCGAAAACCCTCCTTTTGAAGCAGAAACTTTTGATGTTGTTGTAACCCGCCACTTACTGTGGACTCTTCCGCACCCTGATACTGCAGTCAGGAACTGGAAGAAAGTACTCAGGAAAGGAGGAGTGCTTATCGTTATAGATGGGCTCTATAATGGAGGTTTGATTGAAAGAAAGACAAGGCAATTTATCAGTGATTTCTTAACTTTGCTTGTCGAGAGAAGATATCCCAAAAGAAGGCAGTATCCTGACGAAATCAAAACCGAACTCCCAAACCCCTATGGAGTTCCGCCGAAAAAAATAATTGAATACTTCAGGAAGACAGAGTTTAAAAACATTAAAGATCTGGACCTGAAAGAAATCTCCAAAATTCAAAAGGAAAAAATGTCTTTCCGAAAAAGAATAGTCTTCAAACCTCAATCCTATTTAATTTATGGGGAAAAAGTCTAATCATTCCGTCCTGAAACAGGTTGCTGGGGATTTGATAATTAAAAAACACATTTCATGTTATTCCTGCCAACTCAGACGCGTTCTTGAGATGCTCCGTACCGGAATTGCGAGATATGCTGGCATTTAGAAAATATTCAGTCCCCATAGTACCGTTTTTCGCATCATTCGCGCCCTGCAACAAAAACTGACCTGCAGCGTTATAGTCCTGAAGAGCCATCCTCCATTCATTCTGTGCATCCTGAAGCTTGGGAGATACGGTATATTGATCATTTTCCTGAATAGCGTTCTGAGTATCATTTACTGTTTGCTGTGCATACACCGCAAGAGCGACATAATCAGAATTGTTTGTAGCGTTGGATATACCGTCCAGATCTGCTTTAAGTATCTTCAAATTATTCTGGACATTAATTCCCCATGCAATATCCTGGTGGGCTGACTGGAGAGTATTTAGCGGTGAATCCGGTTGAGATGCATTTTCATCGTTTTGTGCTCCGCCAAAAACCCAACCAATAAGCGCAAATATCAAGATAAACAGGACGAAGTAGATGTATTTTTTCATATACACTCCCCTAAAAGCTCACTTATGACTATAGAAATTAAGAACAGATGTATTATAAGTATTACTCATATACTTTTTATTTTAAATAATGTATGAAAAAAATCATTTTGAAAAAACTTGTATATAGAGATATTTAAACCTAAAGTCACCCTATTTTAAACCACTTTTTTATTAGATTTCCAGCTCAGCTCCCTAAATCCTCCGATTGGAAATTCTGCTATTGCGACACTGAATCCGTGGTTATTTTTCAGTCTTAAGTGCATCGAATATAACCAGAATCTCATTTTTCAAAGCCGGGATATCGACTTTTTCACAGTATACCAAACATCTTTCAGATTAACCCCGAAACAATGGTGGATCAACCGATCCTTCATACCCTCAATGTCCTTCCAGAAAACCTGAGGATTCTTCTCCCGAAAATCTCTTGATAAATATATGGCGAAGGTAAACCATATCATTCTTATTCATATTGAGATCACTTTTGCTTCCTTTTTAATTCCATCAATAAGATACGGACTTATTGAAGCTTCAGTAAGCAAATCGACCTTTAACCCGAGCAACTCTGAGAGTTCCCTCTCAATCCGTACAAGAGTTAACAGACCTTTTGTTTCGGAAAACTCTACAAGAATGTCAATATCGCTTTCCGGCTTTTCCTCTCCTCTTGCATAAGAGCCAAAAACAGCTACCTTTGTTGCTCCTTCCTTCTGGAGGAACAAAGAGATTTTTTCGAACAACTCTTTGTGCCGGTCAGCATTTTCCATGTAAGTATGTTTTGTTTGTGATCATTTAAAGATATGCTGGGAGTGAAATGACGGCAAAAAAGAGAAAATAGATTTGGTAAAGAGGGCTTTTGGAGATATATGACTTTTTTATTATATTTTTTCTCCGATTTCAAGGCAGACCTGGACCGCTTCCCTTATACGCTCCATAGCCTGCTCAACTGTTTTTCCCTGTGTATAGCAACCCGGTATGTCAGGAACCTTGGCAACGTATACACCATCTTCGTCTTGTTCGATCAATACGGTAAAACCGGAGTTTTGGAATTCCATTTTGAATCCGCCTGAAATAGATATGAGAATTGAAGGGAAGGAATATGTTAAAAGCCAGAGAATGCTAACAATCAAGTAAATAAGTGCTTGAAAGACAGAAAAAATTGTCAGATAAAAAATCAGTGTACCGGAAAGCCATTAAAACTCTTTTTATTCGGCTGGTCAACCGACATATGCAGTTTTATCGAAGGAAGGTAATCGCCAAGACCCGATGGAAGAATTTCCGATAGGCATTTTATGTCCTTTTTTGAATATTGTTCAATTACGGCTCCGGCAATCCGATCGGAAAACATATCCCGCCTGACATAAACCCCCTCTGCAAGAGCTTCGGCTTCAGCCGCAGCAGGGTCACCTACCAGAATATACAGGACGTCATATTCTTCGTCATATTCAACTTTTACCTGCAAATCCCGCGTCATATAGTATTCCCCCTTCACTTTTTTCAGTTTTAAGATGCCGGACCAGATGAGCAGTTACGATTTCATCATACTCATCCTTAGTTTCCTCTACGACTACTTTAATGTTTGTGAAATCAGTTCTGCCCTCAACAGGATTAATGATAATTCTATAATAACTGCGCCTGCGGGAATCCTCAGGGTCCCTTGCAACAATATGTGCAAATTCTATGCCTTCTTTTATAAGTTCAGCCGTTAATTCCCTATATTTTTTGAGAATTTTTTCAGCAAATGTACCTCTTTTAAGTGCGACATGCCTGCCCGTGCAGTCAATTGAAGTGAAAATGTACCCGAGGTCATTTTTCCTATCACCGTCAACCATTCTCAACACCCATGATACGCATAAAGGAAAGAGGTTAAAAGTGTGAGACACTCCCTTTTAATCTAATAGAATTATGCAGAAACAGAATATAAATTTTTGTTTAGTTGAGGAATATGTATGGGAGATTTGAATCCGGAAAAAATAATTTTTTTATTATATTTCCGCCCCAGCCCCCCTCAAATCCTTCGATTGGAAATTCTTCGATTGCGCCGCTGTTTTTAGTTTAGTGGTTTTTAAAAGATATTGTGAAGATTTAAGGATTCTTCTAAACAAAGAGTTGGGAATTTTAGCTAATATTGTATAGTTCGACATGGCATGGATTTTGATTATAGAAAGAATTTGACAAAAAGAATAAGTTTTATGTGTATTTAACAATTGTAAAATATATGAAGCTGAATCCAAGCGTAGTTTCGCAACTTGCTTTGATGGTTTGCGGTGGTGGAAAATATAAAGATATTTTTCCCTACCGTAGTTCGTCCTATTTAACAGAATTCTTTAGAAATATTGATCTAGACTATATCCACGATGGATCTACTAGAAGACTTTGGGTACAAAATGTATTGGACGAACTTAATAGTAAAGAGAACAAAAACGAAGAATGTCTCCCGTCTCCAGAAATAATAAAAGTTATAGAACAACTTCTGTACCCATCGATTTTCATTACTAACAATCCATCTGTAGACCGAGAGAAAGCTGTTGAAATGATGAATGAATTATTAAAAGGTGAGAGTCTCTTAGTGAAAATTGATACGTCAACGGAAATACCAAAGTTAACAGGAAAACAAGGAGACTTTATATCGACAGCGATAGATGAAAGAAAAACTCAAAGAACTATTATTTTTTGTCCTGATGTTTTTAAACTACCCGAGGAAACTGTAGACTTAAATTTAGTGGCAGTAATGATGCCGTTTTCAAGTGACTTCAACGGAGTATATGATGCAATAAAGGAATCATGTAGGAATGTTGGAGTAAATTGTCAAAGGGTCGATGATATCTGGAAAAATAGTACAATAATTCAAGATATTTTTGAATTGATATATACATCTTCAATTGTCATTGCTGATCTATCAGGAAAGAATCCGAATGTATTTTATGAAATTGGAATAGCACATACACTCGGAAAGACAGTGATTCCGATTGTTCAAAATTTTAATGATATTCCATTTGATTTACAACATCATCGTGCTTTAACATATTTAAACAACAATGAAGGAAGGGATAACCTTCAAAAAGCACTTGAAAAGCGATTGATATCGCTAATCAACAATAGGCAACTCAAGAGAGATAAATAAATTGATATAAAAATACATAAAAATAGAAAAGAACTCGGGTTATTTCGTTTAAAACTTTCATTCCCAGAACTTCTTAGTCTTCACGTAATTTCTCTCCGCAATCAAAATATCCCTGTAAAACGCCTCTTCATCCACCCTCATCTTTTCAATCACCCTCGATGCCGTTTCAGGCCCGACCCCTCTGCTCGCAAGCGCAATAACAGCTTTTTTCCCCTGCGAGTTCACGATGCTGGCATTCCGATAGACTCTCTGGACGCGTTTCTTCTCCTCGGCTGAAATAGGGACGCCTTTTCCCTGCTTCCTGACCAGCTTAATTTCCTCATCTTCCCAGGGCTTGAGGGCTGCAACCATTCTTGAGTCGCAGACAGGGCAGATGATTTCTTCGGGGACGTTTTTGACCTGGCGACGGGAGGTCCATTTCTTGCAGGTCGTGCAGAAGAGGATGATATTGTCGTTCATGATGCGTTCCTTTAAAGCAAGCACAATCGAACGGTCGGCTTTTTCCGGAGCTACGAGGTCTTTTTTCATGGCAAAGCCGGCTGAACCGATGGGGGTCGGACCCGAAACCTCAACTGCAATTTCGCCGGCTGCAAGTTTCGTCAAAACTTCTTTTGCCCTGGGGACGTCGAGCATATCATGGAAGATCTCGCGGACCACCTCGTCGTACATGGAAGAGCCCTCGTAGATTTCAAGGAGCTTTTTCATGCTGATCCTGTCGTAGTCGATGTCCCGGGAAAGGGCTCCGAACTTGCGGGCTACGTGGACCATTTTCCATTTCATGAGGGTCGTGTTCTTCAGGGTCATTTCGATGATCGGTTCAACGTGTTCCGGGAGGAGGGATGTAAGCATATCCCGGATCTGGACAGGGCCCACCCTGCGGGGGAGAGTGAGCCTGATCCTGTACGGGTCCACCTCCTGGGCTACGCTGCTCCCGAAGCGGGCTGACAGAAGAGAGGTGAGGACTCGGGCAAGCGTCCCGTTGGTGTTATGGCCGAAACAGGCGTTCAGGGTCACAGCGTCTCCTTCGTCTTCGATCACTATCGTTTCGGCATCCGGGAGCGGGAAATTTCCTTCAACCTGGTCCCGCAGCAGGCGGATAAGTTCGAGCACGGCTGTCCTGGAAACCGGATATTTCAATTGAAGCTTTTCGGCAACCTCCTCGTCCTCTAACCCTTCCCGGAGGAGAGATGCAATCTCAGCCCTGAGCTTTCCCACGTCCTGGGCGACCTCAAAGGGCACGGGGATCTCTTCTCCCGTCCAGCTCGGGACTTCCCCCATACCCTCGACAGGCTCGACCTTGATCCTGTCCCTGTTTGGTTCCCGTTCGTGATCAGGCATCTCAATGACCCGCCACATATCCCCCTTCGTGATAAAAACAGCTCCGGGTTCGGCAAAGTTTACCACAAAGGCTTCATCCAGCACCCCGATTGACCTGCCGCTCACGATGTCATAGATCTCGTACTTCTTTTCGTCCGGGATCATGGAGAGGTTGTCGTAATAATATTGCCAGCTCTTCCTGCGTTTTTTCACAATAGGGGAGCCTTTTTCGTGCCAGACCAGCCTGTAGTCCCCGATCTGGTCAACAACCCTCTGTAGCTCTTCGGGCCGCAGATCCCTGAAAGGGTACGCCCGCCTGAGAATCCTCAAAATCTTCTCGACCCCGACTTCCCCGAAGTCCATAACCATGCCTGCAATCTGGTTAGCCACAACGTCCAGGGAGTTCACATGCGGGGAAATGTCTTCGACTCTGCCTTCAAGTGCTGCCTTCGTAATAGCCATGCTCTCGGCGATGTCATCGGCTTCCATGGAAAGAATCGTGCCCCGCGAAACCTCATGCAGCCTGTGACCTGCTCTCCCGACCCTCTGGAGCAGCCTTGAGACCTGGCGCGGAGAGCCGTACTGGACCACCCGGTCAACGTTTCCTATGTCGATCCCTAGTTCCATTGAAGAGGTGCAGATAAGACCTCTTAGGGCTCCTGTCTTGAACGCCTCTTCGGCTTCAACCCGGGCTTCAAAAGAAAGGGAACCGTGATGCACCCCGATGGATGCACCCAGCTTCCGAAAGCCTGCAGCAAGGGCTTCCGCACTCTGCCGGGTATTCACAAAAATAAGGGTTGACCGGCTTTCTTCAACGATTTTCCGGATAAGAGACAGATGGGGGGCAAATTCAGGTTCGCAGCCCACTGTCCTTGCAATTTCCATGACCTCCCGATCTTCGGCTTCCCCCGAGACCTGCGGGCTAATCACATCGAACTCCAGCAGCTTCAGAAGAGCCACTTCAATAACCGTAAAATCCCGGTTTGCCCCTGCCAGGAACTTTGCAATCTCCCAGGGGTTTCCAACTGTTGCCGAAAGTCCTATCCTCTGGAACTCCCCGGAGATTTCCACAAGCCTCTCAAGCCCGACAGCCAGCTGGGCTCCCCGCTTTGAACCCGCAAGTTCATGAATTTCGTCCACGACCACATGAGTCACAGTCTCCAGGTTTTTCCGCAAGCGAGAGCCGGAAAACATCGCCTGCAGTGTCTCAGGGGTAGTTATCAGTAAATCCGGGGGATTTCGGGACTGGCGCTGCCTTTCACTCTGCGGGGTGTCCCCGTGCCGGACCTGCACCTTTATGTCCAGTAGTTTCCCCATAACTTCGATTCTTGAGAGCATATCCCTGTTGAGAGCCCTCAGGGGTGTGATGTAAAGGGCAGAAATCCCGCTCCGCTTCTCCGGCTTTTTCTTGAGGATGGCATTAAAGACCGGCAGGACAGCCGACTCGGTCTTTCCCGAGCCCGTGGGAGCAATCAGAAGGGTGTGTTTTCCGTCCAGGATGTGAGGAAATGCCCTTTCCTGCGGCTCGGTGGGGCGGGTAAAGCCCAGGGTCCTGAGAGCTTCCTGAATTTTTGGGTGAAAAGAGTTGAAATCGTTATTGAAGGTCATTTTTCCTGAAAGGTTTTTGGTTAGAATGTATTAGATAAACGTATTGGGTAGTAAATTTTAGTTAGAATGATTTGGTTGCTGTGTAGTTAATGATGATATAGATGCTTGTTATAAATGCTTGTGTGTAAGATAGTTCAATGAAATGAGCAATGAAATGAGATCAAGAAAAGAATTAAAAATATCAGGAAAGATATCCGAATTATCCCCATTACGGAGAATGTTCACACCCTATAAAACCGGTATGTTAAGAACATTAAACATTACAACACACCCAATTCACATATCCGAAACTGGAACCGGTCCCGAAATATCCAGTCCGCCTATTGCGTCCGAACAAATTCATTTGTTTGAATCAGAGTGGAGCTTCAAGGCTTTCTCAAGTATGTTCTTGTAGATCTTATATCTTCGTTTATATCTTCATGATTATATCTTCATAATTATATATTCATGACTATCTCTTCATGAACACCAGAATGTTCTCTCCTTACCGTTGCCAGATACACCTTTGTTGGCAGTCTACTGTCCTTCATCTACTGTTCTTCACGGCGATAGACACTTCGACCTTCCTTGATTGTTTCCACCACTTTGAGGTTTCGCACATCATCAGGCTTCACCTTGCAAGGATTCTTGTCAACGATTACGAAGTCTGCCAGCTTGCAAGCTTCAAGCGAACCTTTGGTTTTCTCCTCCCTGTATTGCCAGGCTGCATCAAGTGTGAGAGCCTTGAGTGCGGTCAAAACGTCCACGCGCTGGTCAGGACCCAGCACCCGACCACTCCTGGTCTGACGAGTTATAGCTGTCCAGATGGTCATGAACGGATCGAGAGGTGTGACGGAGAAATCCGTGTGATTGCTGAAACGGATGCCTCTGGCCTTTGACGCCGCCATAGGGCTGATGAAGGAAGCACGCTCTTCACCGGTGTTCTGCACATGAACTTCCCCCCAGAAGAAGACGTGGTTAGTAAAAAACGAAGGATTAAGCCCGATTTCCACATAGCGATCGAGCTGGTCATCCCGAACGAATTGCGAATGAACCACCACATCACGACGGTCCTGATCCGCTTTCACGCCGATTTCATCAAATGCCTTGATAAGGTTGTCAATGGCCCCGTCGCCATTACAGTGGCAATAAATGCGCGCACCGGTTGCATGGACAGCTGCCACCATTTTGGCAAAAGTCTCATACGGAAACGTTGGCTCCCCGCACCAGGCAAGCTCCCCGCCGGGCCCACCCGTAAGAAGAGGCTTTGACCAGTAGGCGGTCTTACCCTGTGGAGAACCGTCACCAAAAAGCTTCACGCCCCCGAGCTTAAGGCGATGGTGATACGCAGGGTTGGTAAGGTTTTCTCCACTGAACTGCCTCAGGTCGGTGACCATGGGGAGCACGACGAGATCAAGGAAAAGGAGGTTTTTCTCTGCCGCTTTCCTGATCGTGACGAAATCAGCATAATTCGTCGCACCTTCCTGAATCGTGGTGTAGCCGTTGCGGGCGTACTCCAGCTGCGCCTGTTTAAAGTTAGCAAATTTTTCCTCCTCTGCGGGCTGAGGCATATTGGCAAAAATGGGAAGAAATGCAGTTTCCATCAGGAGGCCGGCAGGTCTATTACTACCTGGAAGACGTGCAATAATGCCGCCAGCAGGAGTCTCGGTCTTCTCCGTCACACCAGCCTTAGCGAGCCCGGCGGAATTCAGCACCGCCCCATGGTTTGATACGTGAATAAGCATGAGGGGGTTATCCGGGAACACCGGGTCCAGGTCATTGATAGTGACATCGCGTTTTTCATGTAACTCGTTCGCATCGTAGCCATAAGCAATGATCCAGTCCCCTTTCTCGGGCTTCATCCTGTCAGCGTGTGCCTTAACAGCGGCAATCAAACCCGGGATGTCCGTGACCGGACCCACGGGTGGGGGTGAGACATTGGCCCAGCCGACAATCTGCAATGCATTATTGAAATGACTGTGTGCATCAAGGAAGCCAGGCAAAAGTGCCTTACAGCCGAGATCAACGATTATGGTGGTGCTGCCCCGCGTCTTCAGCACCTCCTCCTTGCTACCTACTGCAAGTATTCTGCCGTCCTTCACGGCCAGTGCTTCAGCTGTCGGCGCTGCGCAGTTCATAGTGATGATATCACCTCCCTGGTAGATAACCTCAGCAACGGTACCCGGAGAAAAAGTCTGTTCCATGATGTCCCCCACGATTTATTCCCTTTCTAAAGAGTTTTACCCCCAGCAGCCGTCTATATAGCGCTGAAGCAATTCAATATATGGATATAGATATATAAATTAGTGCATATTAATTTGCTTGCTGTTTACATATAAATTCCCTTTTCTCAAAAAACAAACATGAAATTCTTCAAATAACGCTCAAAATTGAAAAAATAAAAATAAAAATATGAAAAAAACAAAAAAATAAAAATAAAATCTGGAAAAAAGCAGGGAAAATTAAATTTCCCGACAAAGCCTACTAAACTTATATGGGTTTCAGAATTCCTTAGGGTTCAATCTCCCTTAGGATTCAGTCTTCCCTTTTCATCTGCGGGAAAAGGACCACCTCTTTAATGGATTCGAGACCCGAAAGAATCATGGTAAGGCGGTCGATTCCGAGCCCCATACCGCCGGTTGGGGGCAGGCCGTATCCGAGGGCGTTTATGAAGTCATAATCGACGGTCTGGGCTTCAAGGTCTCCCAGCTTTCTTTTTTTGTCCTGTTCTTCGAACCTCTTTTCCTGCTCGAGGGGGTCGTTTAATTCGGAATAGCCGTTTGCCAGTTCCCAGCCGTTAAGGAAAAGCTCGAAACGCTCGACAAAACCTTCTTTTTCCCTGTGGTTTTTAGCGAGAGGGGAGTTTTCAACCGGGAAGTCGTAGATGAAAGTCGAGTTTACGAGCTTGTCTTCTACCAGACTTTCAAAAATCAGGGCAAGAAACTCCCCATGGCTCTTTGCCTTTTCGTAGTCCTCGATCCTATTCTGGATTGCGATATTCTTCAGCTCTTCAATAGAGTGGGCAAAAACGTCAAGTCTGGCATACTCTTTTAAGGCGTTTTCCATGGAAAATACTCTTCCAGGGGGAGCGGGGATTGATAGTGTTTTCACTCATAGTGTTTTCACTCATAGTGTTTTTCACCCATTTTGACTTCATAACTGCCTGTCAGCTTGAACACGAGTTCCGAAATAATGACTTCGGTTAAATCCATCTTTTCCTTCCGGGAGGTGAGGAAATGCCCTTTCCTGAGGCTTCCGGGAAAGAGGTCTTCGCCTGAGGAAATAAATGAGAATTCACCGCAAGGGCTGGGAAAAGCCTTCCCGTAACTATACCGCATTAAAATCTGGAATTATTCACCCTGAGAAGTGAGCAGATACTCCAAATTCGGTGGCATTATCATTAAATACATTATTCGGTTTTTTCATTTCATCCGGACCATTTACGGGCAGCTCGAATATGAAAGACGAACCTTTTCCCTGAACACTTTTAAACCACACTCTGCCCTTATGCATATCAACAAACTGTTTTACCAGAGCAAGCCCAAGACCTGTACCTTCGTACTGCCGGTTCATGCCCGAATCAATCTGGTTGAAAGGCTCAAAGAGGTATTTCTGATCTTCAGAAGATATACCTATTCCCGTATCCGTGACTGAAAATATAGCTCTGTTTCCGTTTTTGTTACAGTAAACAGAGACTTTGCCTCCTTCCGGGGTAAACTTGACAGCGTTACTTACGAGATTATAAAGGATCTGGATCAGACGACTTCTATCTGCCTTAATATCCCCAAAATCCGGACCTATCTTAAATTCCATTTCAAGGTTTTTAACCTGAGCAAGAGGCGAGATCGTGGATTTTACCTCATCGAAAACCGAACCGATAGAAAACTCACTGTAGTTAAGTTCCATTTTTCCGGCTTCTACTTTTGAGAGGTCAAGGATATCATTTATAAGTTCAAGGAGATGTTTGCCGCTGACAGAGATGTTGTTAACATATTTCAGCTGCTTTCCGTTGAGCTCCCCAAAAACTTTTTCGAGCAGGATATCCGAAAAACCGATAATTGAGTTAAGAGGCGTCCTCAACTCGTGACTCATATTAGTAAGGAACTCGCTCTTTGTACGGCTGGCAGCTTCAGCTTCCAGTTTTGCCCGGAGAAGGTTCTCTTCGGTTCTTTTGCGCTCTGACAGGTCAATGAAACATTCAACAAAATAATCTTTGTCCTCTATGGTTACCGGAACCACACTCTTAAGGATCGGTATGACTTCCTTTTGAGCATTGATGATCGTTTTTTCGGACTTATCCACATTCAGTCCGAGATCACTGATAGGACATTTTCCGGCCTCTGTAGGACAGATAAATTGGTGACATATATTTCCGACAATCTCTTCTTTTGATCTTCCGATCGTTTTAATTGCAACGGGGTTTACATCAACTATTTTGTGACCGGAAGCTTCGATTAACAATATTCCGCAAAGGCTTTTTTCCAGTAAAGCGCTCAATATCTCTCTTTCTTTTTGCACCAAACGTTCTGATTCTTTACGCAAAGTTATGTCCCGAAAGATAATCAGGAAAGTTTTTTTCCGGTCACCCATGGTACAGGAACTGACCTCTACGTCAAGGATTTTTTTGTCTGACCTTTTGATCTTTGTCTCAAAAAAAGCTGATCTGCTCTCCAGAGTTGCGTTCAATGCGTTCTTGAAGCCGGGAAGAGATTCTTCAGTAAACAGAGAGAAAAGGGGAATATTTTTAAGATGAGCTTTATCATATCCGAGAAGTTTACAGCCTTTAGGGTTAGCTTCCAGAATACGCTCCTTATTTGTTATGAAAATTGCATCACTGGACTGTTCAAATAGAGCCCTATATATTTCGTCTTTAGCCATTAGATTGTCCTCGGCCAGTTTACTTAAAAACGGATTATTTTCTTATTTTTGTCTCAGGTTCAGCATATAAAGGAACTTTTCCGGGATTGAAGAAGTTTAAATTATGAGTAGTGTACTACAAGAAATTAATACTGTATAGATACTTATTACATATTATTATAAAGAGTTATTGTTGAAAATGAGATATTGGGAAAAATATGGAAAAAAGGGGATTTTCTCCCCGACTGGCTCATCCGCTTAGCAGAACAAAGTCAGACCTGCAGAACAAAATAAAGTCCGAAATCAATCAGTCTTCCCTTTTCATCTGAGGAAAAAGGATTACTTCCTTAATGGACTCGAGACCCGAAAGGATCATGGTAAGGCGGTCGATTCCGAGCCCCATGCCGCCTGTTGGGGGAAGACCGTATCCAAGGGCGTTTATGAAGTCGTAATCTACGGTCTGGGCTTCAAGGTCTCCCAGCTTTCTTTTCTTGTCCTGTTCCTCGAACCTCTTTTCCTGTTCAAGCGGGTCGTTTAATTCGGAATAGCCGTTTGCCAGTTCCCAGCCGTTAAGGAAAAGCTCGAAACGCTCGACAAAACCTGCCTTTTCCCTGTGGTTTTTGGCAAGAGGGGAGTTTTCTACAGGGAAGTCGTAGATGAAAGTCGGGTTTACGAGCTTGTCTTCTACCAGACCTTCAAAAAGCAGGGCAAGGAATTCACCGTGGCTCTTTGCCTTCTCGTAATCCTCGATCCTGTTCTGGATTGCGATTTGCTTCAGTTCTTCAAGCGAGTGAGAAAAGACGTCAAGCCCGGCATACTCTTTTAAGGCTTCTTCCATGGAAATTCTCTTCCAGGGGGAGCGGAGGTTGAGAATATTTTCTCCCATTTTGATTTCGTAGCTGCCTGTCAGCTTAAAAACGAGTTCCGAGACCAGGGCTTCGGTTAAGTCCATCATATCGTTATAGTCCCTGTAAGCCTCATAGACCTCGATCATTGTGAACTCGGGGTTGTGGGTTGTGTCTATGTCTTCGTTCCTGAAATTCTTGCAGATTTCAAAAACTTTCTCGTAGCCGCCAACAACAAGCCTCTTGAGGTAAAGTTCCGGGGCGATCCTTAAGAAGAGATTCTGCCCGAGACAGTTGTGGAAAGTCGTGAAAGGCCTTGCATTTGCTCCTCCGTACACAGTCTGGAGGATGGGGGTCTCAAACTCAAGAAATCCCCTGTCGGTAAGGAATTTCCGGATTTCCGAAATGAGCTTGCTCCTCATTACGAAAATTTCCCTCTTTTCGGCATTGACTATGAGGTCAAGGTATCTCTTCCTGTACCTTGTCTCAACATCTTTTAAGCCGTGGAATTTTTCCGGAAGGGCGCAGAGAGATTTGGAGAGCAGAGAGAATTCGGTTACACTGATCGAGTTTTCCCCTCTTTTTGTCCTGAAAAGTTCACCCTGAATGCCTATGATATCTCCGGAATCCACAAGGTTCTTGAAAGTCGAGAATTCCTCGTCAGGGAGGTTTCCTTTCCTGATGAGGACCTGGATTCTGCCGGTCTGATCCCCGAGATCGGCAAATATCATTTTTCCGTGCTTTCTGATATTGTAGAGCCTGCCTGCGGTCCGGACAGATAAGCCCTCGTTCTTTTCAAAGTCCTCGAACTTTACCAGAATCTCGCAGATATCCCCGTTCTTTTCGAACCTGTAGGGATAGGGATTAAGTCCCTGACTCATGATACCGTTTAATTTTGCAAGTTTTGAGTCGTCAAAATCCCCGGAGCCCGACAAATCAGAATCATCAGGCAGAGGGGTATTTTCAGACGGATCCGTGTTGTTAATTTCCATAGTCATCGAAGCAGTCCATCCTTTTCAGGTAATATGAATAAACAAACCGGTAAATTGACCGACAACTAACTGCCAAACTGAGAGAATCGATCAGCAAATCAATCTATTCCGATCAACAGTTAATCAGTAAACAATCAATAAATCGATCAGTAAGTCGGACATAAATCAAGAATCAATAAATCAGCCGGACCCACAGCAGAAGAGAGTTTGAAAGAGTTTATCCGGGTCCTATGAATTATGTATCCCTTCTACGGCTGAATGCTGAAGCCTGAATATCAGAATAAAGACTGTCTATTAGCCTGATTCCTAGCATTTATTTTTTTCCATACAGCCACGCATTTTATATAAACATTGAGAAAAAAGAGAGAACATATTGATGAAAATTATATTGTTTTTGGAGAAAAATAGCTTTCGAAGATTGCTGCAGAAATACTCTATGTTGCAGAAATACACTCTACATATCAATTCAGAGAATTTTTTCCACAGGGGATTTTCGTAATGTGTTTTACAGAATCTTTTCACGGGATCTTTTCATAGAATCCTTTCACGAGATTTTTCATAGAATTTATCTTTCAATCACCTTGAATTCAATTCTGCATTCCGTTCCCTGATCGTGTTTAAGCTCAATATTCCCATCCAGCTGGTCAACAAGGATGTTTACTAACTGCAGGCCCAGGGATTCGACATTTTCCAATTCTATGTTTTCAGGTATTCCTTTTCCGTCATCTGAAATTGTCAGGCTGAAAAGGGATTCCTGAATCTCATTATTCTTTTCTTCTCTGCAAAGCCGGATTCGAATTTCCCCTTCCTTATTTCCGGAGAATGCGTGTTTGAGGGAGTTTGAAACGAGTTCGTTAACAATTATTCCTAACGGGACAGCGGTATCCATATTAAAGAAAGAATTTTCTTCCAGGTCCATATGCAGGTGAACATTTTTACTGCAAAGACTGTAGGTCTGGAGAAGGTTCCCGGATAGCTTTCGGAGGTATGCCGAAAAGTCCAGAGTATCGGTTTCTCCTCCTTTATAAAGTTCCTCATGGATAAGAGACATTGAGAGCACACGGCTCTGGCTTTCCCTGAAAGCTTCGAGCACCTCTTTATCCAGGAACTTTTCAGCCTGGAGGTCCAGCAGAGAAGAAATTACCTGCAGATTGTTTTTTATCCTGTGGTGGATCTCTTTTTTCCTGGCCTCCTCAATTTTTGCCAGGGCTTCTTCTGCCCTGATACGCTCGGTAATATCTCTGGAAATAGCTGAAATGGATACAAACTCTCCAGAGGAATTGAAAATAGGAGAGAGAGTTATTGAAACATTTATCGGGGTACCATCCTTTCTGAACCGCAAAGTTCTGTGACGCTGGATCTTTTCTTTTCGTTTAATCTTTTCAGTTAACTGTTTCATGTCCCCTTTAAGATGGGCAGGTTCAAGTAGTGAAATATTTTTCCCGAGAATTTCTTCGGCAGAGTACCCATAAATCTGCTCTGCCCCCTTATTCCAGCTGGTAATGATCCCGTCAAGAGATTCGGTTATAATAGCATCATCCGAGGATTCCACAGCATCCGCCAGGATTTTTATTCTCTCTTCTGCCCTTTTGCTTTCAGTAATATCCTGAACTGTTCCCCTTATTCGGATAAAGTTGTTTTTCTCATCAAAAACAACCCCTCCCTGTATATGGACTACGCGATTTTCTCCATCAGCCCGGATAATCCTGTGATCAATGCTAAAAGGCTCTCCTTTTAAAGCTCTTTTAAAGGTATTATCCACATATTCCTGATCGTCGGGGTGTACTTGAGTTAAAAAATCATTATGCGATAAACCAGATTTCCCAGAAGTACACCCAAAAATATGATACATTTCATCAGACCAGTAAACTTCATCATTCACAAAGTCCCAATCCCAGATTCCGAGATGAGCTATTTTTTGAGCTTCGGAGAGTCTCCTCTCATTTTCTACCAGTGCCCTATAAGCTTCTTCAAGTTCAACCGTGCGTTCTTTAACTTTTTCTTCCAGATTGCCGTATGCTTTTTGAAGAGCTTCTTCTGTTTTTTTACGCCCGGTGATATCTATGAATGCAGCAACGGAACCTCGCGGGTTGCCAATCTCATCATGCAGGGGTCTGGCATTACCCAGGACATGCCGCACCACGCCTTCAGGATAGACAAAATCAAACTCGTAATCAAGTAACTCTTTACCGGCAGCCGAGACATGCAACGGCATATCTGCCGGCGGGAGCTCCACCCCGTCCCTGAATACCTTAAAGGTCTCGGACCTTTCTCCCGGAGGAGAGGATTTGGATGCGTTTGAACCCGGAGGAATGCGGAGCCATTCGTATGAAAGCCTGTTACCGGTTATGTGATACGCCTGGGGATCATGAGCGATCCACACGGCTGCGGGCACTGCATCCAGTAATACTGCCATTTCATCCGAGCGAGCTCGTTCACATTTTTCGCTCATCCTCAGCGCATCCACCAGCGCCTCACGTTCCGTCAAAGACTGGGCAAGCTTGACATTGATGTAGCTCAGCTGTGAGATCATGTGGGCAAATTTCATGAAGAAGGACATGACCGTGTCCACATACTCCCTGCTCAAACGCGGAACTTTTTCAAGCGCTGCTATGTATTCTTCCTCATTGAAACCGTACTTTCTGGCCTGGGCCCGAAAAAACTCATAGTCCAGAGGCTCATCCTCAAAAAAGAACTGCCCGGAGAAGATATTGCCTACATGATGCCCTCCAACCACGATGGGCGTCGCTACGTCCCACATATTATTCTTACACTTATACAGCTTAAATTCTCCAGGGGCAACGCCTGCGGATAGCTTTGTGTCACTCTCTATACAGTGCTTGCAGGCTTCGGGATGAACTCTATGGAATCTGGTGCAGATGTCCTGCCATCCGACCCATACAAGAACATTGCCTTTGAGATCGACCAGGCCTATGGTAACGTGTGCAAATTTATAGAAATCATTCATCATGGACTGTACAGCCCGGATATCAATGATTTCAGCAAGCTCAAGGTTAGCTATCTCCCGGGAAGGCGAAAAAATGTTCTTTCTTTTTATCCCTGGGCGTGGTTCCTCCAGGGGTATAACCTCTTCTACCTCTTCTGCCGGGTTTTGTCCGAAAGGAATTTCCCGCCCGGAATTATCCATCCGCTCCCATTTTCCGTCCCTTTTTATCAAAGCAGATTGATGGTTGAAGGCTACATCAAGAATATCGGCTGCACTGCATATCTCGAGGAAATAAGGGCACAGAGATATCATCGGTTTTTTCCCGATACTGGCATCCGCTTTTTTCTCATAAGCTACAAAATCGTCCCAGTCTTCTTTTTTCAGCCAGGAAGTAGCTCCTGCCACCCTGAGCCCGTCATAACCCTTTGAAAGAGCCAGTTCTAACTTTTTTGCCCACCCGTTTATGACCTTCTCGGAATCGAAAATTCCCTCATTTACATATACCTGAGTATAGGGAATGATTTCGATTTGCCCTTTCTCCAGATGAACATCAATATCAGGAATAACCGTCCTCAGGGCTTCTTTTGCCTCTTCCGCTTCCAGAGGTTGTGACGTGACCCAGAAGCAAAATTCGTTATTTTCCAACCCTGATTTGAAATATGGAAGAAGTATGTCCGTTAAATCTTCTTTTGTCTGGTAGAACTGACAGAAGTGTGTTCCCCAGGGAACATTTCCGAGAACCTCGATCCCGGACTGTCTCAAGTTTTCTCCCATTCCACTCCTCTCCGGCCACAAAACAACTTTGAAATTCCAATTTAATTTCTGAGGGCAAGTATTTTGTCTGAAGGTAATTGTCAGTTTCATAAAGATAGTTGTATACTAAAGAAAAATGTTACTGCTAAAGGGTTCCAAAAGAGAAGCCAGAACATAAAAATTGAATAACATGTCTTTTTGGTTGGAAGTCTGGAAGTCAAAAAGAAAACAAACCCATTTTCCATGCAAACTGGGACATGGTATAAAATTCAAGCGAAAAAACTATTTTTGCATCAAAAGTTGCATGTCCGGGAAATTCACGGAGGACTTCCAGAGGAACGTTTTCTTCCCCTTTTTTTAGTTCTAACTCTTGTATGCTCCAATTTCCGGAGATTTTTAAGTAGCCCGAGCCTTGTCCCATCCAGGAGGTACACTTCAGAATTTTCAAGTTTGATCCCCCCTGAAGAAAAAACCGGACCCAGGAGGTCTTCCTGCGTTGACTCATTAAAAGGGACACCTCCGCATAACTCATTAAAAGCAGGCATAATAAAGACCTCAGGATCTGCCCAGTCTCTCCTGTTTTCAAAATCAAGGTTTCCGAAACGAGCCTTAAAGGTTTCAACGTTGAATCTGGTCCTGATCCAGGCAGGTTCAACTATGGAATACCCGAAGGTATCGGTAAAACGGACAGTGGGGTGGTTATGGGCAGTAATTATGTGGGGTGCAGATAGCAATTCGGGGGCAGGCCAGGTATGCCCGTGGAAATATCCCACTCCGTCAATGACCGCGCCGCGTACCGAGTGAACCCTTATATCCTTCTGCCCGCTGAAAAGAGATTCGATCCCCCCGTCATGGTTGCCCGGAAAAATATCCACATGCGCATGTTCCGCAAGGGTTTCAAGAAAGTGAGGGATCTCATCCTTCTCCTGCCAGGAGATCTGAGGGACATTATGCTTCACATCCCCAAGGAGTACGAGACGATCAGGCGAGCTTATTTCGATATATCTCAGTATCCTGCTCAGCCGTTCATCCAATCGACTAGGCAAATTGATCCCGCTCCTGTACAGATCCCACTCAATCCCGAGGTGGATATCGGCAATGACCAGAGCGGTTTCGGTGTTCTTGACGGTGAGGGCGGGCTCGTTGAGGATTGGGGTGATTTCGGGGGGCATAATCGGTGGAAGATCGTTTTTAAGGATTTGAAGAGATCATTTTTTCTGAAAAGAGAGCTATTCTTAAAGCTGTTCTTAAAAAGAGAGCATAACTTTTCAGACCCGCAGCAATATGTAATTTACGATATTTAAATGGTCGGACACTGGCGAATTGTATTCAATAGGTAGGAAAGAAATATTGTGATACAAAAGCACGATTCTTTTAAAAATCAGATAACTGAGAAAACTCGGGAGACAAAGTCTCGTATAGGGGCTGAGCGCAGTATTCCAGGTAGTCATCATCGGTGCCATCATTTCCGGTGTTTTGTCATGGCCCCATCGGTTCCTTTGACGTGTTGAAAAGAAAACGATGAGAAAAGGATGTGAAAAATTCTGGCACCTTACCCATCTACTCGCTACCATGTTCCTTCAGATCCAATTCGATTTATTGCTTGTTGTCTTCGCGACTTACGTCTCCTTTCGTTTTTAACCTCCGTCACCGAGCCTTGTCCTACACCACTGCAGGCATTCGTTTTGGTCCCTGAGTCTCAACAACGGACACGGCCGCTGGTGCCGGCCAGGCAGGAACAGCCTGAATAGTCATTCTCTTCACGGAGCGAGGAACTTGAAGGGATCCGCCGGTTTGAACTTCGAGGAGACATCCCTACCCACTTCCCCGGGAACGCCAAGCTGGAGCGCACGAAGCGGTCGGTGGCGCTGACGGCCCCGGGCAAGAAGTTCTTTCCGCCGGTAGATATCAGTGGCACTGCTCCACTACTGCACAGTGGCACTGCTCCACTACTGCAGCCTCATCGTGGTGATATTCATGGTTTGCTCCCCTTGCATTTCTTGACCTCGTTGTTGAAAATCAAAGCTCTTCGACATTAGTGATTAACTGGTGGAAAAAGCCGATAGATTTGGCAAACTCTTTGACAAGCACCCGCTCGTTGACGCCGTGCCAGCGTGCGGCATCTGCCGCTGATTCGACACGCACGGCGGTGAAGCGGTACACGTTCCTGGCGATAGAGGCAGCGAAGTACTTGGCATCAGCTCCGCCGATGACGAGATACGGAGACACGACAAGATCGGGAGTACCCCATGTCTGGCGGATCGACTTCTCAATCGCCCTGTACTCCTTGCCACAGGGGTCCGACACCGGGGACGGATCGATAGAGTCCGAAAGTTCCGTTACCTCCACCCGGTTGTCGTTTACTATCTTCCTCACCTGCTCCAAAACTGACTGCACGGTTTCACCCTGTAAAATCCGGAAATTCACCACTGCAGTGGCGATGGGCGGCAAGACGTTTTCTTTGACACCGCCATTGACAATCGTGACCGCCGTGGTGGTATGGAGCATCGCCGTGGTTTGAGGGCCGGTGAGCATGTATTTGATGAACTGATCCTCGCTAGTGTTCCGGGCTTGCCACCCCACTGTGGGGTTTTCCGTATACTCCAGGGCACGTTCTTGTTCTGTAGTCTCTGCCATTTCGGTCTCGTTGCCAAAAGCAATATCTGCCAGAACCTCGTGGAACTTCTCTGGGAGTTCCGGTCCCAGGAAACGCATCTGGTCCCTCACGGGCTGTGTGATCCGGTAAGGGAATTGATTGGCCTCGAGTTTGGTGACAGCCTGGGCCAGAATGCCGATGTTGGAGTTATTTGGCGGCATGGCCGAGTGCCCACCGGGGCCTGCTACCTTCAACTGCAGAGTAGTGTAACCCTTTTCCGCTGTGCCGATCAGGGCGATTGGAGCGGCGATACCGGGAAACAGGCCGGTAGTCAGTGGCAGGCCCTCATCCAGGACCAATGCGACCTCATTGATACCTCGCGATTTCAGCTCTTTCACAATCTGCTTCACGCCTTCGGGGCCCGTCACCTCCTCGTCCTGTCCGAAGACCAGATAGATTGTGCGGGTCGGCCGGAAGCCCTGTTTGAGGTGCATCTCGACGGCTTCCATGATGGCAAGGATCATGATCTTGTCATCGAGCGATCCACGGCCCCAGATATAGCCATCAGCAATATCTCCTGAAAAGGCGTCATGCTCCCACTGCTGTTCGGTGCCAGGAACCACCGGCACCACATCCTGATGACCCATCAACACTATTGGCGGCAGGGACGGATTCTTGCCACTCCAGGTGTAAAGCAGGCTGAACTTACGGGGATCACCAAGTATCTCCCGTTTCAGGGTTTTGTGGACAAGCGGATAAGCGTCCACCAGGTATTGATGAAAATCATTGAACGCTTTCTCATCAAAATCACTGCGATCCTGGTTGGAGACGGTAGTGAAGGTGATGGCTTTGGAAAGCCGCTTGGCTGCTACATCCGCATCCATCGGCACCTCCACCACAGCGATATTTTTCATCTGCAGCGAATCAAATTCTCTCTCTGTAACCATGGTTTCCTCCATAAGAATCAGAATTTCCTTCTCCAGTCCGGCCTTACGATGACTGTATGAGTCACCTGTCGGACCCGGAACGGCCCTCCTCGAAATTGTTATAGAAATTTGTGGCGATGGATCGCGCCAGGATCTCTTCCTCCTTCTTGCCCGTGCTGAACCACACCACCAAAGCACTGTTTTATGTAGATTAGAAGTCTTCTTCCTGTCAATGGGGAGGGAGGAGAAGGTGGCGTTTTACATCATATATGCAGTTTTATAAAAAAAGAACATATTAATATGAAGTACTGAAATTAGATAAGGAATATTAAAATCGAACTTTAGATCCTTTACAATGGCATATACTGACGTCAGGCATGGAGTAGGAGCTTGCTTTTGTTTCGTCTTTCAGGAGAAAGAAAGGTTCAGGGACCTATCACTTAATTTTATGTCTTTAAGTTCCACAATGCCTGTATTTTTGAAAGTGATCTTTTCTGTGGTTTCATCCCAGGATTTACGAGTTCAGGAATAACCTTTTTTTAATAACGCTCAGTGCTCATCTTGACTCTTTTCCCAAAACTTTTCGACCTTTTCCGAGAGCTCTTTTATCATCTTCCTCATCTCGACAAGCTCGTCCTGGACCTCAAGGATCCTGTCATACATAGGGCTTCGGTTGTCCTTAACCGCCTGTAGTCCTGGGAAAAACGCTGTTTGCTCGGCAGGACCTAAACGTACACCATCCACATAGCAACGTGCCCAACCCCGCAAGAAAAAGCAAATAATGCGGGAAAAGGGTGAGCATTCCCCCGACTCGGGTAGACATTTCCCTCTGTTTTGGGATTAATTTTTCAAGCACTCCGGTCCCCTCTTGAATCAAAAATAGAAAATAAAGGTTTAGATATAAGAATTATGACCATCAAAGAATATGAAATAGAGTAGGATCCACCTCATTAATTAATTAATTAATTAATTATATAATTCAAAAATGAAAGGCTAAGGAAAAAAGGGATAGAGAAAGAAAATCCCTTTTCAGAACTGTTTAGAAACAAAACTTAAAAAGGAATTGAGTTCATGCCTCATACTCCAGCACGTCCTCAATCGTGTCCACGTACTCGACGTTTATCCCGACATTTTCCTCGATATATTCCTCTGCGTCCACAGTTTCCGGGACTCTCTGAACGACATCAATGCCTCCGATTTTTCGGCTTACAAGTTTATAAGTGACAAGCTCACTGTTTTCTCTGGGCAGAAGGAAGAGAGTTTTTCCTCCGGCTTCTGCTGCCGTAGCTTTTTCAAATACCCCGCCTATTTTTCCGACGTTCCCTTCATCGTCAATGGTGCCGGTAAGGGTGATGCTGTCATTAAGTTCGGTACCGTTGATTGCGGAAATTGTAAGAAGGGTCATGAGAGCCCCTGCACTCGAGCCATCAACGCCCGGGATCTCCTGATCAGAGGCAATGCTGAAAATAACATCGCTGCCTGAGAGAGAAACTCCGGTCTCCTGCTGAGCCACGAAAACCGCAGTATTTGCAGCGTCCTGAAAAACCACTCCCATAAGAGGGGTGGTCTGGACAAGAACCCGGCCTTTTCCGGATCTTGTTTCAGTCGAGATATTGAGAAGGGTCCCCTCTTCGGAGACCACTTCCCGGACAAAAGGCCCTGACTTTTCCAGTTCAACATTCTGGAAAACGGCAGGAGCCTGCAGAGTAGCAAAACCTTCCATACCTGCAGGGCATGCTTGAAGGTTGTTTTCGAGTTCGAAAACTCTCTCTCGATAGAAGTCTAGCTGGGAAGCATAGGACTGAAGAGACTGGTTATTCTGATTTGCTTGAGTTTCAAGTCTCCCATTTTCCTTTTCAAGGGAATTTATACGTTCCTGCATTTCCTGGACCTGCTCCCCCTCAACCGGGGCTTGAGAGAAAAAGATAAAGTAAGCATTCGCTACAAACGAAAGGACAAGGATTAGGGCAAGAAGCTTGGATTTCATATAGTGAATTACTTTGCACGGCTTGTACTTATTTTTTCCTTCAAGAACACCATATTTTTGAGTAGATGGATTGGCCGGACAGACAACTCTCGGAAAGGCTGGATATAAGCGTAATCATGAAGGCTTGATACAACCGTTTTTTGGTTTTTATGCCCGTGTTTTCAGGAGTATAGCTTTAGTTTTTGCCATCTCCATATCATTATTCCCTGCCCTGTCCTATGGCTTCTCTGCTGTCTTTCCCTTCATTTTTCCGCATAAATGTTACTTCCGGATTTGCTCCTTTTTCCGATTTGCTAATGGCTGCCCTACCGTCTGTAGTAAGATTAAGGTTAAAAAACAGCTGTACCTGAGAATGTCTGAATTCAACAGGTGTTTCCTCCACAGTGTCCCCAACCTTTTTTGAGAATTCCTTGACAAGAAGCATTGCATTGTTAATTGACTCTAAAGACTTCTGTTCCAAGGCCTTAGGAGAGATGAGAGTCATTTTTATCGTGCCTGGAGCATTCCCTGATTCAGCTAAAAAAGGGCCCATTTTTACAGTTTTCCTGTCGGACTTTTCATTTTCATCATTATTTGTACTCGAGTCTTTAGTAATCAAATCTTTAAAGCCCATGAATTCCCACACTCTGTAGACGACAAAGGGACGTATGAAAGAAAAAAGGATATGGCCCGGAAAGGACCAAGTAGGATAGACAGAATAATATATAATTAAATAGATAATTGTTGACATATTTTAGATGTTAGAGGCCTCCGCAGTTATCTCTCCGAGCCTGGGGGAAGAAAATAGCTAGAGTAGAAGCTTAAGGAGGAATCTTAAAAATAGAAAATCAAGGAGGATACAATTAAAACAGAGAAGCTTTGCAGCATAGATTTTTTGCGACACAAATTTCTTGCAGTATGGATTTTCAGTTTTCAAGAAAGAGAGGGCATTAATCCCCTTTTATTGAAGGGAAATTAATGCTGTAAACTTCTTTTTCAGGTGGTGTCGTAATTAAATAGTAGGCCTACAATACATCTTTTGTTGTTACTTCTTTTCCTTTTCTTCCGCAAGAACAACCTTTTTACCGCAAAGGTTGCAGGTCCCTTCTTCGGTTATACAGGGCTGTTTTGGGGCTTCTCCTCCGCAAATACCGCACTTTACCATATTTTTCTCACCTCCGCTTTCAAGTACTGGCCTTTATGCCATTAGTTATCTGTAAGTTATTGATATATACTTAATCGGCATCAAAATATACTAAATGCATTCCAGTGCCCCGAAATAATTCATATATCTCAATGACCTTCAAGGTCGTAACAGAAACTTTTTAAGGAAAGCCGGAAGATGTAAAAATATGAAAGATAGCGACAGGAAAAAAGAAAAAATCCCTGAAAGCCCTGCAGCCCCGGAAGACCCGGAAATGGCGGAAATAAAGGCTATCAGGGAAAAGCTTTGCGATATGCACAGCGATATCAAAAAAGTAATGGAATACTCAAACAGGCTGCGCTTTGAAACGGCTCTGGAATGCTCAAGACAGGAATACTCAAACGCGATTCTCTCCCACCTTTATGAGGATATCGAAACAGGGCTTGAAAAAAATATGGTGAAGAAATGCCCTGAAAAAGAAAACTGCAGGTCTACCTTTTCAGACCTTCTTCAGAGGAATGCCGGGCTTATTAAACAGGGTAGGGTGAATGAGGGCCTTGTGTCGGAGAACAGGGAAAAACTCCAGGGAATGAGATCTGGAGCCCCTTACAGCAAGTGTGAAAAGTGCTTTTCCGAGGTATCCACCCTTTTTACAAAACAGGTTAATCTTATGCGCTCGATGAGGATTTATACCAATAACCAGGAACAGAAGCCTGATATTTCAGCCCTTGAGCCCGGCATCCTCATGAGAGAAATCCTCGAACCGGTATCCAATCCCCAGCGCCTGGAGATCCTGAGAGCTGTGGCCTTTGAGACTAAAAATTTCTCAGCCTTTTCCGAGATCACAGGTCTCAGAGGCGGAAACCTGCTCTTCCACCTGCAGAAGCTTATGGACAGCGGGCTTATCCTGCAGCAGCACGAAAGAGGGGATTATATGATTACGGAAAAGGGGTTCAAGATTCTGCAGAGCTTGAATGAATTATATTCCTCCCTCCAGCGCTCCCCGCTGCAGACCCCTGCCGGCAAAAAAACAGGAGAAAAAGAAGAAATTCGAATTTGATTTTTCCCGGAACAGGGAAGGAAAGTAAATTTTTAACTCTCTTCGGCTTTCTTTACATTCGGCCCTTCTTTTTTGTCCTGTATGACATAACCAAGTGCCCTTATTTTCTCTCTGAGGGCATCGGAAGTTCCCCAATCCTTCTTTTTCCGTGCAGCCTCACGTTCCTCCACAAGCCTGACAACTTCTTTCGGGATTTCCTCTTTGCCTGCCGGTACAAAAAGGCCCAGAACATCCGAAAACTGCCTGTAAAGGGCATAAACTTTTTCCAGGACTTTCCTGTTTTTTCCGGCTTCAAGGTATAAGTTAGCTGCGCGCGAAAGTTCCCTGAAAACGGTCAGGGCTTTGGGGGTATTGAAGTCGTCTTCAAGGGCATGCCTGAACTGGGCCTCAAGGTCAGGAAGGATTCCAAGGGTTTCTGGGTCTCCGTGATACGATTTATCGTCTGCCCCCTTCATGGCAAATTCAAGGTTATCAAGCGTCTCTTTAAGCCTCAGATAATTGTTTTTTGCGTTTTCTGCAAAGGCTTCGGAATAGTCCAGCTTTTTCCGGTAGTGCACGGACAGGAACATGAAACGGACAACTTCACCCCCGTACTTTTCAACGATCTCGGGAAGGGTGAAAACATTTCCTTTGGACTTGCTCATCTTCTCCCCTTCGACTATAAGGTGCTCCCCATGAATCCAGGTGCATACGAAGGGCTTTCCGGTTGCGCCTTCGGACTGGGCGATCTCGTTTTCATGGTGAGGGAAGATAAGGTCCACACCTCCTGTATGGATGTCAAAGGTAGGCCCGAAACTGTTCATTGCCATTACCGAGCATTCGATATGCCAGCCAGGACGGATTTTTCCCCAGGGGCTGTCATAATAGATTCTCCTTTCGATTTCCTCAGGCGTTGAGGCTTTCAGGAGGGCAAAGTCTCTCGGATTGTCCTTATCATACTCGTCCACGTCCACAGACGCGCCGATCAGGATGTTGTCAAAATTGAGCCTGGAAAGCTTGCCGTATTCCGGAAAACCTGAAATCCTGTAATAGACGGAACCTTCTTTTTCATAAGCCAGCCCCTTTTCGATCAGTTTCCGTGAAAGTTCTATCATGCCGTCAACGTTTTCCGTAGCCCTGGGATACGCAAAAGCCCGCTTAATGTTCAGCATGTCAAGGCCTTTGAAGAATTCGGCCGTGTATTTGTCCGTAAAGGCCTTAAGAGACATCCCGGCTGCTTTTGAATCCCTGATAGTTTTGTCATCGATGTCCGTAATGTTCATCACGAGTTTTACCCTGTACCCGAGGTATTCGAGAGTCCTCACGATATTGTCCGTCATCAAAAAGGTCCGGTAGTTTCCTATGTGAGGCATATTGTAGACCGTGGGCCCGCAGGCATAAATTGAAACCTCACCTTCCTTTACAGGTTTGAATATCTCCTTTTCTCGTGTCAGGGTATTGTAAACTTGCAGCATTCGGAACACCTCTGGTGAATTTAATTTAGGGTAAATTAACCCTGTCCGCTATTAGCCTTATCTGCTACTATTACTTCCAATTGCTTTATTACTTTTGCAGCACCTGGCAAACTCCCGAATAAAGAAGCCTAAGGTTTCCGGGAGGGAAAGAAGAGTCAGGAAAAGCTTTCATCAAATACCGAAACTCCAAGCCTTTCAAGAATTTTTTCCAGCCGAAAAAGAGGAAGCCCGACAGCATTAAAAAAATCCCCCTCTACTTTTTCCACCAGCACCGCTCCTTTTCCCTGAGCCGCAAAAGCCCCGGCTTTATCCAGAGGCTCTCCTGTCCTGACATAGGCTGAAATCTGCTCTTTGCTTAATTCAGCCAGCCAGACATTTGTTGATTCGAATTCGCTGATTTCCTTCCTGCTGTCAAGGTCCAGAACGGTAAGCCCGGTTACGACCCTGAACTTTTTCCCGCTCAGTTTTTTCAGCATTTTTTCAGCATTTTCAGGAGTGCCGGGCTTTCCCAGAACTTCCCCGTCATAGAGCACCGAGGTATCGGCAGAGATCACAATCCCGGAATCAAAATGTTTTACCACATCCCTGGCTTTCTCAACAGAGTGCTTCAAAAGCAACTCTTCAGGGTCCAGCCCCGGCTGAGAAGGTTCATCATAGGAACTCGGGTAAACAACAAAATTGTCTCCTATCAGCTGTTTAAGCAGTTCTTTTCGCCTTGGGGATGAAGAAGCAAGAATTATCCTGCGCATGGGGAAAAATCTGAACGGATAGGATATAGTTGTATGGGTACAGGAAAAACCGAAAAAATACGGTATAACTATGATGCATGTAGAGTTTTTCAGCATAGTGAATATTTTCCACAGTTTACATCTTCACATTAAAAGTCGCCGGTAAACTCCAAAAAGCAACTATAAATAGTACCGAGTTCCACTTTATTCTGGCGCTGACATGGAAAAAGAAGTAAATATCCCGGGTGGAGGAATAAGTGGTCTGGGATGTTCGATAATTCTTCACAAAAATGGATACGATGTTAACGTTTTTGAAAAAAAGAATGATTCCGGCAAAAGGTTTCATAATGACTGGCAGGGCCTGGAAAACCGGTCTGAAAAAGTCGATGTCCAGAAACAGGTAGAATCATACGGGGTTGACCTTTCTTTTGATTACGAACCGGTATCCGAATTAACCATTCATGATTCCAACAAGGCAAAAACCATCACAGGAAAAAATGCCTGTTACCTGGTAAGAAGGAAAAGCAGCACAGGCTGCCTGGACACCAGCTCACGCAAGCAGGCTGAGGAACTGGGCGTAAATATCCATATGGGGTTCCGTACCTGGGGAAGGAGTGACTGTAAAAGTAAATGCAAAACGGCGCGATGCTTGTAGGAGAAGCAGGTGGACTTCAGGACTACTTCTGGTGATTCGGAATGAGATAGGCCTTCCAGAGCGCGCCAATACAGAAAAAAATAGCATTATCCCGGCCTGAAGATCCCGGTCTGCTTAACTTACAACAGGATACCCTGCACCTGTCCAGGCGGTGATCCCACCCTCCATATTGTAGGCATCGGAATATCCTGCAGCTACCAGGATTTTGCTTGCGGTAACGCTTCTGTGCCCTGTCCTGCAGTAAACGAGTATTTTTTTGTCTTTCGGGACTTCGTTTATTCGGGCCTCAAGCAGTTGATCAGGGCTCAAATTTGACCCTCCGGAATTCGTAACAGGAATCAGGGTTGCCCCTTCAATATGTGAGGAGTTGAACTCTGCAGGGGTGCGGACGTCAAGTATGAAGACATCGTCTTTTTCGATCATTTCCCTGGCTTCTTCAACACTCACGGTCTCAAACTCGGCCGGACTTTCAGGTGCGGAAGGACGGTCATCAGGTCTTAAGGCGAAAAGCAATACTACTATCAAAAAAACTAAAAAAATGACTATATAGGTCAAATTCTGTTTGTTCAATTCGATCCTCTCGTTCTCAGAGCCTCTATGTTGTATTGATATCCAGATGCCGATCTCTGAAAATGATTTTACATATGGTGTTTTCGTTCACATAATTTTTCCTTTCCTCAGGCACTCTTCTTGAAGACCATCTTCCTATAGGCTATCTTCCCGGAATAATTTTCCTGGGATCATTTTCCTGAATATGATGCCCGAAAGCCCCCAGCGCCAGCAGGCCTTGGATGTAAACGAGAGGCATGACCAGAATGGTCACCAGCGCATAAAAAACATATTCGAATAAGAAAGCAATGGGGGGGTATTTCCATAACCCGAATCCCACTTAGTAAATATGCAACAGTAAAATGTCCGACGTACACAAATAAAGTTTGTTCCATTGGGATTTAGTCCTTTTCTGGTTTAACAAAATAGGAGATTAAAGGGTGATCCGGGTCCTGTACATAATTCAAAATTTATTGACTATGAATAGGATAGTTCAGGAACTGTCCGGTGCTTTTATACCCTGAGGCTCAAATTGATTACGGACGAGAAGATTGAATATTCCAGTACAGGTAAGTATTTCAATATTTGATGTACAAGATCGGGAAGAATCCCGATATCTGTTGCTGAAACCGGGGGGATTTTAGTTTCAGAGAAATACGTTCGTAAATTGAAGCATGGAGATTCTTTCAGGAACTGGCTGATCCGGATGCAGGGGCATAGGATAAAGGATTTAAGGTGCAATGTCAGGGAATTCAGGGTCAGGCCGGCATCCCACAAGGTCTGCAGATATGAGTTTGAAGGGGAAGGCTTTAGCGTTATTGCAAAATTCTTAGAAAAACCTACCGGAAAGATAAAAAAATACGATTGCAAGGGAGCCATGCTGAACGAGTATTACAAACTCAAAAGGCTTGAAAAAGTAATCGATACTCCCTATCCCATTGCAGCAAACAGGCATTTCGACTGCGTGCTCGTGACAGAATACATTCCCGGAAAGCCCTTTTCCTGGTACCTGAAAAACGAAAAGGACCTGGACGAGAAGTTAAGAGCCATAGCTCACCTGCTTGGCAAACTCCACAGGGACACGAAAAGCAATTACGAAAAAGAGAGGGATTTTACAAAGATCCGCAAAAATCTGGCCCATATGCCCCTGCACGGCTCTACCAGGCAGCGGTATGAAAAAAAGCTTGAAAAATGGGAAAAAGGCCCCCGCCTGGACAGGGGCCACGGCTGCACCACACATAACGATGCCACTCCGGCAAACTACCTTTTCTACAGGGGCAAAATATATGCAATTGACCTCGAACTCTCCACAGAGCACGGATATTTTGCCCATGACCTCGGGATATTGAGCGCCGAAATCTTCCACCATTTTGCACGAAAAGGTACCGCTTCTGCCGCTATTCCCCACATCAAAGGCTTCCTCCGAAACTACAGCCTGGACGAAAAGGAATACCACCGGATAAAGCAGGTCCTCCCCCTCTATATGAGCTACGGGCTACTGAGAGTGGCCTGGAGGAGCAAAGATCCCGGACACCGGAAATACCTTATAAGTAAAGCCCTCGAACTCCTGGACAGGCCTGCCCTGTAAGTTCAGGCATACGGAGATGTTATAAGGATAAGCCGTCCCCGAAAAGGGGGTAGGGGAAAAGAGCAGAAATGGCAGGAATGGATTCCATCAAAAAAAATATAAGGAACTCACTCCCAATTCCAGCAAGAAAGGAATACATCAGGAATTACAATTAAAGAAAAAGCAGGTAGAGATTTTGAACCCGGACGAAAAGGTCACCGCCCTTCTTGAGACTGGAATCCGTACCCTGAACAAAGCATACATGCTTGAAAAAAAACCCGTGGATTTCGGAAACGGCATATTCCTCTACCCTTCAGAATTCCATATAATAGAAGTGGTCGGAAAATACCCGGAAAAGAACCTGGCGTCTATCGCTTCCCATCTCGGAGTGACCAGGGGGGCAATTTCCCAGATGGTGCGGAAACTCGAGAAAAAGGGGCTCGTAGAAAGGGCCAGGAACCCTGACAACAAAAAAAATATCATGCTTGAACTCACCGGTTTCGGAAAGGAAGCCTTTGAGTGGCACAAAGCCCTCCACGAGTCCCTTGAAACCGGAATCAGGGAAGAGCTTGAGCAGATGAGTGACACAGATATAGAAAAGCTGCTCATGGTCCACAGGCATTTTGAAAGAATGATTGAACGATGCATGGAACGGTACGAATGAACCGGAACATCCTAAACGTTCAGGCCCGAAACTTTTGAAGAAACAGAGCTAAAGAAATCTGGGCTATTTTTGTATAGCAGCTAAATTAAAATAGTTTGGGGATTATTTTTGAGTATTGTATAGTAACTATACAATATGCAATCGATATGCAATAAAGAATGATTCTCGATATGGCTTCTGAACAAAAATTCCCGCCAAGGGAAGACAGGTGCATTAAAAGGAAGGTGCATGAAATGAAATATTACATGGTTCCTATGTCCCCCGAAGACCGTGAAACTGTAATCGATATATTCAACCACTACATCGAAAACAGTTTTGCCGCTTACCCCGAAAAAAAAGTCCCCTACGAATTTTTTGAATTCTTCCTCCGGAATACAGCCGGATATCCCACTGTCGCCGCAAAGGATGAAAACAAAAATCTCCTGGGTTTCGGGATGCTTCACCCGCACTCCCCGATGCCCACCCTGGCAGGAACCGCTGAGATAACCTATTTCATAAGGCCCGAATTTACCGGGAAGGGAATTGGAGCTGCAATGCTCGGATATCTCCTTGAAGGAGCCGGGGAAAAAGGGCTTCACTGTATCCTTGCAAATATATCCTCCCTCAATGACGGAAGCATCCGTTTCCACCTGAATCACGGGTTTGAAGAGTGTGGGAGGTTCCGTGAGGTAGGAAAGAAGAAGGGAAAGCTCTTTGATACGGTTTGGATGCAAAAATTGCTTTAAGAGTGGAAAAAGTGACTTTTTTGTAAAGAATGATAAGGACCCGAAGATTATACCGGGGGAAGAAAACGAGTTAAAAACCAGATACTCTTCCCTCAATTGTTACCGGATCGGAATCAAAAAACCAGATTAGAATCAGAAAAAATGTAAAACCAGACAAACTCGCCGGTCAACTTTTATTTTTGCCATTCGTTGTCATGGAGAATCGTACGAACAGGTCGTCCCTGGTTTTACATTTTGCATTTATATTTGGCTTTCTGTCTTCTCTCTCAGGTCATTTAGCACATGCACCAGCACGTTATGCTGTTAAAGCAATTTCCGAAAAACAGCGACAGGAAGTCAAACAAGAAGAAACAACCGCATTTGTCTCTGCAACCGCATTTGTCTCTGTAATCACATTTGTCTCTGTAATCACATTTATCTCTGTAATCACATTTGTCTTTGCAATCACAGTTGTCTTTGCAATCACAGTTCTTCTCAGTACATGCACTTGCTGAAGTAGCTGTTACTGACAATACAAAACAAACTAACACCAAGATAGCTAATGCTTTCTTAAATACCATACATTTACACTCCCAGAATGTATTTTTTGATACGATTCTCAGGTCGTTGATCCAGTCCACTTCCAGTCAGCACATGCGCCGAATAGATAATACTTTTCCAATCAATAATCGGATTTATTCCTTAATTAATCGGTAAAGGTTAATTCTATCCTCACCTCATGAACCGATGGAAGTACTTTCTCATTATACCAAAAAATTGTACCAACATGCAATTAGTATTTAGAAGATATAATAGATAGAGAAATATAAATTAGAAACGAATGTTATTTAAGAAATATATAATTCACGATATACATATTAAACAGCAACATACCCGAAAGATTGGTTTACAGTGGGATTTCACTGAGCAAATTAATTTCATTCAAAAGACGCCCAAGTATAGCAGAAAGATCTCCTGTAAAGGTTATAAAGGCCCTTAATTAAGAATATAGTACAAAAAAGATATTTTTACTGAATTATACTCTTTAAACAGGTTTTTTACACCCTTATACGAAACAGCATCTTATAATTTCCTGCTGGTTGCCAGCGTCACAGGGCACCGGAAAAAATAAAAAACCAGAAAAAGAAAGGTTAAAAGGAAGCCACTTGATATGAGGAGTCTATGCAAAAATTCCCGTGATTATTGTAACGATTTACTATGTCGAAGCATGACGTTTTTCAAAAGAACCCTATTTTTTAAAAAAATGATCTCTCAAAAGAACATATTCCTCAAAAACCCGATCTATCAAAAAAACCTGATCTTGCAAAAGCCCTTCACACTTCAAATTTCCATTGACGGGTTTTGGGAAAGCGATCTGGACATATTTAGGTGCGGACCATCCGATCGTACAAAACCGGACCGTAACAGGGTAAGCAATAATCCTTGCAGCTTTTTTTCGGGTTCATCACTATAAAACTTGCCAGGCAATGCACATATAAAATATCCATGTGGCTTTCCCCTTAACCATTCCTGTTTATCTGACAGGTGGGATATTCCTTGAGATCCTGTATCATCTGGGTCCCGTCGTGTTTCTGGTCTGGCCCATGATATATTATTGAAGATTGTTTATCCCTGATCGGTTCATTTGCTTTTTCGATTGATTCCATTCATATAGCCGGATAACCGATTAATATCAGTGACCGAAAAAAGGGAGAAGATATTATCCGGCTGAGCAAAAAGATGCCGAAAACAAATCCCGAAAGGCAATCGGAATTAATAGCCAGTGATTGGATACAGCTGCGTGAACCTCAAAATATCGTAGGCATCGGATTGTTAATGGTTCCCATTATGGCCTTAAGCGCCCTTTCAACCGTAAAAATATTCAATATATTTACAGCCTTTTCCCTCGCCGACTTCGGAATAACCGCACAGGGGTTGTCCGCAACCATAAGCCTGAAAGGCTTTGCAGGTCTTATGGGGCTGCTGCTAAGTCATGAACTCCTGCACCTTATCTTCATTCCCAACTTTATAAGTTCGGAGAAAACATATTTGGGAATTACTTACTCCGGAGGATATGTTTACTCGGAAGAAAGCCTGTCAAAGCCGAGGTACATTCTCATAACGATAGCACCTTTTCTAATTATTTCAGCAGCCCTGCCCTTTATCCTGGGGTTTCTGAGCCTGCTGACCCCAATGACAAAAATCCTGATTTTGTTAAACTCCATGGGTTCCTGCATGGATATGATGAACCTGGGATTTGTCCTCAGCCAGGTCCCTGCAGCTGCATACATAACCTGCAACGGGACAGAGACCTACTGGAAAAGGAAGGAGTAAAGTTTCCAGGGTAAAAAAGAGTCAACCCCGGGGACTATTTCAGCTTCTTTGTAGATGGGTGAAGGTATATATCATTACAATATCCAAAATAATACTATACAAGCAGCGCAGTCTTTATCAGAACTCGCTTAGCCGGAAGGGAAAACTTCGATATAGCTTCTATTATTCGCATTTGATAAACGTGAAGAGAAGACTTGAAACAAAAAAGATTTGAAACAAAGAGAATGTAAAAATGAAAACGTAAAAATGAAAATCTAAAGGCGGGAGCATGGAAGATCCACTTGAGTTTTTAAGAAACATCAAATCCGTTGCTGTTGCAACTGTGGATGATGGAAAACCGGCAGTCAGGATGAACGATGTAATGCTGGTTGAGAATGAGAAACTCTATTTTCTCACGGCAAGGGGAAAACCCTATTACAGGCAGTTAAAGGAAAATCCGGAAATAGCACTTGTCGGCATGGATAAAAACTACGTTATGGTCAGGGTCAGAGGAAGGATAGAATTCGTTGAGAACATTTTTCTGGAAAAAATATTTGAGGCAAACCCGATTCTTGATGAAATATACCCGGGGGATACAAAACATATTCTGGAAGTATTTTGTTTATCCTCAGGGGTAGGAGAAATGTATGACTTATCCGGCATCCCCCCGAAACGTGAAAGATTCGCCTTCGGAGGAGCAAAAGTGGCAGAGTCGGGTTATAAAATTACAGAAAAGTGTACAGCCTGTGGGATATGTAAGGATTTATGCCCTTCAGGGGCTATCAGCAAAGGGAAAATCTATAAAATTGACGGGTCAATATGCCTGGAATGCGGGAGATGCGCAGAAAATTGCCCTTACGACGCAATTGAACCCCCATCGGGAATTTAAATCCCGGAAAAAAGTAAAAATAAGGAAAGGGAAGGGAGAAAAGAGTACAGAAAAAAGATTGAAAAAAATCTAAATTAATACCTATATATAGAGGCTTAAACAATTTAGAAGATATGAAGGTGGGTACTTTTGAATTAGGAGCCATGGAAATAGGGCTCATAGTAATCACAATTCTTACATTATTTTTATGCATAGTCCAATTGGTGTAATCTCATAATCCAGATGAGAACCTGAAAATAGGTTTTAATTTATTCTTCGATCTTAGCTTATTTTTTACTCTTATATACATTACAATATTTCACCCTATAATATTTCACCTATAAACGTTTTTGGCTCTTCGCTGTTTTATGTAGATTGAAAATAATTGATCAGTTAAAAAGTAGTCAGGCCAAAAAGAGAGACATCACGCTTGAATGTCATTTTCAACCATAAGTGTTTCTAAATTTTATATATGCTAGTTTGACATTTAGGAGATAAATGTAAGTTACCACTCATGTAAGTTGCCACTCGAAAAGCTAAAAGCCAAATTTTATTCAGGGAGACTCTACAGCTGTTATAATGTAATTAAGAAATAAAAAAGAATGAACTGTGAATATGCAGATTCACAGCTCCTATTCCAGACCGAAGTTTGTAGTGGAAAGAACACTTGAATAAACCTGTCCATACAATTATTTCGGTCACGCTATCGTTCACTTCTCCATATTTTTGAATGTAGACCTTCTTTCAGTCGCGTTCAATGTAATGGGTTTGGCCACAACTTCAATCATGTCATCCATATTTCGGATCACAATGATCTTTCCGGTCGTGTTGTACATTGCCTTGTCCATTTCCATTGTTTTATCCATACTTCCGATTACAGCCGTATCTCCGTCCATCTCGACCATATCATCCATGTCTTCTTCCATTCCGGTCATGTTATCCATATTTTTGATTACAAGCATTTTTCCGGTCAGATTACATGTTTTCGTGGATTCAGTCATGTTAGCCAAGTCTTCGGCCGTCCAGGTCGTATTACTCATTTTTTCGGCTATTTCTTTCATATCGCCCATATTTTTGACTATAATCGCTTTTTTGGTCATATCACCTGTTATGGTTCCGGTCATGTTTCCGGCCATGAGTACGGACATATTATCCATACCCTCGACAGTCTTATTCATTTCTGTCATGTTGCACATCATGGTTCCGGTCATGTTTCCGGCCATGAGTACGGTCACGTCACCTATGCCTTCGGTCATGTTATCCATACCTTCGGGCATGTAATCCATTTTTCCGAACATAACCACGTTTCCGGGCATACTATCCATTTTTCCGACTACAACCGCCTTTTCGGTCATATTACTTAGATCTTTGATCAAGATCATTTTTCCAGTCACAGTACACGTTATCTCTTCAGTAGCGTTATCCATACCCTCGGTAGCGTTATCCATACCCTCGGTAGCGTTATCCATACCCTCGGTAGCGTTATCCATACCCTCGGTAGCGTTATCCATACCCTCGGTAGCGTTATCCATACCCTCGGCAGTCTTATTCATTTCTTCGATCACAACAGCGTTTCCGGTCATATTACACGTAACGGTTTTAGCAATATTTCCGGTCACGATCAGATTTGTGCTATCCATGTCCTCGTCCGCGTCTGTCTGCGCTTGCACGGATACGATGGACAGGGCTAGACATAAAGCTATCAGAGAAACTATTAGTTTCACTTTCATTCTATACCCCCATATACGAATTTGGTCTTCTGACCCAGTTAAATTAATAATTTCTAATTAAATAAAATTTAATTTAATAAAAACCAATTAAATAATAAATGGAGAATTTATAAATACTTAATCTCTATTTAACTATATGGAGGGTTAGTCAGCTTTTCACAATCATTAAGCACTTTTGAAGCCAGAACTATTAAATGGAGATTACATATTGAGCTTTGATAAAGAACGGTTGAACAAAAACCAGAAGGAAAAATTATAAAACTTATAAAAGATAGTAGCCCGGAAGGCGTAAAGGACTCATTTTAAGTAGTCTTCAATCCAGCTCTTTACTTCTTTATACACTTCATCTGATACTTCTGCTAAATCATGCCCTACCCCTTCGTATATCGTGAGTTTCTTCGGTTCATGAGCCAGGAAATATGCGTATACCGAACTCCCTGACAGCAGTGTTTCATCCTTATCCCCATGGATCAAAAGTGCTGAAACCCCTTCGGCAAGATTGGAGATAGGGCTAATTCCGAGACTCTGAGTGGAAAGGATGACTATGGTTTTTACAGCGCTCTCGTTATGCGCAGCCTGAATGACCACAGCGCCTCCAAAAGAATGCCCTATCAGCCCAAACCCGGAAATACCCTCACCTTTTAAAAACTCAATTCCTACAAGCACATCCATAGTAGCTTCTGCCAGATCGGCAGGATACCTGAACCTGACCCTTAGCGAACTTATTCCGCAATCCAGCAAATCCACACACAGACGGGGATAAAGACCATCTGCAGGAGTGTCAAAACCCACTCCCTTGCCTCCGACCATAATCACCGCTTTACTCGCTCCTTCTGCCGCATAGTAACGGCACTCAACCCTTCCACGACCTGTTTCGATCATAACGGTTTTAAATCCGTCTCCGGTTTCTTTTTTAATGCCCAATATATTGGTTTCCAGCAATTCAACCCCGAGTTCAGATCTCTTCCTCCCATCCATAAACGTATCTAAAACTCCGGCTTATTAGACGCTTGCGGGTAGTGTAAAATTACTTAGTATAAATAGTAAATTTAGTATTAAAAAGCTAAACAAGTAGTGAAATAAGCATTAAAAAGTGAAGCAAGAAGCGAAGTTTCAAAATCAAAAGTTTGACTGAAATTTGCTTCAAAAGGAATTTAAAAATAACTGAAATTTGAAAATAAATTAAGGATTATGTGAATAGGCTTTCGAACGGAAGAGAAGAAAATGTGTTGAATGTGTTCCCAAGCTTAATTTGAAAGGCATAACTTTAACTAAAAATATGGCAAATGGGAAGTGATATTACTGACAATTCCGGAGTCACTATTATGGAAGACCTCATACGTTTTTTTAAAAAAGATAAATTTGCTGCACATTCAGGAATAGAACTGCTGGAAGCTGCTCCAGGCTATGCAAAAGCCACGCTGGAGATCGAAGAAAAACATCTTAATGCTCTAAAGGCAGTGCAGGGAGGCGCAATATTTACCCTTGCAGACCTTGCTTTTGCCGCAGCTTCAAATGCATACGGGATTGCTGCAGTTGGGATCAATTCAAACATCTCTTTTGTAAAAGCTGCAACAAAAGGAACTCTCACAGCCGAAGCAAAGGAAACTTCAATAAACCCTAAAATCGCCACATATACCGTAAATATCACGGATGACGCAGGAGATCTCGTGGCAATATTCCAGGGAATGGTTTACAGGAAAAAATTTACAATTGATTTTTCGGATATTTGAATCCCGAAAATCAAAAATTACCGAAAAAAGAGCCCAAAAACAAACATAAAAACACCTGAAATTAAATATAAAAAGCTAAAAACCATACCTAAAAACGATCGAAACAAACACAAAAAAATCGAAACCAAATATAAAACGACCAAACGAAAAGAAAACGATCAAACCCAACACAGAACCATCAAAGCCAAACGTAAAAACAAGAATAAAAATACTTTTTTTCAGGACGAAGTTTTAAAAAAGCTTGAAATGCGACTGCCGGGATTCGAACCCGGGTTCTAAGCTTGGGAAGCTCAGGTCATAGCCACTAAACCACAGTCGCAAACTGTCTTAAGGAACTGCTGTGTACTCTTCTCATGCATCTTTTAGATATTAAATGTTTCGGTAAAAGGGCATGAGATGCCGAAGAGTACTGGTTTTTCGCGTGCCGGAAGTACGCATCTGTTTCTGAAAATTAAGGGTGCAAAGCGTAAAGACCGGAGCAGGGAATAGTAATTGGGGAAATTTCAAACCGCTTTTGTGGAGAAAGAGGGCAATGGTGCGGTTTAAGGAGCTTGCAGGGCTTTTTGAAGAGCTTGAACAGATCACGTCTCATAAGGAAATCGTAAGGAAGCTTGCAGGATTTTTTGAGGGACTTAAAGGGAACGAGGTGAAGGATAGTGCCTATCTTTTTCTTGGGAGCATAGGCCCTGCCTTTGAGAACACGACGTTAGGGATTAAAGACAGGCTTGTTACAAGAGCCATCGCAGGAGCTTATGGGATTTCCGAAGAAGAGGTCAAAAAGCTATATGCAAGGGCAGGAGACCTCGGGGATGTGGCTTTTGAGCTGAGTAAAAAAAGAGAAGCATCCCTGACAATTGAAGAGGTTTTTAAAAGGCTGAGACAGATAAAAGAAGTCTCAGGGAAAGGAAGTCAGGAGGAAAAGATCGGGCTTCTTTCGGATATCCTGCAGAAGGCCACGCCTGAGGAAGGGAAATACATAATAAGGATTGTGTTCGGGAGACTCAGGCTGGGATTTGGGGACCAGTTTTTGCTCGAAGCCTTTTCAATTGCCTTTACGGGAGATAAAAAGCATGCAGGAAAGATAAAAGAAAGCTACAGCGTCTGCACGGATATAGGAGAACTTGCACAAACCCTTGCCGAGCACGGAGCCGGGGCTCCGGGATATTTCTCCATAAAACCGGGAAGACCTGTGAAATCAATGCTTGCCCAGCGTGTTGAAAGCTTTGAAGAGCTTGAAGAAAGGATTAGAGGGAAAAAAGCGGCTGAAGAGAAATATGACGGTGAGAGGGTGCAGGTTCACAAAGCCGGAGATGAGATTAAAGCTTTTTCTCGCAGGCTTGAAGACATCACCTACCAGTACCCGGACGTTATAGAAGCTGTAAGGGAAAGTATCTCCTCGGATACAATCGTGCTTGACGGAGAAATCGTTGCATATGCCGAATTGGAAAAAGATAATACACGGATCGAAGAGTTCTACCCGTTTCAAAACCTGATGCAGAGGCGTAGAAAATACGAGGTTGAAAAGTACAGGGAGAAATGCCCTGTTGCCGTGTTCTTTTTTGATATCCTCTACCTCAACGGGGAATCCCTTCTGAAGAAAACCTACTCCGAAAGAAGAGCTATCCTCGAAGAGAACGTTAGAGGGTCAGGAATAATGCACCTCACCAGAAGAATTGTTACGGAAAACACCGAGGAGCTTGAGGACTTTTTTAACGAGGCAGTCGAGAAGGGACTTGAAGGAATTGTGGTCAAATCCATGAGCAGCAACTCTGTTTACGAAGCCGGCAAAAGGAGCTGGCTCTGGCTCAAATGGAAACAGGAATACTCCGAAGGCGTGAGGGAAACCTTCGACCTTGTTGTTGTCGGGAGCTATTACGGAAGAGGGAGAAGAAAAGGCTCCTTCGGGGCGCTCCTCTGTACAGCCCTGAATGAAGAGGAGCAGCAATTTGAAACTTTCACAAAGGTTGGCACGGGTTTTACTGAAGCGGATGCAGAAGAAATTAACAGCCTGCTTTCAACCCATACGGTAAGTGAAGCTCCAAAGAATGTTACCATAAAAAAAGGGATGCTTCCTGATGTCTTCATAGAACCGGCAGTAGTTATTGAAGTCCTCGGTTCGGAGATTACAAACAGCCCGGGGCATACGGCAGGAGAAGGGAAAGGAGAAACAGGGCTTGCACTGCGTTTTCCTCGCTTTTTGCGTATAAGGTATGACAGAGGGCCCTATGATGCCACGACTGTCAGGGAAATAAGAGACTTGAAGGAAGGAATTTGAAAACCGGCCTGGGAATCAGAGACAGATAAAGCAAAAAGGACGAAAAAGAAGTATAAAACAATTAAGGGGCAGTGAGCTAAGGAGCAGGAGACTGTTGAAAAACCGTGAGATTGCCGAATTGTTATACGAAACTGCTGACATTATGGAGTTCCAGCAGATAGAGTGGAAACCGCGAGCATACCGACGGGCAGCTCAGAATATCGAAAACCTCGGAGAGGACATTGAGAAAGTATATGAGAGAAAGGAGAAAAAGGGACTGACAGAAATTCCGGGGATTGGGGAAGCCATCGCTGACCATATAGCCGAATACCTCGAAACCGGAAAGGTGAAAAAATTCGAAGACCTGAAAGGGAAAGCCCCTTCAGGCACCACCGAGCTGATGGAGATCAGGGGGCTTGGAGCAAAAAAAACAAAAAGGCTTGCCGATGAGCTCAAAATAAAAACTGTTTCGGACCTGAAAGCTGCGGTTAATGCGCACAGGATCAGGAGGCTTGAAGGTTTCGGGGAGAGAAGCGAAGAAAATATTGCCCGAGCACTTAGAAATTACGAAAAAAGTCACTCCAGAATGGCACTTGGAAAGGCACTCCCACTAGCTGAAGAAATCATATTTGTCCTGAAAACTTCCCTGAAAACTTCCCTGAAAACAGAACTGGGAAGCAAAACCCCGAAAATCGACCTCTCAAAGCTCATCTACACAGGCTCCCTGCGCAGGCTGAAAGAGACGATAGGGGATATCGATATCCTTGCAGAAGCAGAAGGAGAACAGGTGGGAAAAGTAATGGATGCCTTTGTTTCCCTCCCTGCTGTTGGACAGGTAGTCTCAAAAGGTAACACAAGAAGCAGCGTGATCCTCAAAGAAGGACCGGAAGTGGACCTGAGGGTTGTTCCTCCTGAAAGTTACGGGGCTGCGCTTCAGTATTTCACGGGCTCAAAGGAGCACAATATAGAACTCCGGAATATTGCCCAGAGAGAAGGTTACAAGCTTTCCGAATATGGACTGTACGAAAAAGCTTCAGGAAAACATGTTGCAGGTAAAAGTGAGGAAGAAGTATACAGGAAACTGGGACTTGAATACATCGTACCCGAACTCCGGGAAAACCGGGGAGAGATAAAGGCTGCAATAAAAAAAACTCTTCCAAAACTTATAGATGCCGGAGACCTCAGGGGAGACTTCCATCTGCATACGGACTACAGCGAAGGAAGGGCCAGCCTTGAGACAATGGTGAAAAAAGCCGAAACTATAGGGTACGAATATATTGCCGTTACAGACCATTCGCGTTCCCAGAGAATTGCACACGGAATGGAAATCGATACTCTGAAAGCACAGTGGGATGAGATCGAAAAGTTGTCAAAACGCTTCAGAATGAAAATCCTCCGAGGTTCCGAGGTAGAGATCCTTAAAGACGGGAGCCTTGACTATCCGGATGAGGTCCTTAAAAAGCTCGATATCGTAGTCGGAGCTGTGCACTCAGGTTTTTCCTCTACGGAAAGAGAGATGACAGGAAGAATTGTCACCGCTCTTGAAAACAGGCACCTTGACATACTTGCACACCCTTCAGGCAAACTGCTCGGGAAAAGGGAAGCTTATGCGGCTGATTTCGGAACGGTCTTTGAGACAGCAGCGGCAAACGGGAAGGTAATGGAGATCAACAGCCAGCCCTCCAGGCTGGACCTTAACGATGAGCTCATCCTGAGAGCAAAAGAGTACGGACTGAAATTCTGCATTTCAACGGACAGCCATTCCGTGTCAGACCTTGCTTCCATGCGTTACGGGCTCGGGCAAGCAAGGAGAGGCTGGCTTGAAAAAGAAGATGTTGTCAATACCTACCCATACTCCAGGCTCAAGGAAGTTTTCAAAAAACTCCGGGATTGAGAAGTAGTAAAAAACAGCTAATGCAGCCAGCCCAAAGATAGCCGGTTTATCGGAAACTTATTTTAAATAATAGGAATTTAACGTTTCTTTGAGACAATGTAACCCATTTCTGCAAATCAATACTCTTTTAGGACAGTGTCGGAAATGGAGGAAAAACTAATAAAGGAGTAAAAATTCAATTTGATACAAAACTGATTAAACAAAAATCGATCAAAAAACCGATTAAACAAAATCAGGTAAAAGGTTAAGATAATGGTTTCAAAGGACCTCCCTTTCACAAAAGAAGAAATACTGAAAATAATGGAAAAATATCCCACTCCCTTTCATATTTATGATGAGAAAGCCATCAGGGGAAACGCCAGAAGAATGAAATCAGCTTTTAAAGACGTCCCCGGCTTTAAGGAATTTTTTGCTGTAAAAGCCCTCCCCAACCCCTTCGTTCTCAAGATCCTTAAGGAAGAAGGCTTCGGGGCGGACTGCAGTTCCCTGCCGGAACTGATCCTTGCGGAAAAATCTGGGATGATCGGCGACGATATCATGTTCAGTTCCAATGATACGCCGGCTGAGGAGTTTGTAAAAGCAAAGGAACTTGGCGGTTTTATCAACCTTGACGACATCAGCCACATTCCCTACCTGGAAAAGGCTGCAGGGCTTCCGGAAATTGTCTGCTTCAGGTACAACCCCGGCCCTCTTAAGGAAGGAAATGCAATCATCGGAAAACCCGAAGAGGCAAAATACGGTTTTACGCGGGAACAGATGTTTGAAGGGTACAGGATCCTCAGGGACAAAGGCGTAAAGCGCTTCGGGATGCACACAATGGTTGCCTCGAACGAGCTTAACTCCGACTACTTCGTTGAAACCGCAAGAATTCTTTTCGAACTCATAGTTGAGATCTCAAAAGAACTTGGAGTCCGGTTCGAATTCGTAAACCTCGGCGGCGGGATCGGAATTCCCTACAGGCCCGAACAGGAGCCGGTCTCCCTCGAAGCTGTAGCAAAAGGCGTAAAAGAGGCTTACGATGCTACCATAACAGCTAACGGGCTTGCTCCCCTCAAGGTCTACCTTGAATGCGGAAGGATTATCACCGGCCCCTACGGCTACCTTATCTCACAGGTCAGGCACCTGAAAAGCACGTACAAGGACTACGTGGGCATGGACTCCTGCATGTCAAACCTGATGCGGCCCGGGATATACGGGGCATATCACCATATAACCGTACTCGGGAAAGAAAACGAGCCCCCCGTACATAAATACGACGTAGCCGGCTCCCTCTGTGAAAACAATGACAAGTTCGCAATCGACCGGATGCTCCCTGAAGTAGAAATCGGAGACATCCTGGTGATCCACGACACAGGAGCCCACGGACATGCCATGGGATTCAACTACAATGGAAAACTCCGCTCTGCCGAAATCCTGCTGAGAGAGGACGGAAGCGTGGTGCAGATCCGCAGGGCAGAGACAATTGAGGACTACTTTGCAACCCTTGATTTTGAGCAGTTGAAAAGTTTCAGATGAACGATTTATCGGTTGAATATAAGAAAAAATATCGAAGAAAAAAATAGTGAGAGGCGGAACTAACCCCTATCGTCGCCGATCCGCCTATTTCTTTGTTTCGGTTCCTTTTTCTTTACACTGATTAATTTAGCAAAATGTCCCGGAATCTAATTTTCCACTTTTAATTTTTGATTCAGGCCTTTCTTGTTGACTTCCTGTCAAAAAAGACATTTTTCCCTGTGACGCTCAGCGGAATCCCCATTGCCACATCCGCGTCTATTATCTCAAAATAACAGGCTGCAGCCCCTGCAGAATACATGATCCTATTGTCGATGCAGAGGTCTTTTGCTTTTGTGGCAGCCGAACCCACGGCAATCCCGAGGTCCAGGTACTTGATCATGCACTGGGGACCGAGAAACTCTTTCTGCACTTTTTCATGTTCAAGCATCTTTTTGCAGGTCTCAAAACCGCAGGCTCCGCAGTCCAGGCTGCTCACACCCGAAGCTTTGAGCCCGATCAGGATGACGGCATCGGCGTCCCTGACGTTCCGGGCGTCCCGGAGCAGAAATTTGAGGTCTTTGATCTCGCTTAACTCTTCCATCCTGAAGGCAAGTTCGGTTTTTTCTTCAGGCGAGAGGAGGCAGGTTACAATATCATCAATCCCTTTGCCTTTGGGGGCGGTCCGGGCTGCAGTGAGGACAATCTTTGCAAGCGTTTCGATTGATTCGAGTTCAGGGTTCAGCTTCATGTGGAGAAAAAACTTCTTGCCCGCTTATAAATTAAGTGCTGGAACTCTGAACTACAAAACGAAAGAATTGATGGTAATAGAAATTGCGATAGCTTGCGATGCAATGTTGCTTCTGGACTCATATTTCGATAACTGTTGACCCGGAGCAAAAGTGAGGAAACGCTGGAAATAATCACCAAAAAAGTACCTGAAAAGCAATAGAATCTTTACATAAAAGACGAATGAGAAATCCTCTGAAAGATGAAATTTATATATATAGATAACGATATATATTTATAATAAAAAATTGAAAAAATAGATAGAGACACAAGAAAAAAGACTGTCTAGAATTCCCGCTTTAGCAAGAAATGAAAACTTCGGATTTTGAAACCATTTTTCATCAGAAAGTTACTTCTGTTAGGTCAAATATTCCTGGAGATTTCAATGAAACTTGTGCTGGATGAAGAAGAAACCTGGATAATTGAGTGCATAAGAAAAGCTCATACGGACTGTGGTTTCCATATCCGGGATGTTATCAAAAAAGCAAAAACCGAATATGGATTGTGCAGGTCAACAGTATATGAAATAGTGAGTTATCTTGAGTTCCACGGCCTGGTAAAAACGAATAAATCCGGTAACCGGGAACTTAATCCAGACGTCCCCTATTTTGTAATATGTCCAGCGTGCGGGAAAGAAATTAAGGAAAACGAATCCGTCAAAGAGAACGGTCGGATAATCTGTGAAGACTGCTATCTGGAAGAGCATCAAAAAATAAAGTTTGCAGACCCAATGGCAGTGCGTTCAATGAAACTCTTCAGAAAGCAGCACGGATTTAAAGGGACTGAAGGCCTGATCGAACCACAAAAAGAGATCTATAACTTTATCCTGGAAGAAGGTGGGGTTACACCCGAAAAAATCTCGAAGCTTTTTGAACTCACCCTTCAGGAAACAATGAACCAGCTTGCTATACTAAGACACTGTGAACTGGTGAAGGAACGTAAGCTTGGAGATGAAATGTACATTGTACCGTTTGACTCTTAATTTTTTAGAAAATGAATGTTATTGGAAAGGTGACCGAATATGGATTCAGATGAAAATGCAAGAAGAAAAGAAGAATGGCTCGAGCGAATGAAACGTGAAGGTAAACTGACGAGAAATCCTACCGAAGACCATAAATTCGGACTCAAGGTTCTTCAGAATACCGTGAGAAGAGAGATCCTTATCTCGCTCGGCAGTGAGAGAAAATCCTTTGAGGAAATAAAGGAAAAATTCAACCTGAACGACAGCATGGCAAATTTCCACCTCAACATGCTGGAAGATGCACTTTACATCGAAAAAATAGAAGAGGAAGGAAAAGTATTTTATGCCCAAACCCCGCGGGGAGAAGGGTATGTGGAAAACGTGGAAATGAAGAAGTAAAATAATTTATTTCCACTAAATTTGCATTTATTCCAGAAGCCACTTCCAGATAGGTCTGACTATAATTTTTTTGTCCTTAACGATCTCTTCAAACTCCTCTCCTTCAGTAAGGATCAGACCTCTATCAAGGTCGTAGGCTTCCAGAGCTTCAAGGAGCCCTCCGTATTCCCGCTCCCTGTTACCATTCAAAACCATAGTCACCTGGATAGCGCCCACAGGCCTTTCATTTTCAGTAACAATAAAATCACATTCCTGCCGGGCTCTGTGGTAGTAAAGCTCCAGGTTTCTCCTTTTGAGTTCCAGAAAGACAAGGTTTTCCAACATTTTACCCCGATCCCTGGAGAACTTGAAAGATATGAGATTTATGAAGGCAGAATCGATCGCATAAACCTTTTTAGGGGCATAAATCTGTTTTTTAAGGGAATAGTCATACTTCGGGATGGTAAAGACCATATAGGAGTTTTCCAGGTAGCCTATGTAGTTCTTGACTGTATTTGCGCTGCCCAGCCCCAGCAGTTTCTGCAATTTGCTGTAATTGATCTCGGTGGCATAATTTGAAAAAAGGTAAAGGGCAAGCTCTCTCAGGGCTTTTTCATCTCCTAGCCCGTAGCGGACAAGGATGTCCTTGTAAAGGATGTTATCATAAAAAGTTTTCAGGAGTTCGGCATTTTCAAAAAGCAGGTACTCGGGGATACCCCCTTTTTCCAGGTATTCATTGAAAGCGTTCTTGATAAGTCCCCTCTCTTCAGTGAGAGGTTCTTCCGGGAAAATGACACCTTTGAATTTAAGGAACTCCGGAAAAGAAAAAGGATAAAGTTCCAACCCCACGTAACGCCCTGTTAATCTGGTCCCGAGTTCACGGCTAAGCAAAGAAGAGTTCGAGCCCGTAATGATGAACTTGAACCCCCTTTCATACATCCGCCGGACGAAGAGCTCCCAGCCTTCAACATTCTGGATTTCATCAAAGAAAAAAACCTGGCTTTTTCCGAACAGCTCAATAAATGTCTCATACAGGAGATTAAAGTCCTCCGCTACAAAACCGATGAGACGTTCATCTTCGAAATTGAAGTAGTAAACCGGCCTGTTCCCGTAGAAATTTTTACGAATCTGCTTAAGAAGGGTACTTTTTCCGGAACGCCTCAAACCCGAGATCACAAGGACGTGAGGTAGCTTCAAGAATTCGGAAACTTTTTTAAGGGCCTCCCGTTCAACAAGCCTTTCAGATCCTTCTGCCTCAAAAACTGCTTTTTGTTCGCGTATGATTTCTTTCAATACCTGTATATCCATAAAGAGAACAAATCCTGTAGAGGCTGCTGATCAGAGCCTATTGGTTAAGATATGTTTCATTCCGGTAAGAATAAAGCTCTAAAGAAGTTATTAGAAAGATAACCAAGAAGATATTTCATTTTGAATGAAATATTGATTGAGAATATCCGCATTATAAATGAGGATGTAGTTACAAAAAGTCTCATTTCTAATGAGACTTTAAGCAGGTATTAGCTCGTTCCAGATGAAATATCTTTCTATCCCCCACAGGAAAGCCCAAAAGCAAGTATGAATTTCAAAAAACAGGCCCAAAGTAATGAAAGTAATTGAAAGTACTTTCATGGAGTGCGACAAGAAGTTATGCCATGGTGCGACAAGAAGTTATAAAACGTATTGCGTACACGCTATCCCTTCTGTTTGGGAGAATCACACTAAGACATACATTTATGGTAACGTCAATGTGTGAAGCTCTTCGGACAACGTGGAAAGTCTCTAGTCCAATTCAGATAACTCGCTAGGTTAAGGGTTCCATGGGGAACGTAAAGTGAACCATTGTTAATCCCTATTTTTTCCTATTAAAAGGGTCGAAACTTCGTAAGGAGCAACAACGACAAAGAGAGTAGAGGATTCAGTAAAAAGCGAATGCCAATCTTTAATGGATTGGATAGGGTTCAAACTTTGCCCTGATCCGAAAGGATGCAGAATGTGTGCCACGAAAGCGCACCCATGCGGCAGTTCTGTCTCATAAAGTGAAGCTATGTTGCAGAGAAGATGAGGATGGGCCCCTCGGGCTCGCTAAATAGGTATTAAAAGTCATTCACGTTTTTCAGTCATATTTTTAAGGGCGATGCCTAACAGCCTGTTAAACTCCTTCCGTTCATCGTCCTTCATGCCCTGCAATAAAATTTCTTCATTTTCAGCAGCTTTTTTACTCAATACGTTTCTAAACTCAAGTCCTTTTTTTGTCAGCTTGAGGCTGGTATAGCGTGCGTCTGTTTTGCTCTGTTCCCGCTTGATGAAACTTTTTTCCTCCAGCCGCTTTGCAATTCCAATCACCGTCGGATGGGTTAACGCAAGGTGCTTTTGCACATCCAACAAATTGATTTCAGCTTTGTCCTCATTTTTCAAAATGAAGGAAATTACCTCGGCCTGAACAGAAGTCAAATCCTGATCTTTAAGACTTTCGTTCCGGTATTTGACTAAAGCATTACCAAGCTTCCAGACTCTTCTAAGAATTTCGTCTTCAACAATATCTGGCATTTACTTCATCGCCTCAGTAATGTACCACATACCATGTTTAAGATATATTCATTAGGTTTTTATAGAGAACTCCATCAATAAGATCAGCGCTTTTTTAGAAACTTACTTTATTTTTCCCATATACAGCTTTTTTTCCATTCACAGCCTTTTTCCCATGTAACAAATAATACAATAACAGGCATATCGCTCCAATAACTGCCACAACCGTATACATTCCTCTGTAACCAGTAAAAGGAACCAGTAACCCAACCAACAAGGGACCGGTTCCCATTCCTATGTCTGAGAACGCAAAATAGGTTGAATTCGCCAACCCCATACGATGTTGTGGAGTTATTTTAACAGAAATGGCCTGAGTGCTGGATTGTATAGCCCCAAATCCAAGACCTATTAAAGCTGCAGATAATAAAAGTATATAACCGTGATGAGCCTGACTAAACAGGACCATACCAGTTGTAAATATCAGAATCGCCGGGTACATGATTGAATTTTCACCCTTGAGATCAAACAACCGGCCAATAACCGGTCTCGAAATTAAGATTATTATAGCATACACTAAAAAAAAGAAGCTGGCTGCACTCATAAGATGAATTTCCTGTGAGTACACCTCAAGGAAGGACACGACGCTTGAATAACACATGAAAATAAACATACAAACGATTGAAATTGGAACTACCTTCGGTTCAAAGAAATTATTGAATTTGAACCCCTTCATTATAGTCAACTGTTCTTTTGTTAGTTCCATCTCACGTAAAGATGATAAAAACGGTAAAACCAAAAGGCCAGTTGCTGACGCAATTGTACAGGCAGTAAAAATCATGCTGAAACTGCCGTGCTGACTGAGGAACATACCTAAAAACGGACCGACGGCTGTTGCAAGTATCTGGCTTAATCCAAAATAAGCAATACCTTCACCTTTCCTTTCCGCAGGAATGATATTCGCAACGATTGTAGCTGTTGCTGTGGTAGTAATACCAAATGCTATTCCATGAAGAAAGCGGACTGCAAGCAGGATGACTACATTATTAACTCCAAAGTATAACAACGTCATAAATAAACTCAAAAATACTCCTGAATAAAGTGTCTTCTTATGACCTATCCGTCCGATCCATTTTCCGATAAACAGACGCGCAAAAAGCCCACCAATTATGAATATACTGGCAGAAAAGCCGGCTTCACCCGGAGATGAGTCAAATGTATTCATTGCATATCCGGAGACAATTATCATTAATAAGTAAAAGTTTAAAGCAGCGAGTAAATTTTCAATGAAAATGAGTACGAAATCTTTAGTCCACAACTTTGATTTTGGCAAGTTAAGACAGTCTCCTTAATTATTCTCTAAAAATACCTTTCAGATCGACTGTATGTGCCAGTTGCTTTGCGTGTTTAGAAAAGACATATATGCTAGAAATATCTGCACATATGCCAATCGTAACTGTTTGTTGACCTATTAGACCACTGGCTGTTTCGATTATGTCAGCTTTTTTATAGACTGAACGATTATCAGTCATTAAAATTTGAAGTCGTCTTACTAATTGTATTTGAGAGAATAAGTAGTTAACTACCTATTTTAGGAAGAACATTGTGAAAGAGAAACTATTTCAGAAATATCCAGTTCATAAAGCGATTTTACCACTGTAAATGCCCCCGTCCTGAAATACTTATTACTGTCGTACAATATGACCGACACATGGAAAGGGAAGAGAAGGAGACCGCGTCAAGGCAAAGCAAAAAATCTACTTGACAGATTAAAAAAATGTTCAGGATGCCCGGGGCAAAGAAAATGATTAAAATTACTCCCGGGCTTCAAAAAATAAATTGAGTGGGCTTAAATGTTCTCGTATTTCTTCAGGATCTCCTCAAAAGAATCCGCAACAACGCCGAGCTTTTCTTTTCCGAGCCCGAAAGTGCTGAGCTTGAAGTATTTCGTAAGCCCGGACTTGATACCGTGAATGTTTCTTTCTTTGAGCTCTTTGTAGAGGAAATACCTGCCTTTCTTGACCTTCTGGGAAATCTCGTAGAAGCCGGGAGCTTCAAAGAACATAAGGTCGTGAGAATGGGGTTTCTGCCCGCGCTGGATAAAGCCCATGTCCTCAAGCCTTGCAGAGAACCACCGGGCGTTTTCGACTTCCTGGTCCCAGTTACTGACGCGCTTTACCACTTCTGGAAAAGATGCAATCATAGTCATAACCGTTGCCCCACGGGCAGTGCAGCCAAGAAGTTCGACTTCCTTTACCTTGCTGTATATAGATTTTCTGAATACGATTGGGGCATATTCTTCGCTTACGCCGAGCACTCCGACAGGCCCGGAGGCTGCCATTGACTTATGCCCGCTACCCACTATAAAGTCAGCTCCGATTTCTTTTGCGGATACGGGCATTCTTCCCACACAGTACGCCCCGTTCAGGAGAAGAGGGACATCATACTCATGGCAGACGGATGCGATCTTTTCCGCATCCGGGATGTTTCCGTAGCTCCCGTCAGGATATGTTACAAGGGCAAGAACGGGGGGTCTTCCACTTTCCTTTGTGACCTCTTCGATTGCTGTCCCGTACCCTTCGGGATCAAGATAGTATTCGGGGCTGCCTGCATGTGGCACCACTTTTACATTCAGACCGGCTCTCTCGGCTGCAACATAAGAGGAGTAATGGGCAAGCCCGTCAAGCACGATCCAGTCCCCGGGCTTGCCCATGGAATGCATAACCGCAAATTTAGACTCTCTTGCCCCGTTTGTAACCCTTGCCTCATCACAGCCTAAAAACTCAGGGAGAGCTTTATGTACGAAATCATGGATAGGGGGTTTTTTAATCTGATCCAGAATCCCACCACAGAAGTCGCAGACAGAGTAACCGTCTCCCCATTCCACAAGGGTCTGCCTGGCTGCCTCGGTCAAAAGTCCGCCAGTCTGCAGAGGGTCGATATTTATGCTGCCGAGGGTTTCTCGCTTTATGAAACCATACTTCTGTAAAGATGAGTCGTCAAGTGTCATTTTATTTATACCTCAGTGATAACGGTAAATTTCCTATTCAAACGATAAATTTCTCCTCTGGTTTCTGTCCGGGTTATGAGAGCAGATCTGAGAAAATTAACTGCCTGAAGCTCTATATAATCAGTGATATATCAGGAATTCATAAAAAGGTATTCCAGAAGCAACTTACAAATAGACAGTAAAATCCCGTAAAACTTCTCGTGAAGGCGAACGAAATACTATCCGGAAACCCTTATCTAAAGTATATGGAGCAGGAGAAAGCCCCTGGAAAGAAAAAAAGGCAAAACGTCTTTTAAGAGACGTCCTGCAAGTCATCGGCTTCAGGCATTTGCTGCCTTGTTGAAGACATCGATGAACTCATCACACTGAGCAATAATGATTGCTGCCGCTTCCTTTAAGACCAGAATCGGGTCTGTACCATCGGTTTTGATGTAAAGGATAGGGTCACTGATGCTCACGTGTTTCATGTCGTAGAAAGCCGCTTCAACCCTTTCATCTTTGATCAGGAGGTCCTTAAGAAGATTGAGAAGGGTATGAGTTTCGCCTATAAGCTCGACTTCAAGCTCGCTATTTGTTTTATTAAGAATGTTCAGTTCCATTGGTGACCACCTGTAAATGGTGAGTGATATAGCTGGCTATATTACAGCCTGCCGCAAAATGCATAATCCGTCATAACATGCCGAACCCTGCATAAAGTAAGATGGGGAAAGAGAAATTTACTGGATTCCTTTCCCGTACTCGGTTGAGATCTTGCGGGTTTCAGTCATATTGCAGACCGGGCATTTAAGCTTTTTCCCTTCCAGGACAAGTTCGCCTCTGCAGTTTGAGCAGTAAGCTTTTACAACTCCAAGGGAATCTTCGGATGTTGTAAGGCGCATTCTGTCAACGTCAATGACTCTGGCTTTTATGATATCAGAGGGTCTGAACTCATCTGAGAGTCTCTTTACATAGGAGTCCCTCACATTTGAAACATGGACATCCCCTGGCCTTGAGTTGACAATTTCCCTGTTCTCTTTTCCTTCTATGCCTGCAACTTCCACCATCGCCCCGGACTCGCGGACGTCAGTGATCTTGCCGTAAACTATGTCCCCTACCTTAAGGATATTTGGGGTAAGGGTTTTTGGCTTAACCGAGACCACTCTGGCTTTTCTGTCAATGAGCACACTTCCTGTGGCAGTGGAATAGATATCCCCACCAATTATTGTGGCCCCGGAACCTGGCTTAAACTCTTCTGTAGTTCCGACAAGTTCACCCGGAAGGACAAAGCCTCCTTTTTCAAGGTCTTCTTCAGATCTGACGGGTTCTCTGGCTGGCGGCCTGAACCCCGGCATTTCCTTCCTATCTCGGGGAGATTTCTTAGAATATGGGAATCTTCTCTTTTTTCCAAGGTCACCTTTGAACTGGTCCTTTGACTGATCTCTGGACCCACGGGACTGACCTTTAAACTGATCCCTTGAACGACCTTTAAACTGGTCTCTGGACTGGCCGCGGGACTGATTTTTAAACTGATCCCTTGGCTGATCCCTTGGCTGGCCCTTAAACTGTTCCCTGCTTTCTGCAGCTACCGGAACCGATTTTTCAGCAACCGGTTTTCCTTCCCCAGGGCCTGTTAATTTTTTCCTGGTAGTCTTATTTTTTCGGATTCTAATAATGATCCCTCATTCGAATTATCGTTAATAGTAGGTGTAAATAAGTTGTTTTATCGAATTTCAGAAATTTTCAGAGAGTTTTTGGCGGCAATTGAACCCATAGAGAATTTGTCCTCGGGAGGAATAAGGATCAATCTCCTTCCGAAGTATTTTCCAGTCAATTCTTCCCTTACAGATGGCATACGTTTCTATGTATACAGATTGTTTTGCAGAGCAAATATTATTATAAAGTAGCCATCCAATTACCAGAATTACCTCCCCGATATATCTATCCAAACCTGGGATATTTCATTGTTGTGGAGAATTCCATTGTTACGGATATTCTCTACACCATTGACAAGTTCTCTATACAAGAGATTTATTATTCCGCCTTTCAAAGTGAGATCTGAAGATGCAAAGCTGTAAAACACGAAGCCGGAAATGGCTCCTGAACACAAGCTTTATTTATGAACAGAAATCCTGTAAATCTCTACCTCAATAATTTCTCTTTCTTTTTGATGGAAGTCGAAAGTCCTTTTAAGAGGAAATTTCGCAACGTATGAGTGTGTAATGACCGCAGGCTTAATGAACTTTTGGATAAAAGCAAGGCTTCCACGGTTGTGGATGGAATATATTACCTCACTTGTTCTTAATGCTGACGAAAGAAACGGCCTATCCCTGCCTTTAACTCTTGCCCCGAAAGGAGGATTCATAAGTGTGGTTTTTAAGTGCCCTGAAACGTCCGAAATATCCGAGCAAATGAACTCAACCTCCACTCCGACCTTTTTGGCATTTTTTCTGGCAACCTCAAGCGCTATTGGGTCCGTATCATATCCCACGACCTTCCTGGCTCCCAAAAGTTTTGCCCCTATTGCAAGAATCCCTGTACCGCAGCCCAGGTCCTGGACCGATTCTTTAAGGTCTCCCTGCATGTAAGCAAAATGGAGGATTTCCGCCGCAAGAGGAGAAGGGGTCTGGTATTGCTCCAGCTCAAGTTCGGGACTGGAAAAATCTTCTACTTCTTCAAGCAGCATCTCAAGTTTTCTCTGTTTCATGTCTGTTGAATTTTATTGGTTTCACATTTGATGCGCATTCTCTGTTTCGTTTTTCAAGTACTCTCGGATTTCTTTGTGAGTATTCTCGGATTTCTTTGTGAATATTCTCAGATTTCTTTGTGAGTATTCTCGGATTTCTTTGTGAATATTCTCAGATTTCTTTGTGAGTATTCTCGGATTTATATCCGTAAAGGGTTATACAGGCTCCTCGGTAATTTCATCGAGTACAAGCCTTTCCCATTCCCGTTCTTCAAGCACGATCTCAAACTCCTGGGGAGTCAGCATTGGAGAGGGGAAACGGCCAACTTCGTCCACGGCAAGCCGTGGGCAGGCAGTATTTACAAAAGCATCCACTTTGAACTGAAGTAACTGGTCAGGGGTTACGAGATCGATAAGGATCAGGTGAGCTTCTTTTCCGTGTTTTTTTGCAATTTCTTTGAGAGAAGAGGCGAGTTCCATCCTCATCTGTCCGTTTTTGCTTGAGACAATGATCCCGAAAACCTGTGCATCCAGAGACTTTGCAATTACCGCACTCCGCTGGCGGAGAATCCTTGAAGGGTCAACTTCCCGGACTTCTCCGGAAAAGGGGTCAGCTGCAAGGACACGTTTTTTTGTAGAAAGGGCTACCCCCAGCGGATGGAAGTCCCCGCTTCCGATATAAAGGTACTCATCACAGACTTCATCCCTTGCTGCCGAGAAATTGCAGCCGAGTACCTGCCCTGCATAGGCAAGCCTGGAGTCCCCGCGCCCGATGACGCAGGTCTTTCCCCCGCTCTCAAGCACCCTGCACACGTCAGGGAGTTTGTGGACATGCTGGACAGTGGTAATCAGTCCGATTATCTCTCCTTTAAGTTCCGGAAGAGCCTTCTCGACAACGGGTCGGACATCAACCGAGGAGCGGGTTTCGATAAAGTACACCTTATCCGAAAGCCGGACATCTTCCAGTTCCGCATGCCCGAAGTGGAAAAGAAGCTCAACATGGTCAAGAAGCGTCCTGTCAAGGTCGCACGCTCCGAAACAGGGATCGCCCGAGATGAGCACCTCAGCTCCGGTTGCCTTCTCAACGATTTTTGCAAGCTCCGGACCTTTGCGTTTCAGCCCTTCAGGAAACTGAAAGCCCACACGCTTTGCTTTCGTATCCTTTATCACGCTAATTATATAGTCAGGCCTTAAATCAAACGCTTCACTGATCCCCAAAGACATCCTGAATCTCCACGCCCTTCTCGCTCACATCAATTGTGACGAGAATCTTGGGTTCAACTCCGAGTTCCTTTAACTTAAGAAGTCCGTCTCCACGCCCTATAACGGAAATTACATCCGTGATCTCGACACCCATATTCTGCAGTGCCTTTGCAAGAGCGAGAAGCGTTCCACCGGTACTGACAACGTCGTCCACGATGACGACTCTGTCTCCCTTTTTGAGCCCGTTTATATAGAGAGTCCCTTTAGAATAGCCTGTACTCTGGGAAAGTTCAACTTCCCCTTCAAGGAAGTAAGGCCGCTTCCGGACAATAGTCAGAGGAATTCCTGTTTTCAGGGAGAGAGCATTTGCAACAGGGATACCCATAGCCTCTACGGTAAGAATAGTGTCAACATTCAGATCTGCTATCCTCTCAATGTAATCGGAGATCTCTTGTACCAGCCGTGGATCGATGGAAGGGACACCATCAGAAATAGGATGGATAAAATAGTTATATTCCCCTCGCTTGATCACAGGGGATTTAACCAGTGAGTCTTTCAGTCTTTCAAGCATGGTTTTAACCTTTTTCTGGCTGTTTCAATATTCCGGGAAGTAAAAAAACCCTGAGATCAGATCCTGCACCCTCAAGTATACTTCCTTTCAATGCGGATGCTAATAAACAAACCCGCTTTCCGGAAAGATAAATCGAAGTCAGGAAACATCGAAGTACTTGATATAGCTTTGGTTTTCCGGATGCTATTTCTATTTACACCGGAATGCAGGAAATTTGTAATATTGATAGTTAAGTCAGTGTTAATAAATTTAAGGATAATAAAGGTAAGAAATTATAAAAAATAAGGAAATATGTAAAACCCATTAAAAATAAACAGGGTAAAAAAGAAATCAAGGGAAAAAAGAAATAAGGGTAAAAAACCTCAAAGTTTTCAATCGTTAGCATCAGGAATTTTACCCTGTTTTAGACATATTCATCCCGTTACCAGTTCAAAGGATTCCATGTTTCAGACGCTCGCATCAGTTGAGCAGTCCGAGAACTTCATAGGGATTCGTATCTGCCAGTTTCATTTCGCTCAGGGTATCCGAATCAATGTCGATGACTGAGATTTCCGTAACAAGGCCATCCCAGTTATCCGGGTCCATAAGCCAGAGGTCTTTCAGGTATTTCGAGACCCATGCAGGATCGTCATCTTTTGCCCTGCACTGCGCATTTACAATATCAGAGTTATATCCGAGCACCACGGCTTTCAGAGTTCCGGCATTATTATCCTTGACAACGAAAATTCCGGCAAGGGAGCTGTCAATTGCTTCTATATCTTCGTCAGTCAATTCGGCAACCCAGATTCCTCCTGTTCCGGGAGTGGCATCCCAGCGCTGTAAGAAGACGTCCTCTTTACACCACTGAGGGGAGGAAAAAACCGTATAACTTACCCCATCCTCAAGCGGGTAATTATCTTCCAGCCAGTTTGCAAGTACATAGCCACTTGAAACCCCGGGACAGAAGTGGTTGTGCAGTCCCAGGCACTGCATCAGTTCATAGTCAAGATCTCCGGTGGCCCAGGCATTGCAGATTGTAAGAATGGCAAATTCACGCCCGTTAAACACCTTTGAGTTTACCTTTTCACTCCAGGCATTTACGGACTTCTTGTTTTTGGAAAGGGTATCAAAGTCTATATTTTCGGTCACCTGATAGCTGATCTCATTCTCATCTTCGTATGAAACCTCGATATAAGTGCAGTCCCCGCTGGATTTGTCAAAGAAAGCAAACCAGAGAGGGGCATTTCTTGCGTTCTGGACTGCAAGCAGGTTCTGTGTGTACTGTAAATCCCTTCCGTAAAACTCCGAATAGAAGTCATTCAGAAAAAGATCAGATTCTGCAGGAGAACCGATATCCGTCAGTATGAAAGTATCTTCAGAGCTAAGGTCTCCGAGACTTTCTTCGGCTGCGGCAAAAACCTGACCCATCAGCTCATCGGCCCCAGCTGAGGAATTACCATTTCCTTCCGGGTTGAGCAGGCCGAGAACAACATAAGGATTGACTCCCGCCAGTTTCATTTCGTTCAGGGTATCCCCATCAATGTCAATAACTGCAATTTCGGTAACAAGACCTTCTTCATCCCAGTTATCCCGGTCCATGAGCCAGAGGTCCATAAGATATTTAGAAATCCAGGAAGGGTCGTCCTCGTTTGCCCCGCACTCCGCATTCACAACATCAAAGTCAAACCCGAGTGCCACCGCTTTCATGGTTCCGGCATTCTTGTCCGTAACTACAAAAATCCCGGCAGGAGAGTTCCCGATTTCTTCTATTTCTTCGTCCGTCAGGGCAGAAACCCAGATTCCTCCTTTTCCGGGAGTGGTGTCCCAGCGCTTTACGAAAACATCTTCTTTGCACCAGTTAGGACAGGAGAAAACAGTATAACTTACCCCTTCGTCAAGCGGGAAATTATCTTCCATCCAGCTTGCAAGTATATAGCCGCTTGAAACTCCGGGACAGAAATGGTTGTGCAGTTCCAGGCACTGCATCAGTTCATAGTCAAGATCTCCGGTGGCCCAGGCATTGCAGATTGTAAGAATGGCAAACTCGCGTCCGTCAAACACTTTAGAGCTTACTTTTCCACTCCAGGCATCTATGGACTCCTGGCTTTCGGACAGGGTATCAAAGTCTATATTTTCCGTTACCTGATAACTAATCTCATTCTCATCCCCGTATGAAACCTCGATATAAGTGCAGTTCCCGCTGGATTTGTCAAAGAAAGCAAACCAGAGAGGGGCATTTCTTGCGTTCTGGACTATAAGAAGGTTATCTGTGTACAGTAACTCCCTTCCGTAAAACTCCGAATAGAAATCATCCAGAAGAATGTAAGATTCCGCAGGAGAACCGATGTCCGTGATGACAAGGGTATCTTCAGACCCGAGAACTCCCAGATCTGCTTCGGCTGCGCCAAAAACCTGAGCCATCAGCTCGGAGTTATCAGCTGCAGCTGCCATCCCGGGTATTGAACCCAGGAATAAAACGAGCATCGTCAGCAAAACAAAACCCGTGATTTTTGTTTTGATCTTCTGATTAGCAATTCCACTATTTCCAAACATAATTCTTCCTCTACTGCCTATAATTAAGCTATTTAACCTGACAAAAAAATAATATTTGCCAGGAGAATAGAGTTTAACAATTAAGATAAAATCCAAAATTTATGTTTTTTAGTGTTACAAAGAGTATAAAAAGTGATACATAAAACTTTCGAATTTTGTTAGCGTTGAAGACAACATATGTAAAAAAAAATGAGAGTAAAGAAAGATGAAAAACTAGGGAAAAAAGAGAAGAGAAAACAAAAAAAAGAAAAAAAGGGAAAATGAAAGAGAAGTGGGAGAAAAAAATCAGAAATAAAAGGGAAAAGAAAAAAGAAGGGAGAATAAATTAGATAAATCAGGAGACTGTATCAAAAATCCCGACTATGAACTCTGCCAGTTCCCTGCTTTTCTCCGTGGAGGTCATGAGGGTATCTGCACGGGAGGCCTGACACCCAAGCCTCTCAAAAGCGAATTCGTCCGCCCTGTCCCTTTCATCGAAGACAAAAACGTCAAGGAATTCCTGATAGTACTCCGCAACGCCCATGGAAGAGACCTCAAGCCCACAGGCCTGCATAAGCTTTCCGGCAGGACCGCTGACAGGAGCATTTCCTATTATGGGGCTAACTGCAATCACCTTTTTCCGTTTCAGCAGTTCTCTCATTCCCGGCAGGGAAATTATAGGCCCTATGCTGGTTATGGGGTTGCTCGGACCGATGAGGACTTTGTCGTCTTTCTCTAAGGCTTCCAGAACCTTTTTAGCGACCGAAGCTTCGGAAACGCCCCGGATATCAACTCCAAGTACATCGGGGTTCCCGTGTTTTCCGACCCAGAAGTCCTGGAAATGCATAACCCCTTGAAGAGTCTCGATATAGGTCGAAACCGGGTCATCGGACATTGGCAGAATGTTTGCATCGATCCCGAAGAAGGAGGAAAGCTTTACTGTTGCTTCCGTAAGGGATGAGCCTCCCCTGATGAGATTTGAGCGGATAATATGGGTTGCCCTATCCCTGTCCCCCAGCTTCATGCTTTCTTCGACCCCGAGTTCGTGCATGCGCTCGTAAGTCCTGAAGGTATCGTCTTCTATGCCCCACCATTTCTTCCGGTCGATCTGGTCCGAGAAGAGATAGAGCACCGTATCAAGGTCTGGAGAAATCAGGTTCCCAGAAACCCACAGGTCTTCGGCAGTGTTTACAACAACGGTCAGTTCCTCCGGTGGGAGGATTTCCTTGAGCCCGTCAAGGAGTTTGGGAGTTCCGGTGCCGCCTGACAATATGATCATGATAATACCTGTTCCGGATTTATTCAGCCATCGGGTAGCAGGTTATCCTGCAATTTTCACTTTCAAAGTAACAGCATCAAAGTAATAGATACAACAATATATAATGACATCTGTCTAAAGAACAATGAAAGTAGTCCTTGATCCCGTACACGGTTACATCGAACTGGATGAAATCGTCCAGGAACTTCTGGCTACCCCCCAGATCCAGCGACTGAGAAGAATCATGCAGCTTGGCTTTTCAAACCTTGTTTATCCGGGAGCAAACCACAACCGCTTTGAACACTCCCTGGGAACCATGCATCTTGCCACCATGCTGATGAAAAACCTCGACTCTATTGAAGAAGATAAAAAAATGGAGATCAGAGCTGCCGCCCTTTTGCACGATGTGGGGCACGGACCATTTTCTCACGTAACCGAGAACATCATAGACAAGTATACGAGGCGCAGGCATGATGACGTAAGGGACATTGTAAGGAAAGGGGAAATAAAAGAAGCCCTGAAAAAACACGGGATTTCCCCCGGGAACCTTGCAAAACATATCAAAGGTGAGACTTCATTAGGGCAGATCCTCAGCAGCGAGATCGATGTGGACAGGATGGACTACCTTGTCCGGGACTCCCATTATACAGGGGTTGCCTTCGGGGTTGTGGACTACAACCGCCTGATCAACCAGATGCATTTTTACGAAGACAGGCTTGTTATCGACTACGGGGGATTGAAAGCTGCCGAATCCCTCCTGGTCTCCCGGTTCTGGATGAATACCTCGGTTTACTATCACCACGTAACCAGGATCTCGGAAGCAATGTGCTCAAGGGCCGTGGAATATATGGTCGAAAACGGGGAACTTGACCCGAAAAGGCTCAGGCAAATGGACGACATAGACCTGGTAGCCGCCATGCGAAACTCAAGCGGGCATGGGGGAGAACTTAGCAAGCGGCTGGACGCACGCAAACTCTATAAGCGGGCGCTTTATACAGGACTTGGGGAAGCAGGGAAAGGAGTGCTCAAGTACCGGGATAAAATTGAGAGAGCCGAGAAGGAGATTGCAGAACTTGCAGGGGTAGACCAGGAATGCGTGCTTGTGGATATTCCGAAAACCCCGGAAATGCTGGAAATGAAGGCAATGATAAAAACAGACCACAAGATAATACCGCTTAAAGAAGCTTCCCACTTCGTCTCAATCCTGCAGGAAGCCCATATGGATAACTGGAGGATGGGGGCCTACAGCCCGAAAGAGCACTGTGAAGCCGTGGGGAAGGCTGCAAAGGAATACTTTAACATCAAGAAAGCCACAAAGCAGTTTAAACTGAGCGACCTTGAAAAAATATAAGATACCGGAGCAAAACTTTGTTCAGAACCACAAGGAAAGCCGGCAGGATAGAAATCATCCTCGAAGCAAAAAAGCTCGGAGAAGACTACCTGCTTACCCTTACCGGCGGAAAGGAGCATGCGGGCGCGGTTGCAGTAGGGCTTTTTGATGAAAAAAGCGGAAGAGCAAGCTCTTCTGTGCTTACCCTTCCCGGACACAGGGAAGAACAACTTGCCCTGGACAGTGCAAGGCGAATAAGCAGAGCAACAGGAAAAACTTCGGTGGTTGTTGCCGGCATCCATGCGGATAATATCAGCCCGGAAGAGATTAAGGAGATTGTCTCAGCCGCAGGGGAAATGATTGGGAGTTTCATCGCCTCCTGTGAAAAAAGTGACATGACAGCAAGGAGAAGCGAGTAATGGAAATAATCGTAGGTATAAGCGGGGCTTCGGGGGTACAGTACGGGATCCGTCTACTTGAAGTGATGGAAGAAAAAGGAATCGAAACCCATCTTGTACTGACAGAGGCTGCAAAACAGATAATCGAGATCGAAACTGATTACTTACCCCTTGAAGTGGAAAAGCTTGCGACCTGGAATTATTCCCAGAAGGATTTTTCAGCCCCAATAGCCAGCGGTTCTTACAAAACCACAGGAATGGTTATTGCTCCCTGCAGCATGAAAACCCTCGGAGCGGTTGCAAACGGGATATCTGACACCCTGCTTACACGGGCTGCAGACGTCTGCCTGAAAGAAGAGAGAAAACTGGTCCTGATGACAAGAGAAACTCCCCTGAACCTGATACACCTTGAAAACATGCTAAAGGCTAAACGGGCAGGCGCAAGCATTCTCCCGGCATGTCCGGGCTTCTATTCGCGGCCGAAAACCCTTGAAGATCTCATAGACACAATGGCTGGCAGGGCACTTGACCTTTTAGGAGTGGAAAACGAAATTTATCGCCGCTGGGAGTAAAGGAGAAGGCCGGAGAGGTGAAAGATCCCGGCACAAATACCATAAAGTAAGTAACCCGGAACTTTTGATCCGCAAAACCCGGGTACATGCGCATGTTCTAACGAAAGCTATATAAAGGATAATCCCCTTTGAGAGGAAGCCCTTATGGGATAGTAGGGTAGCTTGGTCCATCCTCGAGCGTTTGGGACGCTTGGACTGCGGTTCAAATCCGCGCTATCCCATTCTTTTTCATCTTTTTTATAGAATTCATGGTAGATTGTTTAAGAGTTTACTTTCTCTGAATTGCTTTCTTACTCTAGTTTTTACTTTCTTACCTGTTCACAGCGCAAAAAATAGTATATGGAAGGAGCACATTCTAAAAAGGTTAAATATTAAGTGCCATCTTTATAAATGAAGCGCGATTTTAATACAGAAAACAGATAATCTTGTATTGAGTGTGAATGAAACACTCCTCAGAATTAATTGATTTAGAATCATTTTAATACAGAAACTGATTACTTATTTTAGGTGTGAATAAGTAATCCCTGGAACTCACCCATTAAAATTACAATATGTGAGCCATTGAATGTAGGGGTAAAATATCATGAAACAGACTCTTGAAACATTAAAAGGAAAGATCGCCGAAAACACCCTGAAATCCGGAGACATCTTTGCATTTACGGATAAGCTTAAAGAAAGTATGCGGAAAGGAACTCCGATTGTCAGGAACGTCTCGCCTGCAAACATCGACCTGCTCAAAGTGTATGCTTTTGCCCTGCGGAAGATGGAGATGACAGAGGAAGATCAGGCAAGCGAACTGAGAGCCGGAGATTGGAGAGACAGTATCGATGACTTCAGCCAGCTCAAGTATTTTATAGATGAAATGCAAGAAAGCGAGCTTGTCAAAAACGTTGCCTGGAACGTTCATGCAAATGTAATTTATGATATCCCTAACCCGGATGCATATAAAAGGTATGTATACTGGAAGATCAAGTCAGTTCTCGATAATATGGAACTCTGTGAACTGGTTTAAGTTGAAAAGCAGGGACAGAACACATAGAAAAATAAAAAGAAAGAGCAAAAAAGAAGAAACCCATGCCTGTACTTCTAGCAGGCATGGGCTGATCACCCTTTCTTGAGAAAATAAATGACTCATTCTTGAGAAATAAAGTTTCATAAATATTCAGGCATTGTACATTTTTTATTAGTTTTCGGCTTTTATTTCTCATTTTTTTGTTTCAAACCTTCTTAGCGGTGCCTCACAACGCAATTCGAAAGCCCGAGGATTTCCACAATGTCACTGTTGTCAGGACTGTGAATTATCATCTGCCCTTTCTTGAGGTATGGAACCCTGCGTTCGTATTCTTTGGGAACTTTCAGGGACGAGATTGCGGCATCGTTATTGAGGTTAAGGATCAGCTTTGTGTTGATCTGCTTGATGACCGTGTCATCGATATCCTGAGGATCCTGCGTGATCAAAAAGAGCCCCAGCGCTTCTTTTCGGCCCTGGCGGGCCGCATCTGCGAAACGGGAGATGATAAGGCGAGCATGTTCCCCGTTTGCCTTTGAAAGGTAGCGGTGAGCCTCATCAAGTGCCAGGATAATCGGGGTTTCTTTGATGGCATCAACCCCTGTGGTGTTGAGCTTGTTGTCAACAATAAGGCTCATGATTGTAAGCACTATGAGATCCCGGATCCTTGGAGAACTTATGTACTCTGTCGGGAAAACCGAAATCTGCCCCGACTTGAAGATCTTGTCCAGGAGATCGGTGATCGGGGTTGCATCCCGGTCAAACACCTTTGAGAAAAAGCGGCTACTTACTCTCCGCACTATCCCGTCATATGAAGACTCATGGATTCTGTTACTATCAACATAATAAGAACGCGTACCTTCATTTTCAATATGGTTAATGAAGTTCCGGTAGGTATGCGGCACGCTTGACTTGAAGAAGTCCCCGAGAAGGACTTCAAGCCCTATATACTGAAGTTCGGACATCCCGGCTGCTGCAATCAGCCAGGAGTTGTGTTCCACAAGGGAAAAAGGAATTGTAAACTCGACCTGTTCCGCCCTTGACTTATCTCCGGGATACTTCTGCCCCTCGACCTTTGCCACAAAAGCCTTTGTGGACCGAACCCTGCCGTAAGTGACGTTTTCGGACTCAAACCCGAACTTATCCTCTTCGGTCAGGGTTTCGTTATCCTCGAAAATCTGGGAGTATTCGTCCTGGGGGTCCATGATTACCAGGCAAGGGTTTTTCCGGGCTTTGTCCTGAGAGTTCCGCAGCCTGTACCGGTTGTCTTCAGTCATGAACTGGCGCAGGATGTTTTTTGAGAGGAAAGTCTTTCCTGTCCCGGTACTCCCGCAGACCAGCATGTGCCTGAAAATTAGAGGGTCACCCATCAAGTAGTCATTTCTCAGGTAATAAGCAACGGTTTCGGGCTCGGAGTGGGTTTTTACAAGTTCTCCCCCTACACTGAGGTGCCCCAGGAAAACTCCCTCCTCCGGGATGTTAAGCCCGGTCTGGACTTCAAGCCTGTCCGTAACAGGCAGAATAGGGGTGTTCGGGCGGGGAATCCGGTCTGCCATCCTGCGTGTGAGGGCACTTTCAGCTTTTTTCCTGTACAGGATACAGAGGGGGTCAAGGCAGGCAAGGAACTTGTAATCGGCTTCGTTTACAGGATTTGCCCGGGCATTCAGCATGCGCCTTGAGTGGATTTCAGTTGCATCATCCACTGCAAACTCCTGCCTGTACTGGAGTTTTCCGACCCTTGCAAAGAGTTTTTCTCCGCCCTCATACGGCACGACAACATAGGTCCCGAGCCTGATCTCACTCCTGCGGGCAGAAGCAATGTATCCCGTGATTGTAGCTCCCGAGTGGGTAATTTCCAGAGGCTCTATGCCGGTAGTGACAATTCCGAAAGCTTCATCAAGAGAAGGAGAGGCTCTTGAGGGTTCAGAATCATAGTCGTCGAATAATTCAAAGGCAAGTTCGTCTTTATCGGAAAGAGTACTGGTGGCTGTAGTTGAAGCTGTAGTAGACCTCGTACGTGAATCACCATTTAAAGAGTTATGCGGATCGACTTCCGTGGGAGCTTCAGCCGAGGAAACGGGGAATTCTTCAAAATCCGGCAGCGAATCCGGGACGGAGGTCTCCGTAAGCAAATCTTTTTCCGGTTCTTTATGTTCCGGTTTTTTATGTTCCAGAGCTTTATGTTCCAGAGCTGTATGCTCCAGCTGTTCATTTTTATTCCCGGAAATTTCCTCCGGGCCTGTGTTCTTATCTGAGGAAGCGCTCTTTTCAGGAACCTGGGTCGGTTTTGACTTCCCGGAAATAAAAGCCAGAATATCGGCATCTTCATACTTCATTGAACTTACCCCACCGAGTATCGTTATAAGAGATATCAGGATTCATACTTTCAAAAAATTTATCGATCTCCTGCCTCTCCACTTTCCTGATTTTTGCGAGGTGGTCTGCCTTTGTGAGGGTGAGGGGAAAACCATGCAGAGAGAGGTCAAAGAGCACCTTTTTGGTAATTTGCATGCGCAGGAAATCATCCTTAATAAGTCCATAAGGAGCTTCAACCTTAAAAACCACATCCGTGGAAGGCACGAAAAGCATGAAGAAACAGAGGGCATAATCCTCAGGCAAAAACTTATGCCTGAGCTCTTGCTGGAACGCATCTCCTGCTGCAAGAGGAGAAGTCCCGTTAAGCATCCTTTCGTAAAACCTGTTGGGCTGTAAAAACCAGTTGGTGTAAGTAATGTAAGTATTTCTTGAACCGTTATACTTGCCGTTTTTCCCGTTAGCTTTCGAATTCCGGCCTTCAGGGCCCTGTCCTCTCTGGCCTTCAACTTTGGAAGGAGAGAGGAGATTTCGGAAAAATTGAGAATCAAGCATCCAGGGAAGGTCAAATCCTTCCTTCTTCTTCCGGACGCTGTCCATGATCTGCACGTCAGTCGGATTCTTTACAAAACCTATCACAGGTCTCTTTTTTTCCAGGAAATGATCCATAATATCAATGTAATTCTGGAGGATTTTTCGGGCATCGTTGTTCCGCCCAATCTGCACTTCCTCGTCGTCCAGCACCATCCAGTACATGAGTTGTTTCGGATAAAGAGGGCCATCCATTATGAAAAAGCTCTCCGGCTCCAGCATGTCCTTCATAAAAAGCATATGTTCGGATTCTGCAAGGTACATGGCAAAGCTGTGCACCATGTCAGGAGCCTTTCTTTTCAGTTCATCCGGAGCAATCGTAACCAGCTTTGCCCTCCCGAGCCCTTCATCGAAGGTTTCCCATCCCGATGTTGCCCTCATTGCTATCCGCTGCGAAGAAGAGTAAGCCGCACAGACAATTGTCCTGCACCTCTGAATATCAAGATCTGTAGGGGTTGCAGCCAGCCCGCAGTGACAGAAATCCACAAAAAGTCCGCTGTCATAAGTCCTGGGATTCGTACTCCCGCTGTCACAGGCATAAGTAACCGGATACGGGTCTTCTCCCTGTGCCATCAGCTCGGTCCTGACCATCCCCCGAAAGAGCCTGTCCACAGCCTTCAGGATCACTTTACCGTCAATCTTCAACTCCTTAAGCAGAGAATAAATATCCGTTGCCGTTTTCGGCTCATCAAGTTCAAATGAACGGTCAATCCTTTCTGCAAGCTCCGAGATTTTATGCATATGCACGGGCTCAAGGGTCATGAATAAAAGATACTTTAAGAGTAATATATATTTGTTGAGTGGAGAGAAGAAAAACGCAGCACTATTGAGAAAAATGTACAGGAGATTAATAAATAGGCCCTCAGTCTATTTATTAGAAACTTTTATTAAGTAACTGATAGTGCACAACATAAACAAAAAAGTTTTAGAATAATTTGAGCCAAATTGAGAATTTCTACAAAGCCGACTGTAGGGCTTCTTACTCATTCTCCTATTTTTAACTATTTTTTTTTCATTTACGTCTAAAATTTTAATGCAAGATAATTCGGTTTGTGGACGTATTTAAATAAAAAAATGACAAATAAACCGATATCTATGAAGGTTTAAAGATATGTCTTAAATACATAACGAGTTATACGAAATTTAAACTGATACTGAGGATGACGACATGTTCCATGACATATTCGACCCTATAAAGGAACGAATGAATTACCTTGAGTTTATCGATAAAAATGATAGAATTAATGGAACACCGAAATTACACAGGTTAAGACAGATTCCGCCGGAAACCGGTAAGTTTATTGCGCTCATGTTATCTGCCTCCCCGGATGGGGTAGCTACGGAGATCGGTACAAGCGCGGGTTATTCATCCATGTGGCTTGCACTTGCATGTATAGAGACAAAACGTAAATTGATCACATTCGAGATACAGGAAGAAAAAGTAAAAATGGCACGTGAAACCTTCTCTAAAGCCGGAATAGAGAACATCGTAGAACTCGTACATGGCGATGCCAGACACCTGATAAGCCGATACACCGGGATTTCCTTTTGTTTCTTAGATTGCGATAAAGAATATTATCTTGATTGTTATGAGGCAGTCATACCTAAAATGATTAGAGGTGGCATATTGATAGCTGACAATGTGATAAGTCACGCTGCTATGCTCAAGCCATTTCTTGACTGTGTGTACAATGATCAGCGAGTCGACGCAGTACTTGTCCCACTTAAAAACGGAGAGTTGGTTTGCCGGAAAAGATGAATTTCCCGAATGTACAAGAGCAGTATAAGTAGCCATATATTAAAAGCCGATCGGGGTACTATTAAGTCTTCGTCTGCTACATAGAATGTGTTCTTTCCGAGAAAGAAACCGCTAACAGTAAAACGGCTTCAATATATTCTAGAAGTTACGCACTTGAGATCAAAAATCAAGCACAATAGACGTTGTATTCATATATGAGAATTAATCTGAAAAATGTTTGCTGTTATTGATTTCTCGTTTCAGCCGCGTAAGTCCTACAAAAAAGAAGACTAAAAGGGTATAGAGTAAATTTTACAGAAAATTAGGCACACTGCCCACGTTACTCAGTTTACTTTTATTTATTATTTCATTTCTTTTTGCTTATTTCATCTTTTACCTCTACCAATTTACCGCGAAGATCACTATATTCGTTTTTTAAGTTTTCAATGTCTACCGGAATAGTTTTCATCCTTGTCTCTATCAGCTCTTTCATCTGTTCATTTTCAATTTCATCGGATATTTTGCAGCTTAAGTCTTTCTTGATATTTCCTATCTCTTCGAGATATTCATCGAATTTATCGACAAAAGCTGTCATCTTTAATTCTCTGGCTACAGTTTGCAGACTTTCTAATTCATCTATCAGAGCATTTGCAGTATTATTCAGATCGTTCATTCTCTGTTCTAACCTGGTTAATCTGGACAGTATATCCTGTTCAGCTAATTCGGACAACGCATTCCCCCTTAAGCTATTGAACATATTGTCGTATTATTTTGCCACATAATTGGTACATAAATTAAAATCAAAATTGTTCTGTAAGGGTCTCCGGACCAGATCTTGGCCCCAAGCCCGAATTCTGTGGAGTTTGCAATTTCCACTGCTTCGTCCTCGTCCTTTGCAGTGATAACCGGTGCAACAGGCCCGAAAATCTCAATATTGCATACTTCCATATCGGTACTGGCTGCCGGGATAATAGTCGGATTGAAGAAAAAGCCTTTTTCATGCTCTTCTCCGTAAGTTTGAGGCTCCGCTCCTTTCTTGCATCTTCCAGAATTTTTTCAAGTTTTTCGACAAATTTTTTTTGCAAGAGGGCCGAGATCGGTTTCTTCGTCCATCGGGTCCCCGATTTTCAGTTCCTGCATATGGCGTTCAAATGCCTCGATAAAATCCCCCACAACTTCTTTTACAATAATAAATCTCTTGGCAGCGGTACAGCTCTGTCCTTCATCTTTCAGTAATCCAGCCGCATTTTCTGCATAATAGTCACAGAGCCTGGCGCATTTTTGGACTTCACTTCTGGACTGCCTGATAGGTTCCCCCATCTCCTCCGTAATAACCCCGGCATAAATTTCAGTATTCTGTCGAAGTACCTTCGCAACATTCGAGAAAGATTTTGCTCTCTCCTCTGCCGGCAATGAACTCCACTCTGAAAAAGCAGCCCTCGATTTTTCAATCCGGGTTCTGCATTCTTCGATAGAAAAAGAATCATAAGTCCGGTTTATTTCTTCGGTATAAGGATTAACGGATTTGATTTTCATACTCTCCCCCAAAAAGAGTCACTTATTGATATTGAATTCCTCCGGTATTATAATTTAAGGAAAAATAAAATACGAAAAGGACGAAATGTATTGGGAAGTCTTATTGTTTTCGGAATAAAGGTACAGAGAAAGAAATATGTTTTTTCGGGGGAGAGACGTATGAATATGCTGGAAAGCGGAATGGGAAAAATAAAAGTTTAGATCTAAAATTATTTCAGTGCCTCTCATTTCAGCATCCCGTTTTTCCAGAGAAACCTCTTCTTCGGACTCCGTTCAAACTTCTCAAAAAGCTCCGGGGAAAGTGCAGGATAATTTGCCTCCTCAAGAGGGACACAGAACATCCTTTTTGGTTTTCGGGCCTTCCCACCGAGTCCTATAACCACAAAAAAAGGGACAAGATTATCGTTTGCAAAGGTTCTGTAACGCCCGAGCTGCTTTGGACTTGACCACTGGAGTTTGCCTTTGAAGAGTTTTGACCTGTACTTGCATTCCACGCAGAAGATTTCATTGGTCCGCCTGTAGCGAAGGACGAGGTCAGGGCCACAGTCGGATTCTACGAAACGGGTATGCTTTCTTGTCATATCCGTGGTCCACTGCACGATGGAGAAACCTTTTTCATCGAAGAGATCCACAACGTATTTTTCAAAGTCATCTCCTTTTTGCTCGGCTTCCTTTTCAAAAATAACACTGATAATTTTTCTTAGTTTTTGGAAGAACCCCATATCTGATCACTATCGTTTTTGTGAAACTATCGGGATACTTTAGCATATTTATAAACATGGTGGTATGAAACACAAAAAATATGGATTGTACGCCAAGAGAAATTCCCGGAAAACCTTAATTTAAAAAAAGGACTATACTATAGTAGGAGAAATATAAAGCCAAAATAAAATAATCCGGAATAAAATTAAAATCTCAGGATTCTACGCCATGGGGGGAAGGCAGAGGAATTACGAGGAAAAGCTGATTGCACCTGAACGGGCAGCCGAGCTTATGGAAGAGGGCTGGAAACGGGCAGACCTGCACGTACATTCTACCTGTTCTTTTGACGTGCTCCCGGCAAAAGATTTGAGCCCCGAGAGCCTCTATGAAAAAGCCCTCGGAATGGGTATGGATTTTGTCACATTTACGGACCATGATACGGTCGATGCATACGATATTCTCGGATGGGACAGAGAACAACTGGTCCCTGGCGTTGAAATGGCCGTTTATGACCCGGAGTTTGCAGGGCACACACTGCACGTGAATGTTTTTGAACTTTGTAGAGAGGACTTTTCAGAACTGACTGAGATTTCAAAAATAGAACATGACCTGAAGGGTTTTATAAGATACCTCAAACGCCATAAACTGCCCTTTATCTACAACCATCCCTTCTGGTTTGAGCTTCACCAGGAACCCGACATCTTTGCAGTGCCTAAACTGGCAAAACTCTTTCCCGTACTTGAATATAACATGCATGAGCTCAAGCAGAAAAACGAGCTTACGATCGCCCTTGCGGAAAAGTTCGGCAAAGGCATCGCTGCAACAACGGACAGCCACTCTGGAGGGATTGGGAAGGTGTATACGCTTGCAAAGGGAGACAGCTTCAGGGAGTATTTCAAAAACATAGAGAGAGGAAAAAGTTACATTGTTCCTGAAGACCTGACAAGGGAAATTCTGATGGAAGAAATGAATACATGGATAGACCTGATATTTGAAAAGAGCCAGAGAACCCGCGATATAAAAAGGTACCTGACAGGAATAAAACCCCTCGATACAATGGTAAGGATCTCGAGGAGCACACTTTTAAACTACTCTCCAAGGCTGAACAGGACAACCATGAGCCTGCTCTACATGATATCAAATACCGGGCTTCCGGCTTCCCTCTATATTCACTCGAAAGAAAACCTTGCACGAAAAATTGAAAAAAAGATTGAGATTAAAGGTCAGAAGTAAAACACATTTTTCCTTAACTGATTTTATCTGATGACCTCTCCTTATTTTTACCTGAAGATTTCTTCTTATCTTTACATGAAGACTCCTCCCTATTTTTATCTGAAGATTTCTTCTTATTTTTACATGAAGACTCCTCCCTATTTTTATCTGAAGATTTATTTTTATCATTGCCTGATGTATTTTTTCTTATTTCCGGGCAGCTTGGAACCCCCAATAAAAAAAGAGACTGCATCTGAATCTGTTTTATTAAATGAACATTAAAAATCAAAAGATTTATATTACAAATTGTTTAGAGTCTTTTACATAAAAAACAAAAATTTAGTATGATTTTTGATTACCTTAGAACTTATTGTTATTAAAAATACAGATAAAATTGAGAAAAATAGCACATAGAGGTTCCCATCGTCATTCCTACTAAAAATTCATGCAAGTATCCGGAATGCAAGAATTACTCAGAATCCACGCAAGGTACTGCCCCACACCTCTTATAGGTTGCGGGGACTGGACACCAATGAGTTTTTCAAAAGAACCGGAACCTTTGTGCTATTTCTGCAACTCAGGAGAAAGAAAATAAAACAGGAAGAGGCAGCAGGATGAAACTGGGGAACCATTTTAAGGAAAAAGAGTTGAACGGATCAGGACTAAACAGAAGATTGAAACAGGGACTGACATTTGCCGTACTCATTTTTATTTTTTGTGTGAACATGTATCCGGCAGGAGCGGCGGACTCTGAGGATTCCGGAGAAAACCTTACGTCTTCGGAAGGCGGAATTTTTGACCGGTTTATCACGTATATAAAAGCCCTGTTTGGAGGAGAAGAAGAATTGCAGGATCCTGAAGAGGTCTCCGAAGCAAAAGCCGCGGAAATGCAGCAGTCAGCAGCTTCCGAAGGAACGGTCCTGAAAATCGCAACTCCAAACGTAATAAAATCCGCATCATTCATCGGGGACTCAAACCTGGGGGTTTTCACCCATCTCTCAAACCCTCCCCTCATGAAAATGGACTCTGAAGGGCACATTGCAGGCCAGCTTGCTGAGAGCTACGAGGCCTCGGAAAATAACACGTGCTGGACCTTTTACCTGAAAGATAACCTCTACTGGAGTGACGGAGAACCGGTAACCCCGGAAGACATTGAGTTTTCGATCCGCTACTACGGGAAAGAGACTCCCTGGGCCAGCTGGATCAATGATACCCTGGAAAGTTCGTCCGTATCGGAAGCAAACAATTCCGTTACCTTCAAATTCAACAAGCCTTACACCCGTATTAACCTGGAGTTTGCAACCTACAATATTCTTCCTGCCCATGTGTGGGAAACAATAGAAAACCCGATGGAATACACAAACAACGGCCCATATGTGGGCTGCGGGCCTTACTATCTCAAGCTGATAGACCTTAATGCCGGAAAACTCGTTTTTGAGAAAAACCCTTACTGGAAGGGGAAAGTCCCGGAAGCTGAAACCGTGGAAATCCATTATTACTCAAACGTGGACGTTGCCACCCTTGCCCTCAAAAACGGGGAGGCTGACACATACTACAAATACGCAGGGTCATACCCATACTCCGGGATTGAGCAGCTTGAAGAAACAGGAGATTTTGAGTTTCTGGAAACGACAGGTATCGGACTTATCTTCCTTGCCCCGAACCTGGAAAAAGCTCCTTTTTCGGACCTGGAATTCAGGGAAGCTCTTGCCTATGCCATAAATTATGAAGAAATCGTCAGGCTTGAAACCCTGGGGTACGGGGAAGTCCCTAACCGTGGCTTTGTGCCCCCTGCAATGGAAAATTTCAAGGAAACCGAAAAACTTGAGTATGACCCGGAAAAAGCCAGAGAGCTCCTGGAAGAAGCAGGATATTCGGACAGCAACGGGGACGGAATCCTGGAAGGGAAAGACGGGGAAAACATCGAGATTGAAATCCTTATCCGGCCGGATTACGCCCGCACCGGAGAGCTCCTTAAAGAATACTTTGAAAATGTAAGCCTTGGCGCCGACCTGAGGACTGCGGATTCGGATACCTGGGTTACCCTGAAAGACAATTATGAATATGACCTGACCGTTACTCGTTCCACTCCCTGGGGCATGCTCATGCACGCAAGCTGGGGAAGCGGCTATTTCGATTCAAGGAGATCGGGCCAGGGAGTAATGCATAATCTGGACGACCCCGAGTATCTGGAACTCTGCGACAATATCCTTGCAACCACAGACTCTGCAGAGCTTCAGGCTTATGCGTACGAACTCCAGGATTATTATGCAGAGAACCTGCCTGCAATTCCTCTCTACTGGAACACCGTGCTCACCCCCTATAACAGGCACTTTGAGGGCTGGTATACTGACCCCCTATACGGGATTTACAACCTGGATAACTTTGTAAATGTAAGAAGAACGGAGGCATAAAAAAGTAGAGGGATCAGAAAAAGGGCATGAGGAAAAGAAAAAGCAGAAAAAGAGCATAAAGGGAAAGAAAAAGCAGAAAAAGAGCATAAAGGAAAGGAAAATTCAGAAAAAGGAAAAAAGGACTTGAAGAGTCAGGAAAAAGAGGAACGAAAGAAGAAAAGGATAAGGAAAAGGAGGAAATCGAAGGAGAGAAGGACCGGGAAAAGGAGGAATAAAGGAACAGAAGAAGCAGAAAAATGGGAAAATAATGACAATGCAAGGAATAACAAGAAAAATAATCCGATATTTAGCTTCGTTCGTGCTCATAACCATCATCAATTTTACCCTCCCGAGGATGATGCCCGGAGATCCGGTAAAAAACCTCATAGGGGAAGATGTTTATGTGCCCGAAGACGTGATGGAAGAGCTCAGGACAGAACTGGGGCTGAACAGACCTCTCCATGAGCAATTCACGTCTTTCCTTTCGGATCTCCTGCACCTTGACCTGGGATACTCCTACCACCTCCATGCTCCTGTTGCAGAGATCCTCCTGGGCAGGATGGGCTGGACCCTGCTTTTTGTGGGGATATCAGTGCTTATCGGAGCCTTCCTGGGGAGTCTGCTGGGAGCTCTTGCCGGCTGGAAACCGGAAAGAAAAATGAGCCGTTTTACCGGTTTTGCTTTTGTCATTTTCTCCTGTACACCGCCTTATTTTCTTGCTCTCCTGTCCCTCTATCTCTTTTCTTTCAAGCTGGGGCTCTTTCCCTCAAAAGGATTCTATGATGCGCCGGAAATAGGAAGTGTGCTGCACCATCTCTTTTTGCCTGTCTGTGTAATGTCAGTATTTTCAGCGTCCAGGAATTTTCTGGTCATGCGCGGAAGCGTGATCCAGGAAAAAAAGCAGCTCTATGCTTTGTATGCCAGAGCAAAGGGCCTTCACAATACCGGCATACTTTTCAGGCATGTGATAAAAAATGCCTCACTCCCGGTCATTACCCTCCTTGCCCTGGATTTCGGATTTCTCTTCAGCGGAGCCCTCTTCATAGAAATCATCTTCTCTTTAAACGGTATGGGAACCCTCATCTACGATGCAATAATGGGAAAAGATTATCCCCTGCTCCAGGGGGCTTTTCTGGTAATTGCCCTTACGGCCCTGTTTGCAAATATGCTTGCTGACCTGCTCTATACCTTAATTGACCCCAGAGTAAGGAGGCCTGCATGAACCCGGAAACCGCCCATATTGAAGGGACTTCCATCAAAGAAAACCGTGCTGAAGGCCATTCCGAAAAACAGCTGGTACGTCCTGAAACTCCCGGTTTAAGCATTCCGGGCAGAGGAGCGTTCCGGAGTATCCAAAAAAGGGAAGGGGTTCTCGGAAAATTCAATAGGGGAGGCATTTTTCTCCTTGCTTTTTTCCTGTTTATGGCGCTGTTTCCTTCCCTTCTTGCCCCCTATGCCCCGGATGAGCGTTTCACACCTTACGAAGAGCCTTCAAGAGAGCACTTCCTCGGGACAAACGACATAGGAAACGACATCCTCTCCGAACTTGTATACGGAGCCAGGATCTCAATGACTGTGGGCTTTGCGGCAGCCCTGATCTCCACCTTTATAGGGACTACAATTGGCCTCTGTGCAGGATACTTCAGGGGAGCTCTGGATGAGCTGCTGATGGGTTTTACCGACGTTGTCCTCATTATCCCGAAGATCCCTTTAATCATAGTCCTGGGCGCATTCCTGAGGCCGAGCATCTGGGTACTTGTCCCTGTCCTGGGATTCCTTTCCTGGGAGTCAACTGCAAGGGTCACACGCTCGAAAACCCTGCAGCTAAGAGAAGCAGGCTACGTTAAAAGTGCTCGATGCATGGGTTTTTCCTCCAGCCATATCATGACATCGGACATTTTCCCAAACATAGTCCACATCCTGCTGCCCAAATTCATGCTGGCTACGGCTTCGGCAATGATTTCCGAAGCCTCCCTCTCTTTTCTGGGACTCAGCGACATAAGTATGAAAAGCTGGGGGAGCATGCTTTCTTTTGCCTTTTTCCGGGGAGGTTTTATAAGGGACATGTGGTGGTGGTATTTGCCGCCCGGAATCTGCATCACCCTCTGCGTAATGGCTATCGCACTGATAGGGTTCGGGCTTGAAACAGAAGAAGAGAAATACTCGGGAGAAGGAGCGGATGCGGCATGAAGGCGAAGAACGAAGCCGTGAAAACATTGCTTGAGGTAAAGGATCTCGAAGTCTCTTTCCAGGGAGTAAAAACGGTCACAGCCCTTTCAGGGGTTTCCTTTTCGATTGAAGAAAGCGAAACCCTGGCTCTTGTGGGAGAAACAGGCTGCGGGAAATCCGTAGTCGCACACGCAATTATGCGCCTCCTGCCCCCTGAGTCCAGAGTAAAAGGAACTGTAGAATTCGGGGGAAGATCCCTCCTTGAACTGAACGAAAAAGAGATGGCAAAGATAAGGGAAGAAGAAATTGCCATTATTTTCCAGAACCCTTCCCTGGCTCTTAACCCTGTATATTCCATAGGGCACCAGCTCGCAGAACCTCTGAGGGTACACCGGAAGGAAAAGAAAAAAGAAGCATTCTTAAAAGTCGCAAAAGCCCTGAAAAAATCGGGTTTTGCAAACACGGCAGAGTGCATTCGCTATTATCCCGGATGGTGTTCGGGAGGAATGAACCAGCGTTTTTTGATTGCAGCTTCAACCATACTTGATCCTGCCCTTCTGATAGCAGATGAGCCCAGCAAGGGGCTTGATAGGAAATGCGTAACTGAACTGGAAACCGAACTTACGAAGTTGAAAAGGGAAAAGAAGACTGCCCTGCTCCTCATAAGCCATGACCTTGGCTTCGTACGAAGGCTTGCCGACCGGATCGCCGTAATGTATGCAGGTGAAATTGTGGAGATTTCCGACCCCTCAAGCCTTTTTGAAAGCCCCCTGCACCCCTACACCCGGGGGCTCCTTAACAGCCTGCCTGAAAAAGGCTTTGTTCCCATACCGGGTTTTTCCCCGCCTCTCAGCTCCCCTCCTGCAGGCTGCAAATTTCACCCACGATGTCCCTTAAGGGAAAAAAGATGCAGTGAGAGCCGGCCTGAACTTAAGGAAACAGGCAGAAGGGCTGTGAGGTGTTTTTTATGTCCCTGAGAGCAGCCAGCCTCTCAAAAAGTTACGGAGCTAGCCTGCTGAGCCCGGGAAAGTGTATTTTCCGGGAGATTTCCCTTGAAATAAGTCCGGGCAAAACTTTCGGGCTTATGGGCCCGTCCGGGGAAGGGAAAAGCACATTGGGGAGGACCGTTGCCGGGCTTGAGAAGCCAACAGCAGGCATCGTATATTACAAAGGCTCTCCCCTTTCCGGAATGAAAAAAACAGAGTATATAGCCTTCCGCCGCAAAGTCCAGATAATGTTTCAGGACCCAACGGACGCTTTCAATCCCGGGAAAAAAATAGAACACTCGGTTTCTGAAGTCCTTACTCTTCTGAGAGTCCCTAAATCCAAACATGTCCGAAAAACAGAAGAGCTGCTTATGACCGTGGGCCTCCCGGAAGAAGTGCTTACCCGCTACCCGTCCCAGCTCTCGGGAGGGCAGCTCCAGCGTCTTGCCCTTGGCAGGATTCTCCTGCTCGACCCGGAATATATTGTCCTTGACGAACCGACCTCTGCCCTGGACGTCTCGGTGCAGGCCCAGATCCTCCACATGCTTAAAGAGGTGCAGGCTGAAAGAAAAATAGGATACCTCCTTATCTCCCATGATGAGGCTGTGATTCGTTTTATGTCCGACAGCTATGGAGAGCTTGAAAGCGGAAAACTGAAGATAATTGATTAACGGCAAGAGAAAAACAAAAGATTTCACAGGTAGATGCGGGAGAAAGGAAGAAAGGAAAAGAAAACGGAAAAAAAGAAAGGAAAAGAAAAAAGAAAACGGGCTGAAATCCTGGATTTAAAATAGTTCCAGAATGGCTTCCGGACTTTCAAGCACGGTGATCCCCTGTAGTCCTTTTACAATCTCAACATTGCGCATGTCCACGTCCCTGACAAGGACTTCAACAGGCCCGCCCTTGATGGCGTTATAAGGGCACAGTTCCTTGCAGATCCCGCAGCCTTTGCATTTGAGGAGATCGATCTGGTCTGTAAAACCGTTTTTCTCAGTGATTGCCCCGTGAGGACAGTTTTCCCGCGGGGGGCAGGTTTCACAGTGCCTGCACTGTTTCCGGTCAATATTATAGGGCATTTCCGATATGATCGAGCCTTCGATATCCACGGGCACAACATAAACAGGAACCTTTCCCTTAACAGCCTGGGCAACGGCATTGGTTATAAGGGAATCGGCAATCCCGTAGGCGATTTTCGAGACTGTGTTTGAGGTTGCAGGCGTAACGAAGAGGGCATCGTACCTTTCAAGGAGAAAGCGCCCGACCTTGGGGGAACTTGAGCCCTGTTCGCTTTCCCGGAAGATCTCCTCAAGGTAGTCTCCTCCCGAGATTTTCACAAGCTTCTGCTCAAGCCCGTACATCCTGAGCACCTCTTCGGCTGCCCTGGAAATATACGTGTTTACGGAAAGTTCGGGGTCTCTTTGTTTGAGTTCCTTAAAGACCTGGTAACTGCGGTCCAGGAAATGCCCTGCTCCTGTAATACCCCATGCAATGCTCTTAAAACTCATGAAAAGAACTCATGCAGGAGGAGGATAATATAATTATCTAAAAAAGGTAACATGGAACAGAGAAAGGTAACTTAAAACAGAGTTAGATAATTACAACAGAGAGCTTAAAATTACAACAGAGAACCGAACCGAAAAAAATCAAAACTGGTATGAATTAGAAAGAAAACCCAAAAGGATCCGGAATTAGAAAGAAAATCAAATCCCCAGCACTTCATAAAGCAGCTTCATCGCCTTCTTTTCCCCATCGCCCCCGCATTTTGAAGCAAGGGTTTCATAGTGCCGGATCCATTCAAGGTATTTTTCATCCCCTGAAAGCTGATAGCGGGTTGCATGGACCGTGGCCTCAAGGACGGCATTGAATCCCCTATTGGGCACGGGGAGGTTTTTTCTGTGCTCTTCGTTAAAGCCCGCCTTTACAGGTACAAGCTCGGCAATAAGAGTCTGGTCTGTGTTCTTTACATTAACGCACTCGAAAATAACCCAGGCAACAGCTTCTTTGAGGACCGGGAACTCGAGACCGCCTGCAGGCACATATTCAAACTCGGAGGGCTCAAGGTCGAAGAAAGTCGAGCGTACAAAGAGCAGGGGGTCGTAAACAACGTTTGAAACAAGATACATCTCTTTAGCCACATTTGTCCAGGTGTGGCTGCCTTTGAAGAGCCTGACAAAAGGCTTTCCGCTCTTTGTGATGATACCTATGGGAGCAGCATTCGGGTTTTCAAAACCTGTACTTACTATTACTTCCGAGATCCCCTCCCGGATCCCAAAAGCCGAGAGGTTGATAGCATGATCTGACTTTTCAAATTCCCTGCAATCCGAAGAAAAAACGGTCAAAAGCGCAAGCCTCCGAGAAGGGCAATAAAAAGCCCTGCAATAATGATATCTGCCGTAGAACCCGGATTAATCTTTTTTTCCAGAAGCTCGGAGTCAAATTCCTGTACAGCAGGAAGGATTAAAGCAAAGTCCCTTGCTGTTTTCCCCGAAGCTTCCCAGCCTGAAAGAAGTTTGCCTGCCCTGGCAGAGACGTAATCTGCAGTTTCGGGGTCGAACTTGGTCTGGATGAAGGTGTCCCTGTGCCTGGAGAGCATTTTCAGGAAAGTATACACCACAGCCTCGTTGATTCCTGTGCCGGAACAGGTGGAAACCGAACCCCCGGTTAAAGCTTCGGCTTCACAGTTTCTCGCCTGCATGAACTCAAGGATGCTTTCCGCACCCTCCAGGCAGCGCCCGAAACCTGAAGTCCACTCGTTTGCGATCAGGTCATACCCTCTGGAAATTTCCATGAGGTCGTAAAGGGTAATGTTCTGTTCCCTGAGATCGGCAGTTGCTCCGGGATCTTCAAGGTCGAATTCGTCCACGCTGTTTACCCTGACTTCTGCATGCCCGAAAGCCCGGTAGAACTCAACAGCATCTTCACAGCTCGTTGCACGGGCAAAAATATGGGCGCGGGAAGCAAGGTTTTCAAAATACCCCGACTCGAGCCGGAAATCGGCTTTCCCGGTGGAGGAGGCTTCCCGGGAGATTTCACCTGCAGCCATTGCCAGAGGGATCAGGAGTAAGAAAGCTCCGAAATGGGTATTTCCTCCCCGCTGCCAGGCGAAACTTTCGTAAACCGCCTTCCTGAGAAGTGTACCTATCCCGTCTCTGCTCCTTGCAGCAAGTTCCAGGACAGGATAGACAGCAACCGAGGAAGCTACAAAATGCTCAAAACAGGTATCAGGATAATTGTGTTCTCTATCAACATTCCCCGGCTTTGGGGAAGCTGAGACCTCAAGCAGCATTGCAAGCTGAGCACAGCGTGCAATAAGGCTCGAGGCCCCTTCGGCCCATTCAGGGATATGGGAGGAAAAAGCAGTGTCAACGTGATTCATTTACCGGAATCCTGGCATGGTCAAGGATGTATTGTGCCAGCTGCTCCTTAAGCTTCATGTACTCTGCATCGGAGAGGTCAAGTGTGTTCAGGACACCATCCCTGATCCAGCAGGGCTTTGTAATTTTACAGCACCAGACAAGGCTGCCGAAACAGGTATCTTCCCCGTACTCCAGCAGTGTACCCCTGGCAAATTCCATCTTTGTCCGGGCAAATTCTTCTGCAGTATATCCCAGCTTTTTGAATTTCTCGTGCACAGGGCAGGGCTTTACGGGGAGGCAGCAGAAAGCCAGCGCTCTGAAGTCCCCTTCACTGCAAACGTGCTTGGGAGCATTGTACCAGCCTATAGATTTCTGATACGAAGTGACACTTTCGACCAGCTGTGAAATCAGCCCGGGGTTTTCCATCGTTCCCCTTGCAACCGAAACCATATCGGCTCCCCGGGAAAACATATCTTTTGCCATGGAAAAATCGGTAACCGAGTTGTTGCCTATAAGGAAAAGCCTCGTGGCATCCCTATAATTTACAATCGCATCAAGGTCGGCTCCGAAACCTTCGAGCATGGAATCCACATGGATGATATCTGCCCCGGCTTTATCAATAAGCCTGGCAAGTTCGACATCATTCACTACATTTGCCCTTACCTTTACGGAAAGCACGACTCCGGTTTCCTTTATTGCTTTTATCCAGGCAGAAAGCCTTGGAAGGTCCCGCAGAAGGGCTTCTCCTATGCCTGCCTCAAGCATTTCGGGCTGCTTGCAGTGGGCGTTTAATTCAAGGATTGCCCCTTCTTCCTTTACTATTTTTGCAGCTTCGATTAAGGGCTCAAGGGTGGTGCTTCTGACGTTTACCGCAACAGCACTGCCCGAGTTTACGGCCCGGATTTCCTTTTTTATAAGCTCCATAGGTTCATCGGAGATGAACTCTTTTCTACCTCTGGCTACGAGCTTGGATGCGACTTCAATAGATCCTTCATCAAGATTGAAGGCTCCAAGCACTACCAGCCCGGCATCACCTGCATACTGGTTGGCAAAAGTACTGTCGACAATTCCTGCCATTGGCGCCAGCGCTATGGGATTTCTAAAACGGACATATCCAATATGCAAATCAAATAGACAATCACTCATGTTTTACCTCTAAAAATAAGCCTGGAAACTGAACACAAAAATGATAGTTATAGTCACATATTAAGCTAACGAATCTTTTGCAGCTTAAGAGAATCTTCTTTCAGAGAATTTCCGGAAATGGAAAATCCATTACAGTTTCTTGATTACAATACATATATATTAATATTTAGGCATATCCCCGGCACGCAAAAGTTATAACCAGTACACGGAAGGAATCCACCTATCAGGAAGCTCTGGCCGGGGAGGATCCTGATACAGAGAATATCGCCCAATAAATATATATACCACCAAAAAATATATAGAACCAGTTAATCAGCAAGATGCGAGAGAGGCTGGGCGGCTGCCGGACCTGCTGGTCTGAGGAAAGTCTCCCCACCGCTCCGGACACACGAACATCTGTAAAGGATGTCGGGCGAGAGCCCGGGCCCTGGCACAGAAACGAAAACCATCCCCTGGAAATGCGATGATGCCATAAGCTGAGGTCACAGGGAGAGTGGATGAAACGGCGAATCCTCGTGGGTGCAAGTTGGAAATCGGGAAAGTACGAGCAGTCTGGACTCATCCCGATTGTTTTTGGTAACGCTTAGCCGAATGCCGTCGATGCAAGAGTCCCCAGGGACCGTTCCTCCCACTGATAGGTGGCAGGAATATTTGCATGAACAGAAGGGAGCTTACACGCCTCACTCGCATACAAACTCCATATCATACAAACTCACTATGTTACTGATTCTTCCCTGCCATGGACATAATTCTGGAAGCAGGTTCAGCCAGACTGAAATTGAGCAATAACCACCGGACATAGTCTTTATGGCTTCTATTTATTACAACTTCATCCAGATATTTGTCCAGGATTTCCTCCCTGCTGAGAGCAAGTTTAAAAGAGGTCTCGGGGAAACGGTGCATGACCTTTTCCAGCTTAAGGGAACTTACAAGAAAATTCCCGAATTCCTGTCCGCATCTGGATTCATACTCTTTAAGGTCGCTCAATTTCCGGTTATAAAGCACAAGATCCGCTACTATCTCCGCTGCAAGCTGCCCTGACCGGATGGCATATGAAATCCCTTCCCCTATGAAGGCATCCACGAAACCTGCGGCATCTCCACTCAGAAGAATTCTCGAACTCACGGTTTTTCGTTTTATCCCCCCCACGGGTATAATATGGGAACAGACCTGAAATTTCCCGGAAAAGCCGTTTGCCTGCAAAAAATTCTGCATTACCTTTTTAGGATGCTTCAGATGTTCGGCTGTCCCCACGACTCCCACGGAATAGTACCCTGCATGAGGGAAAATCCAGCCGTACCCTCCGGGTGCAACCCCGAAATGAATATCAAGTACATCTGGGAACCTCGTCCGTATCACCTCATCCCCTTCAGGGATTTCCGAAACAAGAGCAAGGTCGTATTCTGTTCTCCGGGCTCTCTGCGGTCTTACATTATATTTAAGTATACCTTGGGAACCTTCCGCGATGAGGACAAACTTTGTAAGGTAACTATTCTCCGAAGTCCGAACTTCAACCCATTCTTCCTCTTCTTCACAATCCAGTACTTTTTCTCCGCAGTGCACTTCAATTCCCGTCTCCCGGGCTTTATCAAGCAGAAGATTGTCAAAGGCATTTCTGGAAACCAGCAGAGCTAACCTGTAATCTCTTTGCCTTTCAAGACAGAGCTCCCTGAAATGAACCCTTACCTTTGAAATATCCCTCTCAACCACAGACTCGGGAAGTTCAAAATCAAGGGAGGAAAGGGCATACGGAGATAGAGCCCCTCCGCAGGGCTTATACCTCGGAAAATTTTCTTTCTCGAGCAGGAGGGTTGAGATTCCTGCATATCCAGCTACCCTTCCAGCAGAAGCTCCGGAAGGTCCACCCCCTACTATAATCAGATCATACATTTTAAGGACCCCTATTTATGATAAGAGGCTTGCCGTGAACAGACAGCCTCAAATGAATGCTTTACCCCAAAAGTAGATTGATGCTCGAATAATAAAAAGGTAGAGGAAAAAAGAGAATCAAAGAAGACCGGATAAAACCCCGGAGGGCTGTTGAAGATTCCGGCTTATTTTAGAAAGACACTGATTTCATGTGCGTTTTTTAGGCATGACTTGATTATTTTAAAAATCCCTCCTTTGATTACCTGAGTTTAAAATTCAAGAGGGACCAGCGGAGATAATCCTTATAATTAATCTTGAAATCCGCAACGTCAAGGTATTTATCAATCATTTTTTCGCTTGAGGTGAAGATCTTAAACGTCTTATCAGGGAAATGGTGCATTATCCTTGAAAACATAAGGGAATACTTAAGATGGGTTCCAAACTCAGCCTGACAGAGGTTCTCATACTTTTTCAGATCCTTAATTTTTCCATCGCACTGGCAAATTCCGGCAATCACTTCAGCAGCAAACTGACCCGAACTTATGGCATAGGCAAGACCTTCACCTGAAAAAGAGTCTACAAATCCTGCAGCATCCCCGCTCAAGAGAACCCTCGAACCTGCAACTCTGCGTTTAAGCCCTCCCCATGGAATCTTATGCCCGTGCAGTTTACAGTTTTCTGAAAAACCGGTGAATTTCAGGAACTCAAGCATAGCCTCTCTGGGATGGGGAAGGGCTTTAACAACCCCCCCGATTCCAACGGAATAATAAGTCCTGTGGGGAAAAACCCAGCCGTAACCACCGTCTGCAACCCCGAAATGCAGTTCAATGGCTTTTCCCAGACGCTCTTCTATTTCTTTTTCATCCGCAGGGATTTCGGTGACCACGCAGACTCCGTATTCCTCCTTAGTATCCACAGGCCGCACACAGGTTTTGATAATACCATGTGCCCCCTCAGCAACAATTGCAAACTTTGCCCTGTATGTGCTCCTGTTAGTCTCGATTTCGACATATTCGGGCATTTCCCTGCAATGAAGAACCTTTTCGCCGGTATGGACTTCAATCCCGGTTTCCTTTGCCTTTTCAAGTAGGAGATTATCAAACATGCACCGGGAGACAATCACCGATAAACAATAATCTTTATGTGCCTCGATAAGCTGATTTTTGAAAAAGACCTTTGCTCCTGTTACCTCCCACTCGATAATATCCTGAGGCAGCTCAAAGTCAAGGTAAGAAATCGCATGTTTCGAGAGCCCTCCTCCGCAAGGTTTGTACCTGGGGAATTCTTCTTTTTCAAGCAACAGTGTATTGAGGCCAAGTTTTCCTGCCCTTCTTCCGGCCGAGGCTCCGGAAGGACCACCACCTATGATTATTACGTCATACATGAAAGTAACACCTTCAAAAGTGTCCTGAAATAATCCGGACTTCACTTATATTCGATCAAGAGCTAATTTAAAGTGTTGATATTAATTCAAAATTACGATTGAATAAAGAAAAAGAGAAGAAGTGGGAAAAGAGTAAAAAAATGAGACAAATCGGCAGAAAATATTGATACTTACTTCAAACCGAGGGAAAACTTTTAAAATCTTCAAAAACACCAAGCACATTCTGGTAATCCACTACGGTCCCGAAACATCCATCGTTTTCCATGGGAACTCCATAGGTAGTCACTTTTTTGCCTTTGAGAGCCCTCATGACTTTGTTGATTTCATAGTCGCAGGCAATTAGAAGAACCCCGTCTGCAGCTTCCATTTTAAGGATATTCTTCACATATGATGAGCCTGTGAGGATAAACACCTTATACCCGTATTTTTCAGCATCCTTTTTTAACTGGGTAAAGACACATTTTCCGCAGGACTTGCACTGGATTCCTGTCTGGGTAGAGTGGGCAGGGCAGTCGAGGCTGCGCATGCAATGGGGAACCAGGATGATCCTTTTTTTCGTTTTTGCAAAAGCAGATTTATGAGCCCGGTTTTTTAGAGATGCCATCCACTTGTCCAGAACACGAGTATCCGAAAACTTGAGAAAGATCTGTCTAAGAGGCAGATAAAAGAAGTCGAGTACATCTGCAAAAAAACCTGCAAGATAGACACTGCGTGTAAGGCTCCACCGGCTGACAAGCAGAGCTATCCCTGAAAGGATAAAGGACACCAGCATTGAGATAAAAAGAACACGCCCGATAAGGTTATACATTGCACATCTCCATTTTATGGATTATTCCCTCTACATTTGCTTCCGTATTGAAGCAGCCATCCTTGAGGAGAAGAACCCCCTGGACAGGGACAAATGAAACAGCCTGCATGTTCTCAGAAAGTTCGTTATAACAGGCAACCCCCAGACAGGCCCCTGGCCTGTATTCTTTGAAAATCTTTTTAACAAAACTCCCCCCCGGAACGACGAAAACTTTAAAATTGCACCTGTCAGCAGCGTCGCAGAGTTTTGCAATATCGCAAAGCCCGCATCGCTTGCACTCATAACCATAAACAGGATCACACCTAGCCTTACAACTGGGATGGCGCAGACATTGCGGGAGAAGCAAAATTCTTCCCTCCTTTACATTAATGAAATCATCATACATAACAGCATTCCGGACATCAATCAGTATATCATCAACAAGGGTGTCCCTTATCCGGAAAACTCTGCAGATCCATTTTGCAGGAGAATAGAAAAGATACAATGTGAATAATACGAAGTCCGGAAAAATGATTCTGTGCTTTTTAAACGAATAAGCCCCTATCAGAAGGGCAAGCCCGGTGCCCAAAAGAGCCAGAAGCAGCATAAAGATGAAGATTTTTCCAAGAAATTCGTAGGGAATCTGCATATGAAAGGGGAAGAAAGTATCGGTATTTAAACCTTGCTATAAGACAGTAAAATACGGTATAGGAAAAAAGAGAAGTGAAAAAAGCTGGAAAACCAGCTTTCATTCTTTTTCGGATTACTCTACGCGGGGCCCAAAAAAGAAAAAAGGAAAAATTAACCCAGCGGGTTTATTCTCCTATAACCTCAAGTCCAAGAGCTTCTGCTACAAGGACGATAATGTCCTCGACTTCAAGCTTCTCTGCTCCGGGAGTGTTCTTATCCTTAAGGGAAGCTGTTCCATCCTGGAGATTTCTCTTACAGAACGGGCAGGCACTTGAGAGAATGTCTGCATTGGTTGCAAGAGCATCTTCTACACGGGACTCTGCAACTCCGAGCGCAAGGTCCGGAATACCTGCTTTCACACCGCCACCGGCTCCACAGCAGCGCTGGAATTCTTTAACTCTACCCATTTCAACGAATTTGACACCAGGGATATGTTCAAGCACATACCTGGGGGCATCGTATACGCCTACGTGGCGACCAAGGTGGCAGGGGTCGTGGTAGGTCACAGTCTTGTCAATGGACTTTTCCCACTTAATTTTGTCTTTCTTAATAAGGTCTGCCAGGAACTCGGTGATATGAACCACTTCGAAAGGAAGTTCTTCCCCGATCTGCCTTGGCCAATCTACTTTTGATGCACGGAAGCAACCGGCACAGGCATAAAGGACTTTTGTTGCACCTTTAGCTTTAATGGCTTCCACATTGTGCGCTGCAACCCTGCGGGCAATGTCTTCTATATGTGCCTGTCCGGTCCTGATCATAGCTGAACCGCAGCACCATTCTTCTTCCCCGAGCATAGTGAATTCTATGCCCAGTTTGTTAAGGACGCGGGCTGTTGCAACAGCCAGCTTGGTCTGCCTGAGTTCAGCAGTACAGCCACCGAAATAGAGAATATTTGCTTTCTCTGCGATCTTGACGTCGTCAGGAATCCATTTCAGACGGTCTTCAGGAGCTGCCAGGTAGGGGTTGTTGTACTGGTTGACCAGTTTGGGGAACATGCTCTGTTTCCCGTAAGGTCCGATTCCCTGCTTTACAAGGTTTGCACGGAGGGCTTCCCAGAGTTCCACAGTATTGATCCCGGACTCACAGACAGTTCCACAAATGCCGCAGGTTGTACAGCCGTGCACATCGTCTTTGAATTCTTCAAGTTCGGACTGGGGGATTTCCGTCGGGCCAAAGATTTTTGCTTTAAGCCCGTAGGATTTGTTCATGTACTGCCTCCAGCGCAGGATTTTGTCCCTGGGTGCTAACCCGGGCTTCTGGCCGGAAGCTGCATACGTTGGACACCATTTTACACATTCACCACAGCGGGTACAGGAGTCGAGCTCCATGAGCTGGACTCCTGTAAGGTTTTTGGTGTCAATAGATGGAGCTTTTTTTGCCATTTTATTCTCCTCCCTTGTTTGCAAGGATTGCAAGCGGGGTGGCGATTACGTGTATGTACTTGCTATACGGGATGTATGCGATACAGAAGAACAGGGAAATAACGGAGTGGAAGAGAGCTGCCGGTGGTGCTGTGGCAGGATCAAGTCCAAAGCCCCAGATAATTCCGGTCCTGATACCATCGGCGACAAACCCGGAAATAGTGACTAAAAAGACTCCTCCGATAAGGATCCAGTCATACATGATGGAAGCTTCCCTTACATCCGAGACAACAATTCTCCTGACTAATGCAATGAGGACTCCGATAAGCAGGATGTATCCAAAGATATAGTTCGGGATGGCGAGGAAATCCCTGAATTCGGCGGGGGTAAACGGGAGTTCGATTCCGAATTTTTCGATCATTTCGACTGCGAACATGAGCCCGGAAAGGGCAAACAGAGACATCCAGCCTGCAAAAATCGTGAAGTGCATGAACCAGCGAAGAGGGCTCCTCTTAAGGATTCTTCTCTGGAACAAAATGTCGAGGATTAGAATCTCCAGGATAGGCTTTCCGTGTCCGTGGTGAGATTCCTCTACTACCTGTTCCCACCAGGTCTTTAAAAATCTGATCGCGCTTCCCTTACTTCCTGCCTGAGGCTCAAGGGCATAGCCTGTCACCCCTGCTCCCCATTTCTGGAAGTTAAGGATCATACCGTATAAGAAAACCACAATGGCTATTGTGCTAAGTATCATTATCTGGACAAACGTCAGTCGGAGTGCATCCGTGAGCCCAGAGAAATATGCCATCTCACTGCTAATAGTTTATTCCTCCTATATATGGGTAAAAACTGAGAACTGATACTGCTAAAGAAGTATCGTTAATACTACAGAATATCAATAACAGTAAAGACAGAGCAGGAACCGTAGCAACTGTCTGTATAAGGTTTGAATAGTCTGTTAGTCTTTGTATCTATTATATTTAAACATTATCTTTAACATGCAATCCATCGAAAAGCTCGCAAGAGACGCGAAAACAGGGGAAAAATTTAAGAAGTCTGGCAGGGTGAGAAAAAGAAAATCCGGGAGAAAGAAGGAAAATTATAATAAGGGAATTATAAAGTTCCGTTCTGAAATTATTCCTGCTGAAAATGGAAAAAAGGACTTCAAGAAGAAAGAAAATTGCTGAAAAAGAAAAAAGGACTCGAAAAAACAGAGTAATTAGGATCGAGAAAATGCAATAAATAGCGGTTGAAAAAATCTGGGAAAAGGGAAATCCAGATGAGATTTCCATAAATACCTGGAAGTCCCTTTTGCTCTGAAAAATATCCAGTATTATTTTGCTTAACTCTTATCAACTTAGATGTAGATCTGTTTACAGCCCGACCTGTTTACAGCCTGATCTGTTTACAGCCCGACCTGTTTACAGCCTGATCTGTTTACAGCCCGACCTCTTCTTTGAATTTCTCAAGCCCGATTTCGTCTATAACTTTTCCGAGCCTTTTAGGCTTCCCGTAGCCTTTGTAAAAATTAATTATCTTTTCAACAAGGTCCAGCACCTGCTCCTCGGAAAGGCCCTTCGCCACTAAATCCCCAAGTCTCGGACTCGGCCCTGCACTTCCTCCAACAGTCAGATTATAGCCTTTTGCCGTCCCCATGATACCTAAGTCCTTTATGCTCGTTTCGGAACAGGAATTCGGACAACCCGAAACAGCCATTTTGAATTTGGAGGGAAGCTGCATTCCATGGTATTTTTTGTCGAGCTTCAGGCCAAGTCCGACTGAATCCTGTTTTCCCCTCTTACAAAACGTAGTCCCTGGGCAGATTTTTATACTCCGGACACAGAGGCCGATGGCAGCTCCCGGACTCATGCCCAGTTCACCCCAGGCTGCATCCAGGTCTTCTTCCTTGAGGCCTACAATCGCAATCCTCTGGGCCGATGTAACTTTCAGAGCTGCAGCCCCATATTTTTCTGAAATGTCTGCAATCTTTCTCAGGGTCTCCGGATATATGATCCCACCGGGGATGTGGGGAGCAATTGCATAGGTTTCTCCATCTCTTTGCAGGATTGCAGCCTTCTCAGGAAGGTCGCCTTTAACATATTCTTTTGTCATATTTTTACACTCTCCAGATGATAGTTTCAAGTTTGTTTCAGGATCTAATTCTCACTTATCCGGAGCCTGATGTCCGGACATCAGAGCAAAAACTAAGCTTAATGAACAGTAAAGTTCCCGAACAATAGCTTTGCTCCATACAGAAACGGATATGGAAACCTGTTTTAACTCCAGGAAATTAGACCCCCTTCATAACCATAGAACCTCGATAATCCGGCACCCTTCCGGATTAGAGAGATCGAACTTCTGGACCCGTAAAAGAGAGGACCAGACCAGATAATATATTGCTCGAAACAATATAAATTCTATGTGCCGCAAAGACCTGTTTAATGGAGTGAATTCAATTTTCGGAGCAAATGCGCAGCTGGCTCCGGATTAATCAGTTGAATCGACCTTGGAAACCTCATTAAAAATCACAGAGAAATACAAACACCTCCGCCAGCTTGTCTGGCAGCCTGCAAAAAAGAAGATAAAACAAAAAAAGATTTGTCGGTTCCGTAGGTCACTTTTAGATGTCAGTTTCTTACAGGCGCCACCAGTCGTTTTTACTTGATGGCTTTTAGCTCTTTTCTACGCTCTCTTTTTTGTCTTTTGGGAAAAAACGCTTTCCTGCGTCTAGCGGGAAAGGACAGGTTTAGGATAATGAATATGGTTGTACGGATCAGTAGATCCGTTAATAGTTTTTACTGCTGCTTTTTTATCCTTTCCAGAAAGCCCTTGAGCCCTGCTTTGTGCCTGGCTTCATCAAGGGACGCCCTCTCGAAGAAAAGAGCAGCTCTGGTATTGCCTTCTTTCCGGGCAAGTACTGCAGCTTCGGCTTTTTCGACCTCGGCTTTGCTTTCCCCTTCAAGCATCATCTCAAGGTTTTCAATTGTTGTGCCTTTCACAAGCCCCAGAATTTCAGCAACTTCGGTGGCATGCCAGGCTTCGTCCATTGCAATCTGACGGAGATAAACTGCAACATCTGCAAGCCCCTCCTGTTCAGCAACTTTGGACATTGCCAGGTACCATCCAACCTCGGTAGTCTCTCCTCTAAAGGTATCTTTCAGAATCATGTCAAGATCCATTTAATCACCATTTATCCTTAAAATAGCCTTATTTATAAATTAAACGCATGAAAGGCTTTTGAATCTAAGCTTTCTTCCCTGTTCTGGCAGATATAACTCACCGGGAGTATTTTATCCCTGAAAATTCAAGAAAAGGAGATATAAGCAAGAAAAATGAGCAGGAGATATAAACAGGGGTTCTGTGCAATACTTAAAGTTTAAAAAGATTCCAACTGGCAAAGAATAAAAATAAAAAGATAATAATAAATGAAAAATCCAGTATGATAAACTATATAATAAATGGAAAATAGCCAGTATGAAAATCTATATTGATGAAGAGAAATGTACAGGCTGTGGAAAATGCAAAGCTGCTTGTCCTAAAGGGCCTAGGATTTACTCTATAGAGAAAAAAGACGGGAGAAAAGTCTGTGTCTTGAAAGACCCCTCCTACTGTCTGGGCTGCAGAATGTGTGTTACTGTCTGTATGGAAGATGCAATCACCCTTGAAAACTGATTTTAAGTAATAAAAAATGCATTAGGGATTGAGAAATTTGTCACTTGAGATTCGCGTAGTGCTTGTAGAACCCATGTATCAGGGAAATGTGGGATCGGTTGCAAGAGCAATGAAAAACTTCGGATATTCGGACCTGGTTCTGGTAAATCCCTGTGAACTTGAGGGACAGGCAAGAGCAATGGCTTCCCACGCAAGGGACGTGCTCGAAGGGGCAAGAATTACCTCAACCCTTGAAGAAGCCGTGCAAGGGGCGGACCTGCTCGTCGGGACAACAGGAGTCTCAAGCCTGAAGGCAGGAGAACATATCCGTCTCCCCCTTTATCCGGCAAGGGAATTCAAAGAAAAAATCAAAGAATACAGCGGCACTATTGCAGTCCTCTTCGGGCGTGAAGACAACGGCTTTAGCAATGACGAACTTAAAAGTTTTGACATGCTCATTACGGTCCCGACCTCCGAGATCTACCCGATTATGAACCTATCTCATGCGGTTTCAATTGTGCTGTACGAGCTTTCGGAACTTGATGGAGGAAACAACCCGCTTGCAGAAGGCTTTGACCTGCAGCTCCTGTACGGGCACCTGGACGAATTACTTGAGGAAATAGACTACCCGGTTCACAAAAAAGACAAGACTTCCCTGATGCTGAGGAGGATATTCGGAAGGGCCGGGTTGACCCCGAGAGAGGTCCAGACCCTGAGGGGGATAATCCGGAAAACAGAGAGAAAAATGGGATTTTCAGTAGAAGCCGAAAACCTGCAAAAAATCGAAGATTCGGAAAGTACAGAAAAGTTCATATGATAATAAACCTGTTTTACATCAGAATTTATTGTACGTTTTTTAACTCTTTTTGGGGTCACTTTTAACCGGATCACAAATGAAAATTTTACATAAACCCAAATATTTTTGAGAATGCCATGACCGAAACAGAAAGCAAGTGGGGCGAGAAGCTAAAAAAGTTCTTTAAAGACTATTACTGGAATGAAATCCTCCAGCTTGCAAACGAATATCCTGACCAGCGAAGCCTTGAGGTGGATTTCACCGATATGGAAAAGTTTGACAGGGAGCTTTCTAAGGAGTTGCTTGAGCACCCCGGGGAGCTTATATTTGCAGCAGAAGCCGCCCTGAAAGAAATTGACCTGCCTGTAGAAAAGAGCCTTGAGCAGGCACATGTGAGAGTCATAAAAATCCCTAACAGGATCCCTATCAGGGAACTGAGAAGCAAACACCTCTCCCGCTTTGTTGCAATCGAAGGCATGATCAGGAAAGCCACGGAGGTCAGGCCAAGGATTACTAAAGCCGCCTTCCAGTGCTTAAGGTGCGGGCACCTTACCATTGTCGAGCAGAACAGTTTCAAATTCGAAGAGCCCTTTGCAGGCTGTGAAGAGGAAACCTGCGGAAAAAAAGGGCCTTTTAAGGTTTCAATTGAAGATTCCACCTTTATCGACGCTCAAAAACTCCAGATCCAGGAGTCCCCGGAAAACCTGAAAGGGGGGTCGCAGCCGCAGAGCCTGGAAGTGGATACCGAAGACGACCTCACAGGAAATATCACTCCCGGAGACCGCGTTATAATTAACGGAATCCTGAAGTCAAGGCAGCGAGCCCTCAAAGACGGAAAATCCACTTTTTACGACCTGGTGCTGGAAGCAAATTCCATCGAACGCCTGGACAAAGATTTTGACGAACTTGAAATAACTCCCGAAGACGAGGAACAGATCCTTGAACTTTCCCGCGACCCGGCAATCTATGAAAAAATTATAGGGTCCATTGCCCCCTCGATCTACGGATATGAAGATATCAAAGAAGCCCTTGCCCTCCAGCTCTTTTCAGGAGTTGTGAAGAACCTTCCTGACGGAGCGAGGATCAGAGGCGACATCCATATGATGCTTGTAGGTGACCCCGGTATTGCAAAAAGTCAGCTGCTGCGTTATGTGGTTAAGCTTTCCCCAAGAGGGGTCTTTGCTTCAGGGCGAAGCGCATCTGCAAGCGGTTTGACCGCAGCTGCCGTAAAGGACGACATGAATGACGGCCGGTGGACTATAGAAGGCGGAGCCCTTGTGATGGCTGACATGGGAATTGCTGCAGTTGACGAAATGGACAAGATGAAGACAGAGGACAAAAGTGCCCTGCACGAAGCAATGGAACAGCAAACCATAAGCGTAGCCAAAGCCGGGATAATTGCAACCCTGAAGTCTCGATGTGCTCTCCTGGGAGCTGCAAACCCCAAGTATGGCCGTTTTGACAGGTATGAAGGGCTTGCAGAGCAGATCAGCATGCCTCCGGCCCTGCTTTCCCGCTTCGACCTTATCTTCGTTTTGCTCGACACCCCGAACCATGCCCTGGACAGCAGGATTGCAAACCATATCCTTCAGTCGCATTATGCGGGGGAACTCTCCGAACAGAGGTTGAAGCTTCCGGGTTCCAAGGTCACGGAAGATTTTGTTGATGCGGAACTGGAAGTTATCGAGCCTGTAATCCAGGCAGAAGTTATGCGGAAGTACGTCGCATACGCACGAAAAAATGTGTATCCTGTGATGGAAGAAGATGCAAGGCAGCACCTTATCGATTTCTATACAGGCCTCAGGAAAAGCGGAGAAGGCAAGAATACACCCGTACCCGTGACTGCAAGGCAGCTTGAGGCTCTTGTCCGCCTCTCGGAAGCCAGTGCAAGAATCCGCCTGAGCAACGTGGTCACCCTGGAAGATGCAAAACGGACTATAAGAATTACCATGAACTGCCTTAAAAACGTAGGTGTCGATCCGGAAACCGGAGCCCTCGATGCAGACATCCTTGCTTCGGGCACAAGCATGAGCCAGAGAAATAAAATAAAACTCCTCAAAGACATAATAAAAAAGGTCTGTGAGAAACACCCTGGCGGAAAAGCCCCTCTTGAAGAAGTTTACGCAGAGGCGGAAAACGAAAACGGGATAGACAGAGGACATGCCGAAGAATATATAAAGAAAATGAAGCAGAGAGGGGACATTCTTTCTCCGGACCAGAACCATATCAGGCTAATTAATTGATTCAAAAAACGGCAGATATTACAAACCTGAGAGAAGTGTCCGATACCAGAAATTTCCAAAGGCAAGAGCCGCCTACCCATAAACAAAATAATGATGGTTAAGCTGTAAATACTAAAAGGGCAAATAGTATTTAAAAAGGGAAAATATGTATCTAAAAATCTATAAAAATGGAGGGCACGTGCTTATTGCAGCCTGTGATAAGGAAGTGCTCGGAAAAAACCTGAAACATGGTAACACCGTCGTAGAGATCAACAGGGCTTTCTACGGAGAGGAGCTTGCCTCAGAAGAAGAGCTTCAGAAGGCTCTGGAAGAAGCTACGACTGCAAATCTCTTCGGGGAAAAAACAATTAAATGCGCCATAAAGTGCGGATTTATCGATCCTGACTCCGTAATTATGATCGACTGCGTACCACATGCCCAGGTATTCAGAGTTTGAAAAACCCTATAATGCTGAATTGTATTAACGGCTAGTGGTATATGGCAATTCCCGGCTTAAGTTTCCGGGCCGGCTTTCCGGAGCCGGGTAAAAATAAAAGATATAATAAATAAAATTGCAAAATCGTGATACTGTGAGCGGAAATATAGAAGAAGCCGGGGTCAGAATGCTGACAGAAGGAGAACTGATTTCCGGGGTTGTGGAAAAACACAGAAGATTTCTGGAAGAATACCGAAAGGAGTTTGAAGAACTGGACAGCAAGATGGACCAGTTTGAAGAAGAAGCAAAAAATGCCAGAATCTCCAGAACCCGGATGGCGGAGCGAAAAGAGGTACTGAAGGAAAAACGCCAGCAATACTACCATCAGGTAGAAGGCCTGCTCGAAAAGGAGCTCTTTCCGGAGCTGGACCCGATAACTATCGATAAAATAATGGAAGATATTAAAAAACTCAAAGGACAGATCGAACCCGAAGAGGAACAGAAACTTATAGACTCTTTTATGGAACACCTGCAGGAACGCACCAGGGAAAAGGGAAGCGGAGAAAATCTTATCCAGCAAACCGGAGCCAGAGCGGAAGAAGCCAGGAACTCGAATCTGGAGTTAAAAGAGATAATAGAGTCTGAAAAACAACTTGAAGAGGATGACGGAAGCAAGAACAGTGAAATTTCCAAAAGCAAACCCCAGCACAAATGGCTCAGCAGCAAAATAAAAAGCCACGAAGAAGCCTTGAGTTACTGGGAAAAACAAAAGGTATAACAATTTTCGGAAAACACGTGGGTGGTAGGACATGAACAACGACGTTTCAACAGCAGAAACTGCAACGGCTGACCTTTCAAACCTTAATGAACGGGAGCTCAAGGTCAAGGTAAACGAGCTCAGGAGCAGGATAGAAAAAAGCGAAAGGCAATTGGCTTCGATATTTAAGGAACTGAAAATAAACAGGACCGATATCAACGAATTGAAAGAAAAGAGAGATGCTCTGAACCAGCAGGTAAAGGAAAGGGTTGCGAAAGCACAGTCACTTAGAGACCAGCGGGACGAGATTAATAAGCAAATTGGCGAGTACAAGGAAAAAAGAAGCGACGTAAATTCCAAAACTCAGGAGCTTTTTTCAGGAATTGCGGACCTCAAGGAACAGCGTGACGAGTGCAACAAACGCTCTCACGGAAGTGTAGAATCCCTCTCAAGAGCATATGAAGCTGAACTGGACGCTTTTTTAAATAAGGACCTCCCCCTTGCAGTGGAAATCAAGATACTCCAGAAATTAAATGACCTGAGCCAGCGCCTTGAAGCTGCAAAGAAGGCAAACGAGCTGCATGCACAGATTCAGGAGAGCTATAAAGAATCCAAGGGAATTCATAAAGAAGGGGACGAGTTCCACGAAAAAATTCAGAAACTTTCGGACGAATCTCAGGCGTGCCACCTGGAAATGCTCGAAAACTTCAAAGCGGCAGACGAAATCCGAAAAGAAGCAAATATGTACCATGCTCAACTTACGGACAAAATTGCCAACATAAATTCCATTAAAGAAAAAATAGATCCCCTCAAGAAAAATATCGCAGACAGCCGAAAAGAGCTCTCTTCATACCTTGATAGGCTTAAAGATCTTCAACTAACGAAAGATGAACACAAAGTAAGCCAGAAGCACAGTGATGCCCGCGAAAAGCTGCAAAAAAATGCCCGTCTCAGCCTGGAAGACCTCAAGCTCCTAATAGAGAAAGGCGATGTAAAGTTCTCAAACGACTGAGAAGGCAGAAGCAAGAGAATAATAAATCAGCTGCAGAAAACCGGGATTTAAAAAACCTATCTCCGATTCACCTATTATCTGGGAACTCAGTTCAAAACTTCAGTTCCCATTATTAAAAACCAGCTTCTGTTTAGACAGATAGTTTTGGCTTTCAAACCGGCCCCTACCCATTAAGTCAGAGGCTTAGTATTAAGAAGCTTAGTTTTAAGAAGCTTAGTTTTAAAACAGATTTTTCGGCAGACCCTGATTAATTTTTTGATCTATTTCCAGGGCCCAAGAAAGAATTTTTCTTTTTTCTCCCTGCGCTGTCCCGTGAGCAGGGCAGCCTGTCAGTCAGATAGATAGATGCTATCCTTAAACCCGGAAACCATTTTTCAGACAACACAAGATAGCGAAGATGGTTTGCGAGTCAAAAAGATCTGTGATTTAATTCTTCTTAACCCGAGCGCACGGAAGAAAATTACTTTTTCTTATACCTTTCAGCAAAAAAACCGGTTACCAGAAAAACGGCTCCGATGCTCAGAAGAAAAAGGGGTATATCAAAACCTTTTACCTGGTGTTCTTCAGGCACAGGAGATACAGAAGAGTTGTTCTCAGAGCTGTTGACAGGAGCAACCTGCTGGTTCTGTGGCATGGGAAGTTTGGGGTTAAGGTACTGATACACCGGAGAAAACCTTACCAGTACTCCATTCGTTCCGGCATAAATAGTATCCACTGTGAGGTTCAAAACTTCCGTAGAGTTATTCGAATATACAAAAGTGTCGCCTTCACTGACAATAGCGTCTTCCAGGAAAACTCCTTCTCTGCTGAGTTCGATCCAGACCCTGCTGCCTTCGGTATTAGCACCTTTTACGTAAATCCGGTATTCCTGAAGGAAATTATGATAGTCTCCTGACTGCACATAAATCTCCTCACCGTCGACCAGCACAATGGGAAGTTTCTCCCCCTCTGCACAGGCCGGGACAGAAAGGACTGAAAATAAGAGAAACGAAAAGGAAAACAAGACCAGAAAGGAGAAAAAAAATGCAGGCAGGATACCTGTTCCTTTCCTGCTTTTTCTTCCGTGTTTATTTGGGACGCGCATAAATGCATCTACCTGCAATAATTTCTTCCTTAGTATCATCAGCCTTCCTGATTATAAGGGCTCCGTCCGGAGTAATTCCAACAGCTTTGCCTTCTATAATCCTGGAAGGGGTGGTTACCTTCACCTCCCTGCCGATGGTATCCGAAAGAGCGAGCCAGTCATTGAGGATCTGGGAAAAGGGCTGGGTCTTGAACCTTATGTACTGCTGCTCAAGTTCAAAGAGGAAATCTTGCAGGAACGAAACTCTCCTGATATGCTTTCCAAGCTCGACTTTCAGCGTGGTCGAGCCTGCGCGGAAAGAATCGGGAATATCCTTTAACTCCATGTTTACATTAATTCCTATCCCGAGAATGACATAGTCCACCCTGTCCACCTCAGCCTTTGCTTCGGTAAGGATCCCGCAGACTTTCTTTCCATTTATGCGGACATCATTTGGCCACTTGATGCGAGCATCAAGCCCCATATCGCGGATTACATTTGCAACTGCAAGCCCGGCTACAAGGGTCAGCCTTGAGGCATGTCTGAGAGGAATCCCGGGTTTCAGGATCACGGACATCCATATCCCGCCGTGGGGTGAGACCCATTCCCTGCCCATACGGCCCCTGCCTCCCTTCTGTATCTCAGCTATAACAAGAGATCCTTCTTCTTCGGAAGCTGCAATTTCTTTAGCAACACTGTTAGTGGAGCTGACTTCTTCGAAGTAATGGATCTTCTGTCCCAGAAGAGTTGTTTTGAGCCCCATCTGGATCTCATCAGGGTACAGGAGTTGAGGCACGGATTTCAGGACGTAGCCCCTCTTGGGGGAAGATTCGATTTCATATCCGTCAGCCTGGAGAGATTTGATGTATTTCCATACCATAGTCCTGGAAATCCCAAGCTTGAGCCCCAGTTCTTCCCCGGAGACGGGGGTTTTCTGTGCATCCTTAAGTGCCTTTATAATTCGAGATCTTTTATCTCCCATCCGTGCACCCCATACAAATGTATACGTTCCACCGTATATATTGTCTTAGTCCAGACATATGTTCATACCAAACAATCAGGAAATCTCTCATTAATGATTTCCAAATAATAAGCGGGATCACCGCTGTGTTTTCTGTGCCATGTTAACATAGGCATGTACGGCAGCCGTGATCGCTGCGACCTTCTTATCCTTTGCCTCCAGGGCCGAAGCCAGAGTAGCTCCCTTTTCACTGTCAGCCTTAACGACATCTTCCACAGCCTCAAGGATATTCTGCTCTTCGATGAACCCGGTTGTCAGGTCTCCCCTGCGGAATGCAGGGTTCCTCATGACGGCTTTATGGAAGGGGATATTGGTTTTTACTCCCACTACCACATATTCGTAAAGAGCCCTTTCCATCCTGGCAATAGCATCCTCTCTTTTTCTTGACCAGACGCAGAGCTTGGAAATCATGGAGTCGTAATAAGGGGAGATTGTATACCCGGTGTGCACACCGCTATCCACCCTTACTCCGGGACCTCCCGCCGAACGGTATTTCCTGATCTTTCCCGGAGACGGAGCAAAGTCGTTTAAGGGGTCTTCAGCATTGATTCTGCATTCGATTGCATGCCCGTCAATAACTATATCTTCCTGCTTAAACTCGAGATTCTCACCCCAGGCAATTCTGAGCTGTCCCCTCACGATATCGATCCCTGTGACCATTTCGGTGATTCCGTGCTCCACCTGCAGACGGGTATTGACTTCAAGGAAATAGAAATTGCCTTTAGAGTAGAGGAACTCAACGGTCCCTGCATTCACATAACCGATAGCTTTTGCGACCTTTACGGCAGCCTCTCCCATCTGCTTCCTGAGTTCGGGAGTCATGATAGGGGAAGGAGCCTCTTCGATCAGCTTCTGGTGTCTCCTCTGGATGGAACATTCCCTGTCCGAGAGATAAACCGTATTCCCGGAAGCATCAGCAAGGATCTGAATCTCGATGTGCCTGGGTTCTTCCACGTATTTTTCAATAAATACCGAAGAATCTCCGAAAGCCGAACCTGCCATCTGCCTTGTGGAATTAAGGGATGCAGCAAGCTCTTCCCTGCAGTGAACAACTTTCATCCCTATCCCGCCACCGCCCGCAGACGCCTTGATAAGGACGGGATAACCTATCTTCTCAGCGATTTCAAGAGCTTCGTTTACGTCCTCAACCGCATCTTTTGTGCCCGGTACTACAGGAACCCCGGCTTTCATCATCAGGTTCCTTGCCCTGATTTTGCTTCCCATTTCAGCAATCACATGGCTCGGAGGCCCGATAAAGATGATACCCTCTTCCTCGCAGCGCTTTGCAAAGACAGGGTTTTCGGAAAGGAAACCGTAGCCCGGATGGATTGCCTCGGATCCGGTATTTTTTGCAACTGCGATGATCGCTTCCATGTTCAGATAACTCTGGCTGGAAGGGGCAGGGCCTATCAGATAGGCCTCGTCGGCATACTTGGCAAAAAGGGCATTTTGATCAGCCTCCGAACAGACAGCGACTGTGGAAATTCCGAGCTCTCTGCAGGCACGCATGACCCTTATTGCAATTTCACCGCGGTTTGCAACGAGTACTTTTTTGAACATAATACCTTCCACCTCGCTCAATTCACTCGATTGACAGGATAATGTCCCCGGGAGAAACCGTATCTCCTTCAGCAACAAAGATTTCCTTAACAGCGCCTGAACAGGGAGCATGGACCGCATTTTCCATCTTCATGGCTTCGATGACGACAATGGTATCTCCCTCCTTTACGACATCTTCCACCTTCACCTTCAGGGAAAGTACCATACCCTGCATCGAACTGCAAACCCCGCCTTTAATGGATTCGACACTGGGATTTTTAGGGGCTGCTTCCGAAATTGAAACGCCACCAAGTGGCTCGATCTTGACCTCATAGACCTCGTCATCCACCTCAACCTTGAAGTGGGTCGGGATTGCGTACTCAGGAGGAGCTGCAGGCGTGGGAGGAATAACTGCCAGAGATTCTTCTTCCATTTCCCCTTTCAGGAACTTCGGAGCAATTGCCGGGTAAAGGATATAGGTAAGGATATCTTCTTCGGATTTTGCAATACCCTTTTCCTCTGCTTCTTTCTTCCTCTTCTCATACTCAGGCTTGAGAAGATCGGCCGGACGGCAGTGAATCGGTTCTTCGTCCCCGATAATCTTTCCTATGATCTCAGGGCTGATCGGAGCAGGAGAGCGTCCGTAGAGCCCGCGCACATAGTCCTTTACCTCTTTGGGGATGACCTTGTAGCGTTCCCCCATAAGCACGTTGAGCACAGCCTGTGTGCCTACAATCTGGCTTGTAGGAGTAACTAGAGGCGGATACCCGAGCTCTTCTCTGACCCTTGGCATCTCTTCAAGCACAGCCGAATACTTGTCAAGGGCATTCTGCTCTTTTAACTGGGAAACGAGGTTGGAGAGCATGCCGCCGGGAATCTGGTAGATGAGAACGTTGGTGTCGATCTGTTCGGAAATAGGATCAAGGATCCCGCGGTACTTCTCTTTCAGGTCTTTGAAATACTTCACAGCCTCTTCAAAGGCTCCAAGGTCAAGCCCGGTGTCATACGGAGTCCCCTTAAGGGCTGCAACGACAGTCTCGGTAGGAGGCTGGGAGGTTCCCCAGGCAAGGGGAGAAAGAGCCGTGTCCAGAACATCTACCCCAACAGCACAGGCTGCCATATAACTCATCGGAGCCATTCCCGAAGTACAGTGGCAATGGAGAGAAATAGGGATTGATATTTCTTTTTTCATGGCACTGATAATCTGGGTAGCGTCAAGGGGAGAGAGAAGCCCTGCCATATCCTTGATGCAGAGAGAATCACATTCCAGTTCCTCAAGTTGCTTTGCAAGCTCCACATATTTTTCTACGGTATGTACCGGGCTTATGGTGTAGCAGACCGTACCCTGGACATGAGCTCCCAGGCCTTTTGCCACCTTGATTGAAAGTTCCATGTTCCGGACATCATTAACTGCGTCAAAAATTCGGAAGATATCAATACCGTTTTCATAAGCTTTGGTGACGAACTTTTCAACAACATCGTCCGAATAGTGCCTGTACCCTACAAGGTTCTGGCCCCGGAGCAGCATCTGAGCATATGTGTTATTCATCTTTTTCTTGAGATCCCTGAGGCGCTGCCAGGGGTCTTCGTTAAGGTAGCGAATAGAGCTGTCAAAGGTGGCACCTCCCCACATCTCGAGGGAAAAATACCCGATCTGGTCCAGTTGTTCAGCCACTTCAAGCATATCCCTCGTCCGCATCCTGGTTGCCAGGAGGGACTGGTGTGCATCCCGGAGGACGGTTTCAGTAATTTTTACGCGCATGGATGAGCCTCTTAAATCGGATCAAAAAACAGAGGTTATTAAAAGATACTCAAAGCTACTCTTCCAGAGTGACTAATTCAGATCTTCGAGTATATGGGAACTTGTTTTTTGATACGGTTTCTGTCAAAGCATTATTAGTCTCCTGAACGCGGTTAATTGCAGCAGCCTGCAATTTGTGGAGAGGGGGTCAATTCGGCGTAGATAACCGAATCTCCGGTACCGCATGATGTCTCAGGAGAGGATTAATATGATACACACGCAAAACACAACGTGTCCTGCGTCAATGAGAATATTTTAATTAATACCATTGTTAACAAGTAAATACTTTTCGCTGCCGTTAACATTAGGGGATTCTCTTCCCAAAAGAAGCTCCCGGGCCAGAAAAATAATTAGAACACAATAATAAAGAACTCCCGAACTGAGGAGGGGAAAAGGAAGAAAAAGAGAACTGAACGAAAAGAAAAAGAGAATTAAACAAAAGAAAGCTCATTTTCGGGGGATATAGTTTTCTGCTTTCGCCCTACAAAGAGCCACTGGTCATAAGTACCTTCCGAATCCGTGTTGTCTACAATCTCTCCCTCGACCCCTGCCTTAAGGAGGGTATCTGCAAGAATTTCAATTTCGGGTTTGCTGCTTACGGTGAAAAGCAGGACAGCCCCATCAGCTGCAACCGAGACCGCCTCTCTCATAATGCCGGTCCAGAGCCCTTTGTTAAATTCGTAGACAAGCCCCAGCATAAAACCCATTACCGCATCAAAACTGCCCGGCTCAAAGTATTTTGAAATGGCTGTTGCATCCATAACCACTGTCCTTTGGGGGTTCAGAACCTGCTGCTCAAGCCCCTGGCAGACAGTACACTTATTGATTTCTACGGCCAGAGGGTTCAGCCCGAGCCTGTAGAGGGCAAGCGTAGACATTCCGTTCCCACAGCAAACCTCAAGGAGCCGACCTTCAGGGTAATAGCCTTTTTTTCGGAGAAGCTCAAAAATTTCCGTGACTCTTTTTACACGATTTTCTGAAAAAACACTTTTGTAGGACTCGGGTTTGACCGAACAAACAGGACAGAGATTCCGGCTGACAAGCATCAAGGAGTAATATTCGTTTATTGCGTCCCGCCAGGTTTCGGAAGAAAGCTCGACATCCTTTTCAGGGGGATTTGAAGCAAGAATAGAGTCTGCAAGGGCTTCAAAATCGGCCTTCAGAGGAGCTGACGCAAGGGCTCCGGTAAATACTGACCAGAAATCCACAGGAACTTCTTCATCGGCAGGATTGAAAAAAATCAACCCCATCGTGTGTCCCCCCTCTCTGACCTTTATAAGCCGAATGCTTCCCGCACCCGGAAAGTTTCTAACACTGTTAAGGTACCGGAGCGTAAGCCCAGGAGTCCTCTGAACAGTGTAACTTTCTTCTACAAGGTAGATCTCTTCATCTATACCAAGGAGTTCCTGTAAGAGCATGCTGGACTAGATTCGAATAATCCAATATCAAGATTTCGAAAAAGAGGGAGCGAATAAAATGAGAGGAATTAAATAAAAGTTTAGAGAAATAAAAAGGCAAAAGATTTCCAGGAAATTCACGGATATCAGAGAATCCTTATAAAAATAATAAAAAATAAAAAAAGAGGTAAATAGGCTTTACAAAGTAAATAGAGGGGAAAAAAAGGGTAAAAGCCCGAATAAGAAGTAAAGAAAACTCCGATATAAGCAAAAGTATTTATAGAATCCGATTACAAAATCAGAGATTAGAAGGAATTTATATTAACAAAAAGAAGCTTGGAGGATAATATGGCAAAAGTTATACCATTTGCACCAATCGAACGCCTGATAAGGACAGCTGGTGCCCACAGAGTAAGCGAGAGTGCAGGAATGGCCCTTACGGAGATTCTGGAAGAATATGGGCTTCAGATTTCAAAAGAAGCTATAAAACTTGCAGAGCATGCGGGCAGAAAAACAGTAAAAGCTGAAGATATAAAGCTGGCAAAAGAAATGCTATAATTTAAAACGGTACCCCTGAAAAAACGATATCCCTGAAGAATATGAAAAAAGGGTTCAAAAAGGTTTCTAGTTCTCTGAAATCCCGGTTCAGAAATAAGAACCTCGCTGAAAGAGATAAAAAACGAAATGCTGAAAAACAGCATTTCCTATTTTTACCGAAGATTAAGCGGTTGCAGTTTCAAGCTCAACCAGAGTAAGAGATTCCACGGGACAAATCTTTGAGCAGGCTCCGCAACGGATGCATACATCATCACTGATGATTGCCACTCCGTCGATGATCCGGATTGCAAGTTCGGCAGTCTCGGGGTCAAAATCATCTTTTTTCATTAATTTTGCATTCACAGGGCAGACGGAATAGCATATCCCGCACCCAATACACTTTTCGGACTGAACTATTTTTTTGTTTTTCTTATCTGCCTTTGCCATTAAAAATCACCTTGAAAAACTCCAGAGAATTGCCAGACAACGGAAAATATACCGTAGAAGAAACTGTAAAAGCAGGCCTGACTGCAAATATGAAGAGAAATTTATATTTGTTTTGTTTATGAATGGTATATTTGATATTATTAAGGTATATGAAGATTTCGAAGAGCCGGGATCCAGGGTCAAACTCCGAAAAGAAGATCAGCCAGGCTTATGCCCATCATCGTCAGTACAGTTACAACAACTCCTGCTATCATTACCCCTGCAGTGATTGCGGGGAACGAATGTCTGAACTTGATTCCGAACACAAAAGCGGCTGCACAGCCTGTCCAGGCTCCGGTAACCGGCAGAGGCACGGCAACGAAGAGGGTCAGGGCAAGGAGCCCGTATTTTTCAAAGTTTTCAGTGTGCTTTCTCCTGGTCCTTGCAAAGAGCCAGGTGAAAAAAACATCGAAGATGTGGTATCGCCTCAGGTACCCGGAGACTGGCTCGAGGTAAAGCAGAAGAGGAACCACCGGAACAAGGTTTCCAAGTACCGAAAAGAAATAAGCCTCAAAAGGTTTCATATTGTAAATGCCCATGGCAACGGGGATTGCCCCCCTCAGTTCGGAGATCGGAAGGGCTCCTATAACCATTACTGCAAGCCATTGGGGTACGGACCCCAGCATATCTACCAGTAAATTTTCAACAGACATAATGATCAGGAGTGATAACTATAAATCTTTTAACAGAAAAAGGCTTGCTTAAGTCTGCCTTTTCCATATTCAATTCAGAGATCCGGATGGAGAGCCTGTAACAAAACCGTTTTTCAGGAATGCCGGAGATCTCAGTTTTCTCTTGAAAGAGCAAAATGTGCGAGCAGGGCTTCCAGCTGGATTTTCTCGCTGGCTCCTTCAGTTAGCCTGAAATCGGTCTCCCCTATGACATCCACAAGGGTGACAATATCCCTCTCTGTTAGCCCGAGGTCCAGAACCATAAGGTTGTCCATTTCGGAAACCACCCTGTAGATCTGGCCCACAATATCTTCGCCGGAAAGACCTTCTTCATAGAGCAACCTGTTAAGCTCTTTTCGGGCAATCCTGAAGTTTCCGCGCAGGGCAGTCTCAATAAGGTTCTTAATCTCCTCAGGATTCGCAGTTGCCGTGGTCCTGTAGATGGTTTCCCGGGAAATAGGTTTGTCCGTATCAATGAAGGCGGCCGCCTGAAGTGAATTGACAGCTTTTCGCATGTCTCCCTGAGCTACGTAGATCAGAGCTTCATACCCACCTTCGGTAATGGACAGACCCCGGTCTCCTGCAATATATTCAAGGCGCTCTTTGATGGCTTCGTCGGAAAGCCGCCTGAACCTGTAAACAGCACACCTGGACTGAATGGGCTCAATGATCTTGGAGGAGTAATTGCATGAGAGGATAAAACGACAGTTGCTGCTGAACTTTTCCATGGTCCTGCGGAGTGCTGACTGTGCATCCGCGGTTAGAGCATCGGCTTCATCAAGGAAAATGATCTTGAACGGAGCTCCACCAATTGGAGCGGTTTTTGCAAAGTTTTTAATTTTGTTTCTGACGATATCAATGCCCCTTTCATCGGAAGCATTGAGTTCGGTAAAGTTTTCCCTCCATAGATCTTCCCCGAAAATCTCCCTTGCAATCGAAACTGCAGAGGCTGTTTTTCCGACCCCCGGAGGCCCGGAAAAGAGGAGGTGAGGAAGGTTTTTAGTTGCCACGTAAGACTTCAGGCGTTCGATTGTTTCGTCCTGCCCTGCCACCTGGTTCAGCCTGACAGGCCTGTATTTTTCAATCCAGATCTCTTCTTTAATCTTAGAGTCCTCCATTAATGCTTGCACCTTAATTAGAGAAGATAATATTTAAACTTTCGAATGTTTGCGATATTTAAGGCATACCGACTGCATTTCGAAACAGGAAAGCTCCGATTGTGAAACACGGTGGACGAAAATGAATAAGAATGTAAGCACAAAAGAATATAATGGTTTAAAAAAAAGTTTCGAACTTAAAAGAAAGTGAAAGTTGAAGAAAAGATATTAAATTGAGAGGAAGAGGAGAGATATGAAAATAAAAACACTGATGGCAGCTGTGATTGCCTTTGCCCTTATAACCTTCGGAGCCGGATGCGCATCTGATTCAGGAGGAGAAGACAGCCCTGCAACAGAAGAAGGAACCGGGGAAGGGATCGAAGAAGCGGAAGCCGGAGAAGAGGTGAACGAAGAGGGGTTTTCCGGAAATGAAAGCGAGTTAATGACCGCTGAATTCGATGCCCTGATGCAGAAAGCAAACTCAAATTATGTTAAAGCTCTGGTTTCAACCAGCAAAAAAGACTACAATGCCTCTTCAGAAGCCCTTTCCGGCCTTGTGGAAGACCTTACCGCAGTAAGTGAAAGCTATGCTGAAAACCCACCCGCAGTCTACGCAGATGATGAACAATGGCCTGAAACCATTGATGAAGCCCTTGCAATTGCAGTAGATTCACGGGAAAAATTGCTGGAGAATAACATCGATGCCGCACACACCGCCCTTGAACCCATGAGGGACCTTTTCTTTGAACTTCACGTAAGGAACGGGATCGACCTGGTGGGAGACCGCATGACTGAGTTCCACACTACAATGGAAATTGCAATTGGAGATGCAAATGAAAATGATACTGCTGCAGTTGCGGCCCTAATCCCCGAACTTGAAGCGGAATGGGAAAGCGTAAGCAATGCCGAACCTCCCGCCAGCGCGGACGAAAACTACGAATCCAGCCTGCAGGCCGTAGAGCTGAAGATAACCGAGTTAGGGAGCGCTGCAAACCTCAATGATACGGAAGAAGCAATAATAGTAGCAGAAGAGTTGAGACAGGCATTTGCGCAGGTTTTTGCCAAATATGGAGTTGTGATTGCATAAAACCCTGGTTAAGCCAGCAGAGTTGAGCCAGCAGAGTTGAGCCAGCAGAGTTGAGCCAGCAGAGTTGAGCCAGCAGAGTTGCGGCTCTGCAGTGCGCTGTCCGTTTCACTCGCTTCGCTCGCTCAAGCGGACTAATTTTTCTTTTATTTATATATTTTACATTTTTTTAGAATGGGGTTTCTCAATTCAGAAAACCGTTTTCGTACAGGCTGCTGAAAGGCAAAAGGTCACTGGACTATACCTGGAGGCTCAGAGTCATTCCAGAGCCGATCAAATAGATAAGAGTGACCTTACATAAATTAATCCGGAAATTAAAACCTTTTTTGTGTGGAGGACTGGAAAATGAGCGAATTGACCGAAGAACTTAAAGAGATGGCTCTAACTCTTGGAGCTTTCAAAGTGGGAATTGCAACAACTGAAACGCTTGCGGGAGGGCCTCCTTCTGCTGACCTGACATACGTACTGCCCGAGGCAAAATCGGCTGTCTGTTTTGCCCTGGCTTTTGACCAGAATCTTATTGACCCGTACTTTAGAAAAGAAGACCACGAATCCCTTGAAACAAATAAGGTACGAACCACCACTCTTGCTAACGGGATCGCCCTTGAAATGGCAGGGTTCCTGCAGCAGTACGGATACAAAGCTGTCCCCCAATCCGCAAATTTCGTTTACCGAACGGATACCGAAAACTGGATGCAGGACATGAACCCCCCTATTTCCCACAGGTATCTGGCTGTCCGCTCCGGGATAGGAAATTTCGGATACTCGGGAAACATTATCACAAAAGAATACGGATCTGCAATTGTCCTGGCATCGGTCGTTACGGATGCTGAACTTGCCCCGACAGACCCCCTTCCGGAAGAAGAAAACTACTGTGACGAATGCAAACTCTGCCTTTCGGTCTGCTCTTCCGGATACGTGGATCCGGTTGAAAAGGTCACCGTAACCCTCGGAGGGAAAGAGTTCAGCTACGGGAAAAGAAGGAGCAATAGCCGTTGCTTCCTTGTCTGCGGAGGACTTACAGGTCTGAATACTTCCGGGAAATGGTCCACCTGGTCTCCGGCACGCTTTGAGATTCCGGAAAAAGATGGAGATTTCCTTGCTGCAGTGCCCGATACAATAGAAGCTTACCTTGAAAGACCGAAGATAAAAGGTGGATTTTTTATATGCCTGATTCCAGGATCCAGAATGGAATATACCTGCTCCAACTGCCATTTCGTCTGCCATCCTGATAAAGAGATCCGAAAAGCAAGATACAGGATGCTCACGGAAAGTGGCGTGGTCATACAGGAACCCGATGGAACCCGCAGGGCAGTCTCACCTGAGGAAGCAAAAGAATATCTCAAATCCATGCCCCCGGAAAGGAGAAAACTTTACGAATCGGTTTCGGAGAAATAAATAAGCAAAAGATTACAAATGTATTCTTTTTTCACATTATTTCTTTTTTTCACATTATTTCTTTTTTTCACATTACTTCTTTTTTTCACATTACTACCTATGACTTACGTACTTGAGGTTCAGAATCAAGAGCAATAGACAGTGCTAAAAAATATGTAATATAGGCAGAGGAAGTTTTAACGCGGTTGGTTTTCAGTTCAACCGCGTACGTCCTATATTTTAAATTAGAGATGATAGAAATTAAAGTACAAGAGTAGAAGGATTAAACTTAAAAGAACTGGAGTGAGAGGGATTTTACTGCCCGAAAATGCACAGATCCTAATTGAAAAAGCTTCAAGTCTTGGACTTAAAGCTTTCCCGCTCAAATCAGGGGACCTTGCGGTGGAAGACCGTACAGCCCTGAAGTGCGCCTACGGCTGCCGAAACTACGGAGAGAGGCTTAGCTGCCCTCCCCACATTCTTTCCATAGAAGAGTTCAGGAAGATCCTTTCGGAATACAGCGATGTGCTCCTACTTGCGGAAGAACACAATACTGCAGGTGTGAAGGATATCCTCGAAGCCTGGGGAAAATTCCGGAACAAGTCCTTTCATAAGATGTTCGAGCTGGAACAGGAAGCTTTCAGGAAAGGCTTCATCTATGCCCACCTGCTCCGACCCGGCCCCTGTAATGAATGCAAGAAGTGCAACCTTGAAAAGTGCGTAAAACCCGAACTCAGGCGTTTTCCTCCGGAAGCTGTGGGAGTAAACCTGCAGAAAGTCCTGGAAAAGGCAGGCATCGAGCTTGAGTTTTGCAAACCCGATAAAACGATGTGTGTGGGAATTCTCCTGGTGGGATAAAAACTGAAAAAAGAATCCAAAAAGAAAAGGTTGAATTGCCCTTTTTGAGGACAATCCGATTTTTCAGGTTGTTTTTCAGGTTAAATCTGTTTGCTTATTCACCATAGGCAAAATCGTATGCAATCTTTCCTATGATAGGGATTTTGAACTTTGAGCCCCTGAAGGCCATGTACGCCGGGATCACGATGAGCAGCAACCCGGGCATTCCAACACTGTCTGCAATGGCCCAGCCAATCCATGGGATCCATGCCACCGCAAAGAGGAAGAGAGCAAACGGCATGAAAAGCAGGATAGATTGCATGGCGTGGAAGCGGACGAACCTGTTCTTGCGCTCAAGGAGCAGGAAGAACAGGCCTGAGAGCCAGCCTACAGGGTAACAAAGGGCTGCCACGATATTTTCAGGCAAGCCAAAGGAAGTATCATAAGACATATTTTCCACCTACCTCAATTTCAGGTTCAAGGTCAAAAAACGAGCCCGGAATTACCGGAGCTCGATTGCCTTCTGCGGGCAGATTGCTACACAGGCTCCGCATGCTGTACACTTTTCCTGGTCAATTTCAGCCAGGAAGTCAGTGACCTTGATCGCCCCTGCGGGACATTCTTTTTCACACTTTTTACAGCCTATACATCCGACCTCACAGACTGCCTTAACGTCCTTACCCTTGTCATGGGAACGGCAGAGCACATGCACTTTCTCCGAGTCCCTGGCAAAGGTGAGCACCCCGTTAGGGCAGGCTGCAATACAGTTACCACAGCTTGTACAGAGGACTTTATTCACAACAGGGAACCCGTTTTCTCCCATCGAGAGAGCACCGAACTGGCAGGCACGAACACATGTCCCCAGACCGACGCAGCCATAAGTACAGCCTTTCCTGGAATCACAGATCATCAGGGCAGCCTTACAGCCTTCAACTCCTTCATAGTCGTAAAGGGTTGTACAGTTAACATTGCCACCCTGACAGCGGACAAATGGATACGCAGGTTCGGTTTCCGTAACCTCCTGGCCGAGAAGAGCACCGATCTGCTTTGCAACCTCAAAACCACCTACAGGGCAACTGTTTACAGGAGCACCATTTTCAACGATTGCTTCAGCGCATGCTGCACAACCCGCAAATCCGCAACCTCCACAGTTTGCTCCTGGCAAAAGGGAAGCAACATCATCGATAAGGGGATTTGAATCGATCTTAAAGACCTTGGAAGCAATGACCAGCATTACCCCGACTGCAAACCCCAGACCCGCAAGTACGGCTATAGAGTTTATGAGCACGTTATTCAAGGGGAATCACCCCAAAGAAGTTCACGAAAGACATTGACATAATAGTCGCAATGAAGAACGCGTATGTTACACCTCTTCCAACGGATTTCGGCACTTCTACCAGGTCACTTCTTTCCCTTATTGCAGCCATCATCAGCATGGCAACCGTATAACCAAGCCCTGCAGCCACTCCGAAGACAACGCTCTGAGCGAAATCGAAATCGTTCATGACATTAAGGAGCACAGCCCCGAGCACCGCACAGTTGGTGGTAATCAGGGGCAGGTAGATCCCGAGGGAACGGTAGAGGGCAGGCACATGTTTCCTAACGATAAACTCTACAAGCTGCACGAGCGCCGCGATAACCACGATGAAAGCGATAGTCCGCAGGAACTCCAGCTTTAGGGGTACTAAAATGAAATTATACAGAGCAAAGGATACGGTTGCTGCCATCGCCATGACGAAAACTACAGCACCCGACATTCCTGAAGCACTTTTCAGGTCCTTGGTTACGCCCACAAAAGAACATAAGCCCAGGAACTGAATGAGAAGAAAGTTCTTGATAAACACTCCTTCAAGAAAGATTGTAAATAGAGATTCTGCCATTTTAACCACCCTTTGCAGCTTTCTGCTGCCTGCGATAGTTCACAATGGTCATCAACACTGCAATTGTGAGGAAGGCACCTGGGGACATGGTCATGAACATTGCAGGGTGGATTATACCACTCAGGTTTATGAGAGTCATTCCGAACGGATCGATAATGCCAGTTCCCAGCAGTTCTCTGATTCCCCCGATGAGAATTAACACGAGCAGAAAACCCGTACCCTCACCAAGAGCATCGATAATCGAATAAAAGACTCCATTCTTCAGGGCGTAGGCCTCAGCCCTTCCAATAACAATACAATTAACCACGATCAAAGGAATGAACACACCGAGAGATGCATACAGGTCCGGTGTAAATGCTTCCATCACCATGTCAACGATCGTAACGAAAGTTGCAATGACAATAATTTCAATGGGAAGCCTAACTGTCCCCGGAATTCCTTTTCGGATCGCAGAAACCATCATGTTCGAACCTACCAACACGAACAGTGTACCCATGGCCATACCGATCCCGTTTTCCACGGATGTTGTGACTGCTAGAGTCGGACAGAGCCCGAGCACAAGCCCAAAGGTAGGGTTGTCTTTAGTAATTCCGCGTATAAATTCACTTATAGGATTCATATCAGCCCTCCTGTGCGGATACATAATCAACTGCACTGTGCAGCGCATCTACCACTGCCTGTGAAGAGATCGTAGCTCCGGAAATTGAATCAACTTGACCGCCATTTTTGGTTAAACTCGTATCGGCCACAGGAAGATCCACAAACTGCCCCTGGAATTCGGGAGTTGTAATAAGGGCTCCTAAACCGGGGGTTTCGGAATGTTTCATAACCTGAAACCCTGTGATCGTACTAAAATCCGAGGAAATTCCCGCAAGCAATTGGATCATGCCCTGGGCTCCTACCTGGTTCCGTTCGACCACATAGCCTACGACATTTCCTGAAGAATCAACTCCCCGGTAGTACAGCACAACAGGATTTCCATCATCATCCACCTCAGACCCGGCAACTTCTTCGAAATCAGAAGCCTGCGGAAGGATTGCCTTCATGGCTTCTTTCTGCTGTTCTGCATGTAAAAGTTTCAGCTGCTCCTGGGTAGGAGTATAGGTGAGAGCAAGCAAAGCTGCAGCAACAGCAGAAATTACCACTATTGTTACAATAACTTTCATTACTTCCTTACCATCACTCATGCGCTACACCACCCATAGGTTTTGGAAGAGTCTTGAGTTCGATAAATGGAGCTACCGCGTTTGACAGAAGCAGGGCATAAAGGGTACCCCATACATAGTTTCCTGAGAAATACCCATAAATCACAGTAAGGACTCCACAAAGGATCCCGTATACAATTCTTCCATTCCGGGTTACCGGACTTGTAACTGTCTCCGTGGCAATGAAGAATACTCCAAGAAGGAAAGTCCCCGAAACCACGTAAGATATGGGGTCTCCAAGCACTGAAGCCAGGATAACCGTTGTCAAGAGATATGATAGCGGGATCCTCCACTCAATATATTTCACAAGTATGAGTATTACTCCTGCAAGAAGCACAAGGATCGGAGAAACATCTGCAAGGAATCCGGCTCCATTCTCCAGTATCAGGTCCGAAAAGCTGCTTAAAATCGGGATAGTTCCCGGAAGCATGTCCTGAGCCCAGGCAAGGCTTAAGAAAACCCAGGCTGCAAGTGAGGGATGAAAAGTATAGGACCCGAGTCCTCCGAATGCGTGTTTCCCAACTCCTATAGCAAACGCCCCTCCTATAAAAATCATCCAGGCAGGGAGTGTGGGCGGAGAAATAAGAGCAAGCAAGAGCCCGAGATAGATGGCATTTCCATCCATTATTGTAAGCTTCTTATTGAACGCTTTTTGAATTACAAATTCAATACCCACTGCCCCTAAAATTGAAGCAATTATGTTCCCCAGAGCAGCAAATCCAAAGAAATAAACAGCTGCTGCACTGATGGGTAACAGGGCAACAATCCTACTCCATATGAGATTTTTGATGAAAATTTTCTTTTTTCTATGAGGAGGGGGAGATACCGTAAAAGATGTCATTCCGTCGCCTCCACTGTTTCGTTCTTTTGATTCATAATCTGAAGCTTTGAATAGCGTATGAGCTGCACAAGATGTTTCTTAGCAGGGCAGACTACAGCACATTCTCCGCATTCGATACAACCTAAGGCAAAATACTCTCTGCACCTGTCAAACATGCCCTGGTCAGCCATAACGGCAATTCTCCCGGGCAGCAGGTTCATGGGACAGACATCCACGCAACGCCCACAGTGGATACAAACATTTGCTTCGTCCCTCAGGACTTCAGCTTCTGTCTGGACGACAATCCCGACGGTAGTCTTAACCACAGGCGCCTCGTCCGTATACACGGCCACTCCGCCCATGGATCCATTAACAATAACCTTGCCGGGTTCACCTTTGTACCCTCCACAGGCCTCGATTACATCCTTAATAGGAGTCCCGAACTTGACAATTACAGTCTTGGGGTTATTAACCGCCCCAGTAACTGTTACTGCACTTTCGAGATAGGGTTTTCCCTCGTTGATTGCGTCGTATACTGCTTTGGCAGATTTTACCCCACATACTACTACATGCACGTCTGAAAGCTTGTATCCCAGAGGAAGTTTTCTACCCATTATGTTGGCTGAAAGCAGGTTCATCATCGTAGGAGTGTATGTGATATTTCCTGTGACAACAACGATGATCTGATCCTCTACATCCTCAAGGTAGTAGTCAGCATGCCTCTTTCCAATGATAGGAGCAATGGTAAGCGATTTACCATCAACCTTTGCACTCTTGAAGGCTTTAATGGATTCCTTATCATCTCCTCTTACAACAATTACCCCCCTTGGAATCCCGCTTGCCTCAAGCATAAGCTTGAACCCTTCAAGGACTTTGTCAAGAGAACTCAGATAAGCATGGGTAATAAGGGGAAAAGTTGCATTCATAAGCAAAGTATCGATCCTCTTACCGGGCTTAAGAGCAAGGTATGTGGGTATTTCATAATACTCGACAATTCCCGCTTCCTTGATAATCTCAATTAACCTTGAAGGGGGCGCATTCTTTTCAGGAATGAAATCAACCGTTTGCTCACACTCCGAAGGAGTGAGCACAACACTAAGGATTCTCTTTCCACTTGGGTTTGGCATTAGCTCGATTGATTTAACAGTCCCGCAGAAAGGGGAATGGACATAAGCGAGGTCACTGCCCTCACATTCCCCCAGTTTCTGGCCGGCGATAACTTCTGCACCTTTCTTAACCAGAGGAGCACAAGCAATTCCATCGTGCTGCCTCATGGGTATAATTGCCTTTTCAGGCAGTTTGTCAATTTTAATAACGTCACTCAGGTTTGCCACCTCCTTATAGTGCAGGTTCCCTTTCAACTTCAACAGGTCTTGGCCTATCGTAAGTTACAGCAATACTCTTCACAGCCGAAGACTCTCCTCCCGGGTCCTGCTCATAACCAAGGGCTGCCCAGTCAATCACGGATTCATTCCCGTGGCAGTCCTTGCAGGTGTATGGGTCAGCGAGTCCAATATCACTGCTAACAATACTGTGAGCGACCTGGTAATAAAGCTCCACAGTTCTCAACACCGCGTTCGGATAGTCGGCCTGTCCGTCTCCGTCAGCATCATAAGCCTGCATTTCTTCCACTGTGACTTCACCGTCACCGTTGGCATCTGCTGCCTTTACATACTGGACCGGGATCGGGTCTCCGGTGGAGATGCTGGTGTTCGGGTTTGCGAGCACTTCAGGATCGGTGCCTGCGTCCCACCAGGTTCCGGTAATGTTGTTGAACGGAGTAACCATTACATCCGTGTCATTCCTTGTGTCCACACTTGGCAGGACATCTCCTGAGTTTCCGTTATACCAGGCAAGGGCAGGCTGGAAGTCCGAATCCCTGTAAACGTCCTCACGTTCTCCATTCTGCCAGCTGAAAGACTCGAGCACGTTGCCACCCGGCAGGTCTCCTCCAGGAAGCTCAGGGATGTGGCAGGCTTCACATGCAAGGAATTCCATGTGAGAGTCAGCAAACGGGCCGTGAGAGATTCCTGCATGGCACGCGGCGTCATCACAGCTGCGCATAGTGTCATCATAGTGGCTATCCGGAAGATCCGGGGAATCAGAGGCGTTTCCACGTCCGATCTGGTGATCGGAGGTTATGATGAACGCTTCAGTATGGTGGCATGCCGTACATTCAACGCCGTTTGCTGCATGGGCATCAGACTCCTCAAAGGCCTCTTCATCAGCCCACATAACAGCACTCGTTTCCACATCGGTTCTGTGACACATCTGGGCACAGGACGTTGGAGCTCCGTTTACAGCATCATGGAAAACGATCAGCAGAGGGTAGGGGGTAAGGACGTTAGCAGCGTAGACAAAAAGGTGCAGGGGATCAGTCTGTGCGGTAGCACTGAAATTCGCCACCGCTAGACTATTCGCATTTGCAAAATTCCCATTTGCAATAGCTTCGGCACGTGCATCAAAGTCATAGAGCCCGTACTTCTCATGACACATCATGCAGTCAATGTCAATACCATATTTTGCAAGCGGACCTCCACCGGGATGATACATCCCGAATTCCTTGACCCATTCCTCTTCTCCGGATGTTTCAAGATCAAAATTTGTGAGGGGAGACCATCTACTCATATTTACCTGTACATGATAAGAATTATTGACGTTTTCATAGACATCGAAGTGACAGCCTCCGCAGACCGAATCGGACCATTCTCCTTTGGTCATATAGTGAGATGCAATTGCATCATTCCCTGAATACCCAAGAGAAGAATAGGCACCAGCAGCCACGAGAAGCACCACAGCGACTCCCGACACCAACAGATTTAACCTATTCATAACGACCACATTCTCTTTTTTTGTTCACGTTGTTATGTTCATGCTGGGAAAGAAAGAAAGTTCAAATTTCAACAACTTGAAACTTATATCGAATAACGAATGAAATTGAAAGATATTTACGGCTGGATCGTACACGGCCAGAGGGGTGTACACTGCCGTTCCTTCCAGACCTCCAGTGGCATAATCCAGAGACCGAAAGGAATCAATTAACGGAAAACTGAAGCGAGAAGGAACTGGCATGAATGACTAGCCTAGCTCTTTTTAGCGTCATTGGTTTTCCTGAAGGTTTTTTTGATCACCGGCTTTTTCCTTTCCTTACTTTAGATAGCCATTTTACTCCGAAAAACAAAGCTAAATTTCACTTCAACGAAAAATGTTTGCTTGAGGTAATACTTATTTCTTTCGAAATAAGTTTTAGGGAATTGCATAGACTTTTATAACGTAATCAAAATATATACTTAATATATACCATACCGTGTATATTAGTTAAATATATAAAATAATTGAAATATAAGTAAAAAACTTACACTTTTTTTATATATATAGTTTTCCAAAGAGAATGTACATGATTATACATTAAAATCAAGAAGAGTACCTGTACAGTTAACCTAAAGAAAAAGAATCTTTTTTAGCTTTTATGGGTAGGGAAAAATCTCGAAAAACGAGAATAAATTGAAAAATATATAAAATATATTAAATATAAGAAAGTAACCAATAATTGATCGTTCAATAACCATTAATCATGAATTAACCACCAGATCAGGATGAAGAACTATAGAGTTTTCCGGGCCAGACAGGAGACAGGCGTAACAAAGAAAAAGCTAACTAAAGAGCATGTCAGGCTTTTATCAATAGAAATAGGGAACGAAGAAAAAACAAAAAAAATGAGATAAGAGAAAAGAAGTGAAAAATAGATGAAAACCGCGAGAAATAAAAACAGAACAAGAAACAAAAATAAAACTTCATTTTCAAAATAAAATATTACTTCCACTTCATTTTCAAAATAAAATATTACTTCCTATTCATTCCACTACAGATTTCATCCACTACAGATTTCATCCATTACAGATTTCATCCACTACAGATTTCATCCATTACAGATTTCATCCACTCTAAATTTCATTCACTCTAAATTTTATTCACTCTAAATTTCATCCACTCTAAATTTCATTCACTCTAAATTTCATTCACTTTAAATTTCATTCACTCTAAATTTCATTTTTACCTTGTTTTATCCTTTGGAAAAAATTCGGATAAAGAATTAAACAATCCCAAAATTAAAAAACTAGCAGGAAAAATTGATAGATCATGGATTTAAAATACAAAACACTACTTGCATTTCTACTTATCATATCGATATTAGCATCGGGTTGTGTACAGTCTGAAACCCAAGAAGAGAAGGAACTTCAGGAGTTTCAACAGACAAAAAGCATTATGGACACCACGATTACAGTAGCTGTCTACGCCTCGAATGAAAGCGAAGCTTCGAAAGCAATAGATGATGCCTTCAGTGAAATATACCGAATTGATGCCCTTATGAGCCCTTCAAAAGAGGACAGTCAGCTCACTATCCTGAATACCGTGGGAAAAGTTGAAAATGCTGGCCCTGATTTTATCTATGTGCTGGAGCGGTCAAAGTACTATTCGGAGAAAAGCGGAGGAGCCTTTGATGTCACCATCCAGCCCGTACTTGATCTATGGAAGAGTAAATTCCTCCCTGGAGGCTCGAAGGAACCCCCGACTGCAGATGAACTGAATGAGACCCTCAAACTCGTAAATTACTCAAAAATAAGCATTGAAAACGGAACTGTAAGCCTGGAACCCGGGATGAGGATAGCCCTGGGAGGTATTGCAAAAGGCTACGCCGTTGATAAAGCAATAGAGGCTCTGGAGAAAGACGGGATTGAGAACGCCTTCGTAAATGCAGGCGGAGACGGAAAATATATAGGCCAGAAGCCCGACGGTACACCCTGGATGGTAGGCCTTCAGAACCCTGACAAAAACGGGCAATATGCCACTGCAATTGAAGCCCAGGATATTGCAGTTGCAACGAGCGGAAACTACGAACGTTATTTTAATGAGTCAGCCAGAGTGTCCCACATCTCAGATCCGAGAACAGGATATCCGTCTGAAGGCATTATAAGCAGTACTGTAATTGCCGGAAATGCTATAGATGCCGATTCTTTTGCAACTACAGTCTTTGTACTGGGAGAAGAAGAAGGGCTTGAGATGATAGAAAATCTCGAAGGGATTGAATGCCTTATAATAACCGAAGACCGCAGACTTGTGTATTCAAGCGGATTCAAAGAATATGAAGCAGAAGGATATAGCTGAGATCAAAAGGGTGCCATTAAAGAAACAAAAATCACCACACAAATGAGATAATGAGATACAAAAATCAGTAATTAGATAAAAATAAAGTACGAAAAAAGGAATAGGATACATAGAGAATTTAGAGACTTAAATAAAAAGAAGTGATCAGGGTTGAAAGGACTGATACGGTCCTGCGCAGGGGCCGGTCAGTCCAGATATACCGTATGCAGGGTCTCATAAATGGGACCTTCGGGAGTTAGAGTGCTTTTTTTCAGAAGCACTTTATTTACCCTTATGCTTCCAATTTTTGTATCTTTTAATTCGTTCAGGACACCTGCAAAAGCATTTTTTTGATTTTTATTCAGGAATTTTACCCTGGCAAGGGTAGCATGGGCAGTAAACGCCCTCTCGTCCTCTTTGAATTTAAAAGGCTTCAATACGGTTTCCACATCATCATGAAGAGCCTTGAAGTTTCCTTTTGCCCCCAGCCACAGAACTTTAGGGTTTGACAGCTTTGGGAAAACTCCGATGCCTTCAATTTTTGCATCAAAAGGCTCACAAAGAAGAGAATCAAGAGCTGCTGAAAGGGATTTAACCTTTGATTCCTCGATATCCCCGAGAAACTTCAGGGTTATGTGAACGATTTCAGGGTTAACAAACTTCAGGTTAAAATCGGAAAATTTCTTCTGGATCTGGCGGATTTCCTCCCTGAAACTCGGGTCCAGTTCCACTGCTATAAATGTCCTGATCAGAGTTTTCATCAGTATGAATTAGATGAAGGAACCAGAAAAAAGTTTCTATCTCTTTGCCTCCCGGAGAAAGCTAATTCAGGATGCCGTTTTCCAGAAAAAATTGTAAACCTGTACGACCGGACTGAATTCAAAAAAATGGTAGAGATAAGAGACTGGAATTGAGGGCAAAATAAGAGAGAAAGAGAGAAAATGAACCAGACCCAGAACAATTATAATATATAAAATATTACACTACACAGTAAACATGCCTGTCAAATGTGCAATTACCGTAAATGTTAACTCTGAGAACTAATGTTAACCTATGGGGACAACATTAGTTAAAAGAAATAATAATTATCTTCGAAAGCAAACAGCAGAATATAAATTAGCTCAGAACAAAAAAGCAGGACTGCAAATATAGTCGGGTAAAAATAAAAAGGGGTGGAAGATATAGACAGAGCGCATATAATTGCAGAAGCGGCCGCCCGTATTTCTCAGGAACTTGACGCTGCCGCAATTATGGTCTCAGGAGATATGAACTTTGAGGGGACCGAAACCGGAGGGATTCCGGTCTATTATATCTCCATGCGCCCGAAAAGCATAATAGACCACCTCGTGGCAACCGGCAAAGAAGGGAAAAGTCCTGTAAAAGAGCTCAGCGACCAGCTCAACCGGGAAGCTTCGGGTAATGTTGACCACCTGCAGCATGCCGCAGCTATAGAGTACGTGCTTGAAGGACCAAAAAGCGGAACAATTGTCGGGGTTGTCGAAACCCGCGGTTCCAGCTCTATCATAGTCCACAGCCTCGATGAAAACCCCCTGATAAAAGCAATGAAAGAATGTGAAGAGCGAGTCCGACCTGAAGTCATGAATGCAGTTCTGAAAATTGCTTTTGATATTGCCCTTACAGGAAGAGAAGGGAAAAAAATAGGAGCGGCTTTTATTGTAGGCGATTCCGAAGAAGTCCTGAAACGCTCCCATCAAATAATCCTTAACCCTTATGAAGGTCACGAAGAAACCTACAGGAACATCCTTGACAGGAAAAACTGGGAGTCAATAAAGGAATTCGCTCAGCTTGACGGAGTTTTTGTGATCGACGAGACAGGTTTTATACACGCAGCAGGGAGATACCTTGACGTGGACGGGAAAAATATTGATATTGAAAAAGGATTGGGAGGACGGCATGTCTCAGCAGCTGCCATCAGCAGGGATACGGTAGCAATCGCAGTTACGGTCTCAGAGTCAGGTGGAATCCTGAGGGTCTACAAAGATGCAAAAGAAACCATCTGCATGGAATCCTTACAGCCTGCGACCAGATACATCTGAATCCGGGATTCAGACAAAATATTTAACTACCTGTTTTAGAAGTCGCCGGCAAAGGTCTGAAAATCCGAATGAAAACGGATACTAATTAATAAGAGTGAGAATAACTCTGAACATGCAAAAAACCGGAGAAAAGAGGGTGATTCCGTGAACAGACAGATTTTCTACTTACCTTTCAGCCTGGGATTCTTTTTCCTTTTAATTCTCATCATGATCTTCGGGCTTGGATCTCTGTTTCTTGGAATTATCGTTTCTGCCTTCATGAAAATAGGATTCTCCGCAGAAGATGCGCTTTTAATCCTGCTCCTGTCCCTCCTTGGAAGCGGAATCAATATCCCACTGACAACCCTTAAGTCTGACACCCCTGTTGTCAGGGAAAATCATGTAAAGGTTTTCGGGGTCTCCTACAGGATTCCTGTCCGGGAGATGGTCAAGAATGAAACCTTACTTGCAATCAATGTAGGAGGAGCAGTTATACCTGTCCTGATTTCCGCCTATCTTCTAACTCAATTTTCATCTGCCATCTATCTTGCAGGAGTCGGGGTAGCAGTTGTGGCAGCCGTAACCCATTCCGTAGCAAAGCCGATCCGGGGGGTAGGCATTGCAACTCCGGCTCTGGTTCCACCGCTGACAGCAGCCCTTACCGCAGTCCTGCTTACTTCATTAATCCAGCTCTCCGGCTGCCCTGTAGAACCCTGCCGCGTTATCATTGCCTACACGGGAGGAGTACTCGGGACCCTTATAGGAGCCGACCTGCTTAATCTGGGGAAAATCAAGAACCTCGGAGCTCCGATCGCAAGTATAGGAGGAGCAGGAACCTTTGATGGAATATTCCTCAGCGGATTTATCGCCCTTCTCCTGATCTGAAATAGATTAAGCTCTGATTAATTGATCGCTCTATTCCCAGGCCCTGGGACGGATTTTTCATTTTTCTCCCTGCGCCACACGGGATATAGGCCAGCCTGTAAGGCAAGAAAAAATAACCTGTAAGCAGGTACTGCAATTAAGAGGACCAATATACTGAAAAATGAACTTCGTGCTGAAAGATATATCCCTTAAGCCTGGGAATGAATTTCAATTGGCAGAAGAATATGGTTTATGAGAATTAAGGAAGTAAAAATATGAAAAAAGATAGTAGAGGTATTCTCTCAGAAAATAAATCTCTAAGAGATAATTTTCTAAGAGAATGAATTCCCTATTTTATTCTTCACCTGAAAAACGGATTAACTCTTTTTCCAGAGAGCCACGCAGATTATAACCCCAAGAATCCCGGAAATTATTCCAAAACCGGGGAGTTTAGAGGTTTCCTCTGCGGCTTCTTCGGGTTGACTGCTGTTATCTTCGTCCGCTATTTCGGCAGAAGATGCTCTGTAATCAGAGGAGACATCAGACCCTTTTGACTCCGAGGTCACGTTGAGATTTTCTGTAGAATTCTCTGCGGATTCAGAGGCGTCTTCAGCTTCGATAACCACATCCGTTACAGGACAAATAACGTAACCGTTAGGAGAAGTACTGCCCTTTCCCTCATCTGAGGTCTGGAAATACCAGGAATCCGTAAAGTAATTCTTTACATCCTTATCAAGGTTTAAGGTAATCGAATCGGTATTTTTGAGAACAAGCTCATCTTCGGAAGCCTCTTTTACCTCAAAGCCCTGGTATTCATCCCCTTCTTTAATAATAAGGATATTACCTTTGTCGATTAACCAGGTGTACTTGAAGACAGCAAAGGAATCGGTAGCGCTCACAAAAACGGAGTCAACATAGGTGATGAAATAGAGCTGATCGCTTCCGTCCCCGCAATCTGCTTTTGCAGTAAAGGTCTGACTTTCAACAGTCCCGTCTGCATTAATAATCCCGGACTCCAGTTCTTCTCCGTCTTTAGACAAAGAGAACCAGACTTTGTTGCCTTCGACATCAACCTGGTTAACGGTCAGAGAATAGCCTTTCCCGAAGTCCCAGACATCCCCGGCTTTAAGTATTTTTTTATCACTTCCGGACTGGTCGATTACGATGCTTGCAAGCTGGGTAGCATCGTTTTCAACAGTAACATAAGGTTTGCCAAACCAGGGAAGCTTGTAGTAAACCATACCGCCAAGTTCTGAAGGCGTTGTATTTGCATCAAGTCCAAGCTCGGAAACAACCTTGTATTTGTTGGGGAAAGGTCTTGTAGAATATACAAGCTCATCTTCACCAATAACATGGTTTCCGGGATTGCTTTTCCCGAGTTCGTACTGGCCGTCGGTTTCGATATACTGGAGATGTTCTCCAAACCAGTTTTCAGAGGCCACAAGATTCTTATTCTTGTTTATAGAATAGTAAAGGCCTCCAAAAGTGCTTGGATCCCAGCAAAACTCATCCGAGGAAGTTGCATTGGTGTCAAAAGGCATACCTCTCAGAGTGTAAGATCCGGGAGTGCTTAGTTCTTTTACAGGGTGAATAACGTAACCGTTAGGAGAAGTACTGCCCTTTCCCTCATCTGAGGTCTGGAAATACCAGGAATCCGTAAAGTAATTCTTTACATCCTTATCAAGGTTTAAGGTAATCGAATCGGTATTTTTGAGAACAAGCTCATCTTCGGAAGCCTCTTTTACCTCAAAGCCCTGGTATTCATCCCCTTCTTTAATAATGAGGATATTATCTTTGTCGATTAACCAGGTGTACTTGAAGACAGCAAAGGAATCGGTAGCGCTCACAAAAACGGAGTCAACATAGGTGACGAAATAGAGCTGATCGCTTCCGTCCCCGCAATCTGCTTTTGCAGTAAAGGTCTGACTTTCAACAGTCCCGTCTGCATTAATAATCCCGGACTCCAGTTCTTCTCCGTCTTTAGACAAGGAGAACCAGACTTTGTTGCCTTCGACATCAACCTGGTTCACGGTCAGAGAATAGCCTTTCCCGAAGTCCCAGACATCCCCGGCTTTAAGTATTTTTTTATCACTTCCGGCCTGGTCGATTACGATGCTTGCAAGCTGGGTAGCATCGTTTTCAACAGTAACATAAGGTTTGCCAAACCAGGGAAGCTTGTAGTAAACCATACCGCCAAGTTCTGAAGGCGTTGTATTTGCATTAAGTCCAAGCTCGGAAACAACCTTGTATTTGTTGGGGAAAGGTCTTGTAGAATATACAAGCTCATCTTCACCAATAACATGGTTTACTGGATTGCTTTTCCCGAGTTCGTACTGGCCGTCGGTTTCGATATACTGGAGATGTTCCCCAAACCAGTTTTCAGAGGCTACTAAATCCTTATGTTTGTTTACAGAATAGTAAAGACCTCCAAAAGTGGTTGAATCCCAGCAAAACTCATCCGAGGAAGTTGCATTGGTGTCAAAAGGCTCTCCGTTGATAGCCGTAGCCGCAAGGCCTAAAGGCGGGAGCAACAAACAGATTGCAAATGCAACAAAAAGTAAAGACAAAGTTTTTTTGATACCTGAATACATAAACATCATCACTTATTTTTATTAAATATCACAAATTGAGCCACACACTACTGGAACGTAAAAGCAAGTAGTTATATAAATTAAACTAAAAGTAACAACAAATAAAGCTGAATAGTTAATAAGTTTTACGAATTTAAACTAAGGAGATTAAAAATAATACAAAATAAAGTATAATAAATAAAAAAGTGGAATTATAAAAAAATAGAATTAATCGCTTAAAAATTGCATAAATTTGTAAAATAAAAATCACAGGAAAAATTAAAAAGAAAATAAGGAATAAAAAAATTACTTGAAGATTATGAAAAGTAAAACAGTTGATATTAAAAGTTCAGTATCAATTCAACCTGTTACTTTGAAGCGGAGCAGAGCCGCAACTCCCCCCAGTTTATGAAGCTTTTCCCCGGGTTCAAAGGCTGTGCTGAATACAACAACCTTCCCCTGTGCCTGCTCAACTTTCATAAGGACTTTGTCTATGTCTTCCCCTTTCTCCCGTCCTTCCCGCAGGGTTTCGTCAGCAATGAGCAGGGTTTCGACAGCCCCGTAGTTGAGGGCATTTTTGACATCCGCAAAACCATAAGCTGCCTTCCCGTCCATTGAGATCTCCCTGAGAAGGTCTTCCATGAGAGAGGACTCCCGGGCTATACGGGACTCCTGCATTATCCGGTCAACAGCTCCCCTGCGGAGCACTTCCTGAAAACCGGACATCCCTATCATGGAGGTGTCTTCGGTGAGCGCCTTTGAAGCCATCTCAGGCTCGATTTCATGGAAATATTTCAGGAAATCTTCTTTGGTAAACCCGGGACCTGCAATCACTATAGAGGCGTCTTCCGGAACCGCATGCCTGAGCTGGTCAACAATTTCCCTGAAAAAATCACTCCTGAGCCCGTTTTCTCGCTTTCCGGAAGACTGCCGGATATGCGAGTAGACCTCAATTCCGTAGTGGCGAACAAAACCAATGTCTGCATCCCCTTCTTCTACTGCCACAATTACAACTTTAGGACGTTTCCCCGCCTCCTCAGCATCCTGGATCCGCTGGAGCTGGTCATTTTTCCAGTGCTCCTTGAATATGGAAATATTGGTCCCGATTTCTACATTGAGGGTGTGATAGGAGCCAGCGTCCATCCCGTGCTCTATAGGGCCGTGGATTCGCAATCTGTTCGCGAATTTATGGAATTCCATTTCCTCGACCCGGATTCCAAGCCTGACCTTTACTTTCTCGACCTTTTCCGGGCGAAGCTTGTCGCTAGCGGCATCGGCTTTCCTTTTTGTGAGAGCAAAGACCAGATCCCCTTTTTCAACAATGTATTTCAGGTGCCAGAGGTCGTCCAGGGTCTCAGCTGTTACGGCAATTTCCCCTTCCCGGCCCCTCAGAGAACGTTTCGTGACCCTCATACCTTTTTCACCCCATGAATTTCAATTTCCGCTTCAATTTCCCCTCTGGCTCCCATTTCAATTTTCAAATCTTCCCCCTCGCCGGCTTCTTCTCCGAATTCCGCTTCAGCTTCTTCTTCACTCCCTTCAAATTCGGGTTCCGATCCGGAAATCCCGCATTCTTCTCCTTCGGACTCGATTCCCTGGCCTTCCCGTGCGGGTTTCTGGTTCCTGAGGTCTGACTCCCCGGCAGGAATCATCATAGCAATCTGGTCAGGAGATGCAATCTGCTTTACAAAGCGCGGGTCACCGAGTTCGTCAGCATAAGTCCTGTAGATTTTCTTTGAGATATCATTCTGGTTGAATTTGCCCGGAACAATTTCAAGGATGTAGTCCCCATGCTTCCTGACTGCAGAAGCAGGACCACCTATAACCCTGGTCTCTCCCTTCAGCTCAAGCCCGACTGCAACTCCGAGAGGGATATCTTTGAAGTAATTGCGCTCTCCTCGGATAACAAATGCTCCCTTTTTCAGGTACTCTCCCGATTCCGGAGTCTTTGTAACCTGCTCGGCTTTAATCCAGTAGCAATCTCCGCTGAACTGTCCGGATTTCCAGAGGCTCGAATAAGAAACTGCAAACCGGGCAACTTCCAGAAGAGTAGATTCCGGTACCTCCTCGCCTCCGGTCTTTACAACTGTAAGAGGAGCCCCCGGAGTTTGGGTATGAAAGACTATATCTCTTTTTTCCATGTATTTTTTGAAAATTTCCTCATTGGTGTCGGCATCCCTTCCCCCTACAACCAGGAATCCATCCGAGGACACAAACCACCTGAACCGATCGTACCAGTGCTTTTTCCGGGAAGCCTGCATCTTTCGCCCTGCCTTTGCAACCTTTGACGCAGTCTTTTTCTCCATTGATTTCTTCGTTTCTTCGATGGCTTTGAGAGCCCCGTCCCTCTTTTTGGAGAATTTCTTCACCTTCTCATAATATTCCTGAGCGTTCTGGGGCACAGTCTTCCGGATATCAAGGTTGACGCTCCTGCTGTCAAGCTCAACGGTTACAGTCCCGGTCTTCTGGTCGATGTTTGTAATCTTTTGCGCAGCAGGCACGGTCTTTTTCGCCTGCTTCAGGATGGAACGGATTTCATCCCAGGAATATCCCTTTGCCCTTGCCCCGTTGAGTACGGAAAAAAGCTCTTCGATAAGCTGGTAATTGGCATAGACAATCTCTGCAAGTGTGTTATTTTTCTCAATTTCTTTTCCGAACTTTTCAAGGCTCCCTTCCTGCTGGAGCAGGCGGCGCTCGAAAACGCCCAGGGTTTTTTCCTTTTTTTCAGCCGCTTTTACTTCGGCGACCTGTTCCAGCGCCTTTTTCCCGAAAAACTCATCAAGTGCCGAATTAAAGGAATCAAAATATTCTTTTTCGAATTCGGAATAACGTTTAAGGTCAAAAGGAACCACATCGAAGGTCTCTATTTTCCCGTTGATTTCTTTTTTCACATGCTGGGGCCTGAGTTTCGGAGCTACCGCTTCACCCTCTACCTCACCTGCAACCCTGCCCGTAAAGAGAGGAGAAAAGAGGTCTTGCAGCGCACCCCGGAGCTTTTCAGCATCCTCTACAGTGGCTCCTTTTGCAGGTTTGGACTTATCGACACCTGCACGTGAACAGGCTTCTTCTGCCAGGACTCCTCCAAGGTTGAACCTTGTGGCAATGGTCCGGACAATATCAGCCGTCGATTTCGAAAACGCCTCCATGAGGTCCGAAACCTTAGCCTCCACCGGGCTCATCTGTGCCTCCGGAAGCTCGTAAATCTCCCCGCTCCTCAACCTTCGGTCCTTGAGGGTCACGGGATTCATGGGCAGGATGATTTTGTTTTCCGAATCCACTATCAGGACATTGCCTCGCGCAAACAGTTCTACAATAAGAGTGCTTCTGACTCCGGCCCTTTCAATCCCTATCTTTATGATCCTGTCGAAGTCGTGCTGCTCGACAGATACGATCCTGCCCCCCATCAGGTATTTTCGCAGAAGCATGGGAAAAGCCTGAGGAATAGTGGGGCTTGCCCGAACGTATTTTGTCATATGGAGGCGTTTTCCTGCCTCGATTACCAGGTTGTCCCTTCCCTGGTGAAAAACGTAAAGGTTGATGCGGATCTCCTCGCTCGCAGGCTGGTAGATCTTCCCTATCTTCGCATCAATAATGGACCTTGGACCCGCTGACAGTTCGGCAACAACCGCAGCAACGTCTGCACTTGACATATCCTGTTTCATAAAGTGGATATAATAGAGGATTCATGTATAAGTGTTTTCCACCCCGAAGTTGCGCCAGCAGAGTTGCGGCTCTGCAGTGCGCTGTCCTTTTCGCTGCGCTCAAGAGGACTTATTGTTGGCGGCAATTTTTGGGGAACCAATAAAAGAAAGCCGGGTGAGAAAAAGAAGTAGGAGTAAAAAGTAGTTACAGTTCCTTCACAAGTCGAAAGCCCAGGTTGGCGAAATGGCTATCATGCTCACGTCCGAAACGGCCCGCTGACCGGCAGGATTCAGCAATGCAGTACCAGCTCCCCCCACGAGAGACCCGGAGAGAATTGTCCAGGTCTTCCCATGCTTTTCCGTCGGAAGGAGAATCGTTGTAGTTTTCGTGCCAGTTATCCTGAACCCATTCCCAGACATTCCCATGCATATCGTAAAGCCCCCAGGGATTTGACTGCTTCCTGCCAATAGGATGAGTTTTACGACCTGAGTTTTTAACGTACCATGCATACTCTTTAAGCTTTGATTCGTCGTCCCCAAAGGAATACCTGGTTTGTGTACCGGCTCGGGAAGCGTATTCCCATTCGGCTTCGGAAGGTAAACGGTATTTATAGGTGTTTTCTGCTGCATTCAGTTTTTCAACAAATTCCTGAACATCATTCCAGGAAACCATCTCAACAGGCAGGGCTTCCCCCCTGAAGTGGGAAGGGGAATTTCCCATTATATTTTTCCATTGTTTTTGCGTGACCTGAAATTTGCCCATGTAAAAGGAGGTTTTAATTGTTACTTTATGGGCCGGAGATTCGGAATCGGACCTTCCCTGCTCTTCAGAAGGAGAACCCATATAAAATTCCCCGGGCAGGACCAGGACAAATTCCATACCTGTAGAGGAGCTAACAGAGGTTTCAGGAGTGATAGAGTTGCCAGACTTTACCACAGCATAAGAGTCTTCAATAAGATACGAATTTTCAACAACATGCGAGTCTGTAACAACATATGAGTCTTCAATTTCTTCCCTTTTCAAATGACTTAGAACTGTATTGATGTGATTTTTAAGGCTAATTCTACTTCCCATAAGACTTCCCCCAAAAGTTCTTATTTCATAACCAGTTTCGAGAGTTCATCAGAGCTATCATGACGTTAACAGGAACATTTATAGAGATATTATATATATTAACAGGAAAGTCATTTCCAGGCTTCTGAGACAATTTATTTTCATTGTATATTAGAGATCTGAAAAAGGAACCTGAAAAATCCAGATGATCATCCGTTTCTTTTATAATTTCAACTTTTCGTCCAATATGGGTTTTTTTAGACATGGTGTATTCTCTGATATTGAATGGGACGGTTTTCAATTGAATTGGATAGATTTCAATCAATAGTGAAACCTCTGACCTGAATCCGAATAGACGAAAAAAACTGTTTTAAAAAAATTCATATAAACAAAAGTAAAATATGAGTTAATATTATCTAAGGAACTTCCGAACAGGAAACTCCTGAGCTTAGAGGACGTCTGGACTTAAGAAACTTCTGACCAAATATACCCAAAAACCATACCCTAAAAACCTACCCAACCCAGAACCATGGACACACGAACCACCCAGTTTTTGAAATCCCGCTTCCAGAAATATTATAAAAACGCAGAGATAGGGCTTCCTGACCACCTGCCTAACCGGGAATGGGCGTTTATCTTCTACGATGATATGCCGGAAAAGATGATGCATCGGCACAAGTCTTTCGGCTCGCCTGGAGAGGCCCTGGACTACCTGTACGGCATGGCCCCTGCACATGTATACAATTCTACGGCGTATTACGAATATCCAGACGCAAAGAAGATGAACGAGAAAAACTGGCTCGGAGCCGAGCTTATTTTTGACCTGGATGCAGACCACCTGCCCAATGCCCCGAGAAACTATGCGGATATGCTTGAGCTCGTGAAGAAGGAGACCCTCAAGCTTCTGGACTTTCTTACGGATGATTTCGGGTTTTCCGAACAGGAAGTACAGCTTGTGTTTTCCGGAGGGAGGGGGTACCACTTCCACATTACGAGCCCGAAAGTCCTGACGCTCGGAAGTTCCGAGAGGAGGGAGATCGTAAATTACGTGAGCGGAAGGGACCTGGAGTTCAAGTACTTTTTCAGGGAGGTTGCAATGGACGGGGACTTCGGAACGGGGTCAAAGACGTTTAAAGGCATGAAGAACGTACCCAGGAAGTGCACACTTGTAGGGTACGACTCCGGATGGGGGAAGAGGATTGCGCTTTATCTTACGGATTACATTAAAAGTGAAAGTGAAAAAAAGTACAAAAAAGATATGTTCCCCGAACTCCGCAGGCATGATAAAGTAGGTAATACCACAATAAAAAAGCTGATCAATATTGCAAACAGCGAAACCGGCTTAAAGGACATTCTGGAAAAAGGAAGGCTGGACTTCGACGTCAGAAACTTTAAGGAAATTGCTGCATACTTTATGCAGGAATCGGCCGAGGATTTTCTGCACAGGTTCGGGGCCAGCGTTGACGAGCCGGTGACAGCCGATATCAAAAGGCTTATCCGTGTGCCCGGGTCCCTGCATGGTGGGTCCGGGATGCTGGTAAAGAAGCTTGCTTTATCCGAGATGGAAGAATTTGACCCTCTTAATGATGCGGTTGTTTTTGGGGAAAGGCCGGTAAAAATAACTGCTTTAAAACCTTTCTCAGTACAGCTGAAGGGCAAGGATTTAAGAATAGAGGAAGGCATACAGGAAGTTCCGGAGTATGCAGCCGTATATCTGATATGTAGAGGTGTTGCAGAATATGGATATCGAAGAAATCAGCCAGATCCTGTATAAGGAAAAAAACCAGACATTGAAAACAATTCCGGCTGATTTTTACCTGGAAGCTGAAAAATATGTCCGGGAGCTTGAAAAAGAGATAGGTAAGATTAATAACCCCCGCTCCCCGGAGTCAAAGATGCTCAACGACGAGCATGAAAGAGCGCTTTCGGACCTAGAGACCATCTTTATGAAAAGGATAGGAAAGGTTATTACCAGGGCAACGATCCAGTCTAATGCTGATAAGCCCATTTCAAAGGATATCGAAAAACTGCTTCCTGCGGAAAAATTGCTGTATGACCTCGTACTTCAGGGCATAGAAGCTGCAAAAACAGAGCTATTAGGACCCATTCTTTACCCTGATTCCGGGAAGACTGCAGTCTGGCCATGTATATGGGCATCAAGGCAGGATCCTGCCTCGGGTCATCCGAAAGAAAAGACAGGAGAGGACAGAACCGCAACTACAGGGAGAAAGAAAGCAGGGACAGAATCGGGCAAAAACAATATAAACGAAGAATATGTTGTTGTCCGAATACTGAAGAACCTGCCCACCTTCACGGGTGCAGACGGACGAAACTATACGGTAAGTGCCGAAGATGTAGTTGTTTTGCCGCAACTGAATGCAACGGGACTGATAAAACGGAATGCAGCAAAACTGATTGCTGCCGGAGAGGGAGGTTCTGGAGAAAGGAATTTCGCAAAGAACTGACTCCTTAAGACATGCAGCTTATTTTTGCCAGAAAAACAGTTGTGAACAGACGTATTCAAGATCCTGCAAACAGCTTATTCGTACCTTCTGAAGAAAAAAGTCCTTCAGGCAATAGTATTAGTATTTATATGTGTAGCTATATCTGTGTAGCTTAACCTTGTTAGCGTGCTCTGACCTCGTCTTCGATATAAGACCGCCACTCATGATATCGAGCCAAAAGAGGACCAGACAATTTCAAACTCATCAATCAAGCTTCCCAAATTAATAATTAATAGCTTCCCAGGAAAAAATAAACGCCATACGTAACGCCATACGTATATTGAATAAGTATATTATCGGTGCTTTTCCGCAAAAGCCGGAAAATGCACACCATACCAATAATCATCAAAAAAGGTGTAAAGAATGAAGATTCCAAAGAGGTTCAGAACTTACTGCCCGTTCTGTAAAACCCACAGTGAACACGTAGTTGAGAGGGTAAAGAAGGGCCAGGCTTCAGCAATGACTCATATTGCAAGACAGAAGAAGAGACAGGAAGGGATAGGAAACAGCGGAAAGTTCTCCAAGGTGCCCGGTGGCGACAAGCCAACAAAGCGCATCTGGCTCAGGTACCGCTGTACAGTATGTAAGAAAGCCCACCAGAGACCCTGCTTCAGGGCAAAGAAGTTCGAGTTCAAGGAGTAAGATAATATGGTAGACTATACCCAGAGACCAAAGAGCAGGTTCCTGCGCGTAAAGTGCAACGACTGCGAAAACGAACAGATCATATTCGGAAGCGCAAGCCGTAAGATTACCTGCGTTGTCTGTGGAAGAACCCTTGCCGAACCAACCGGTGGAAAGTCAACAATTACAACTCACATCCTGGAAGTGCTTGAATAACCGGACCGGTAAAAGCACTGCACAGGAGTACAGTAGAGAGTAATAAAAGACAAAAATCGAGAAGTGGTACGAATGGGAAACGATAACTGGCCCGAAGTTGGAGAGTTTGTTGTCTGTACGGTGAAGAATGTCACTGATTTCGGCGCCTACGTCGAGCTTGAGGAGTTCGGAGGCAGGGAAGGATTCATCCACATCTCCGAAATTAAAGCAGGCTGGGTCAAATACGTCAGGGACTACGTCAGGGAAGGGCAGAAGATTGTCTGCAAGGTTCTGAACGTGGACCCTTCCCGCGGCCACATAGACCTGTCATTGAAAGATGTGAACGAGCACCAGCGGCGGGCCAAGATCCAGGAATGGAAGAATGAGCAGAAAGCCGCCAAGTGGCTCCAATTTGTGGCTGAAGAGACAAAGACCGATGAAAACGGCCAGCAAACTCTGCACGAGAAACTTGTAGAAGAGTTCGGAAGCGCATACTCCGCCTTTGAAGAAGCAGCTATCGAAGGGGAAAAAGCATTCAAAGGACTTAAAGTCAACAAAAAATACCTGAAGAGCATAACCAAGATCGCAGGAGAGAATATCAAACTTCCCTTCGTGGATATCGCAGGGTATGTGGATCTGACCTGCAATCTTCCAAACGGCATAGAGATCATAAAACAGGCCCTCCATGCTGCAGATTCCATCAGCGATGTAGATGGAAAAGATATCAGACTCGAAGTAAGTTACACAGGAGCTCCGAGATACAGAATCAAGGTAATAGCTCCTGATTATAAGAAAGCCGAATCAGTCCTTAAAAAATCCGCCCAGACGGCAATAGACACTATTTCCAAACTTGGCGGCCATGGGACTTTCAAACGGCACATCGAATCGGCAAAGGCGTGATGCCTTTTGGGACAAAAGATCCGCAAATGCAAAAATTGCGGCAGGTACACTTTAAGGGAAAAATGTCCGGTTTGCGGGGGAGTAACCTTGCCCGCTATCCCGGCCCGCTTTTCTCCTCAAGACCCTTACGGCAAGTACCGAAGACTGGCAAATAAAGGATAAGGGATTTTTATGCAGCAAAGTACACTTGTCCGCCTGAAAGAAAACCTTGAGCTCAGAAACCCTATACTGGTAGTAGGACTTCCGGGAGTAGGGCTTGTGGGCAAGCTGGTGGCAGAACATCTTGTAGATGAACTTGGAGCTGAGAAGATTATAGAGGTTTATTCCCCGCATTTTCCACCCCAGGTCCTTGTCAATAAAGATTGCACGGTCCGCCCGGTAAGCAACACCATATACCACGGAAAAGCAAACGAAACTGATGTTCTTTTTCTTGTTGGAGACCACCAGAGCACCACCTCACAGGGACATTACGAACTCTGCTCAATTTATCTGGACATTGCAGAGGAACTTAATGTGCCCAGAATATACACCCTCGGAGGCTATCCGACAGGCAAACTGACATATGAAGAAACCGTACTCGGGGTTGCCAACAGCACGGAACTGATCGAAGAGATTAAGCAATACGGGGTCGAGTTCCGGGAATCGGAGCCAAGCGGAGGAATCGTAGGAGCATCTGGCTTGCTTGTAGCTTTTAGCGGGATGAGAGATATAAATGCTGCCTGCCTTATGGGAATGACCCCCGGATACCTGATGGATCCGAAAAGCGCCCAGTCTCTTTTGAAGGTTATCTGCAGGATTTTCGGGATCGAGGTAAACACGGACTCCCTTAAGAAAAAAGCCGAGGAAATGGAAAGTATCCTCGAAAAGCTGAAAGAAAAAGAAGAGCAACAGAACCTTCCGGAAGTCAAACCCTCGGAAGAAGACCTGCGCTACATAGGATAAATGTGTAGATAATATACATACCGGGAAGTTCCGTAGAGGACAACGGACCGGAGAATCCGGGTAGAAAAATACAGTTGCGGGATCCGAAAGTCAAAAGGTTCGGAAATAAAGGTTTGGAAATGAAAGTCAATGCAGACCTCCATCTCCACTCGAAGTACTCGATGGCGTGTTCCGGGAAAATGGAACTGCCCACAATCGCGAGTGAAGCTTCAAAAAAAGGGATGGAGCTTATAGGCACAGGGGACTGCACCCATCCGGAATGGCTGAAAGATATTAAAAAAGCAGCCATTTCAGATAAGGAAATCCGGATAGGAAATACATTTTTCATCCCTACCACCGAGATTGAAGACAGCAACCGTGTGCACCACCTCCTGATTTTACCTTCGGTTTCAAAAGCCGAAGAGCTAGCAGAAAAAATTGCTCCTTTCGGGAACCTTGAAGCAGACGGGCGCCCGACAGTTAAGCTGGATGGCTGCGAAATTGCAGAGATCGCAAAAGATCTTGGGGCTCTTATCGGCCCCTGCCATGCTTTTACTCCCTGGACCGCCCTCTACGCCTACCATGACAGCCTGGAAAGTTGTTACGGAGATATGACCGATTATATTTCTTTTCTTGAGCTTGGCCTGAGCGCAGACAGTGATTACGCAGACAGGATTGAAGAACTGCAACGCCTTACCTTCCTCACAAACTCCGATGCCCATTCCCCTTACACCAACAAACTGGCAAGGGAATTTACTCAGTTCAATGTTCCTGACATCACCTTTGAGGGGCTCAGGAAAGCCATCCTCAGGGAACAGGGCTACGGGCCTACCCTGAACGTCGGGTTTTTCCCTGAAGAAGGTAAGTACAACCGGTCCGCATGCATCAAATGCTTTACCCGGTATACGCTTCCGGAAGCCGAAGCAAACCGATGGCACTGCCCGAAATGCGGAGGGATTATTAAAAAAGGAGTAGCTGACCGGATCAACGAACTTGCGGATTTTGAAAACCCCAGGCACCCGGACCACCGTCCCCCGTACCTTCACCTGATCCCTCTTGCAGAGATCATACAGATGGCACTCGGCCATGCAAGCATCCAGACAAAAGGCGTAAAGACTGCCTGGAAAACCCTTGTGGAGAATTTCGGAAACGAGGTTGAAGCCCTGATCTATGCAGAGCCCGATGCCCTGGAAATAGTGGATGACAGAATAATAAACGCAATTCTCGCCTTCAGAAAAGGAGACGTTATAATCCACCCCGGCGGAGGTGGCCAGTACGGCTGGCTTGAACTGCCCGAAACCCTGAAAGCCGAAAAGCCCGGATCTGCAGAAAAGAGTGCCGGGGAAAAGAAAAAGACCTCAAAAACAACAAAAAGAGAGAAAGGAAAAACCGGAGCTCAGATCTCTTTTGCTGACCTTGAAAGCATAAAATCGACAGAAACAGCAAAAACTGATGAAGAAAATCGAGCAGGAGAGGAAGCGAAGGCACCTGAAGAAGAGGGTCCGGAAAAACCTGCAGGACAGAGATCCCTTTTCGATTTTTAAAAAGAGGGAGTCCGCTGAGAATAAAATATATAAGATAGAAAGTATATTCACTTTACTCTGCACCAGAAGCACCGGGCACTGCCCGGAATTTCTCATTAACAAAAAATTCATCCGGCATTTAAGCTGACATGAAACCATAAGTCAAAATAAAACCAGCCTGAAACGTTCTTAAATCAAAATGCCCAGGTCGTCTAGCGGTATGGCGACGGTCTCGAAAACCGTTCCCTTTGGGATCGCAGGTTCAAATCCTGCCCTGGGCGTAAATCCTTAAACTAATTTTTTTGATGGCCAATTTGTATTTGATTGGTATTATATATGAGGAATTATATGTTTATATTATGGGGAAGAGAGGTCCTAAACCACAATTTACTGACGTTGCCTGTCCTAACAAAGGCTGCAAGCTCTACGGCCTTACTGGTCAAGGCAATGTTACTGGAAATGGAACTTACATAAGCCGTGGAGAAAAAACAAGAAGATATCGTTGCCATGCATGTGGCAAAGCATTTTGCAACCATACAGGTACTTTTTATCATGATCTTCGCAAAGATGATAAAACAATTGATTTAGCTTTAAAGATGTCTATGAAAGGAATGAGCGTTCAAGCTATTGCCGATGTTTTAGAGGTACAACCTGCCAGCGTAAAGCGCTGGCTATCCCGTGCAGCTGAACAATGCGATAAAGTAAATGATACTATGATGAAGAACGTAGATGTGTCAAAGGTAGAAATGGATGAACTATGGGTTATAATCCAAAAAAATATTCCCACGAATGAAAAATTATGAAGATGATGGGCCCTGGATGTGGGTATCTTTTGCACCAGGTTGCAGGCTAATTCTTGACTTTGTAATAGGTCCAAGAAAGCAGTATGTTGCAGACAAACTGGTTGAGTTAACTATCAAACATCTTCCAGATAAAATCCCTCTTTTTGTCACAGATGGGTTGAACTTTTATAAAGAAGCTCTTTTAAAACAATTTGGAGTTTTGATAGAGTTCCCAAGAACTGGGAAAAGAGGAAGACCAAAGAAACCAAAAATCGTTTCCTCTGAGGATTTAAGGTGTGCACAGGTAGTAAAAACAAGAAAAAATGGAGTACTTGAGAAAGTAGAGAAGAAAATCATTTTTGGAGAAGACATTGAACAAAGCGAAATATCAACAACTTTACTGGAAAGACAAAACCTAACCTTCAGGCAGGATAACAACAGAGTGTCAAGGAAAACAATAGGGTTTTCAAAAATGAAAGAATGGTTAGAAATACAGATGAAGCTCTATTGCACGTATTTTAACTTCTGTAGAGGGCATGGAGGATTAAGATACAAAGATGAAAGAGGGGTTGAATGCAAAAATACACCTGCAAGAGAAGCAGGGATTACAGAGTCAAAGTGGACTTTGAAGGAAATACTGACATTTAGGTGTTTCAAAACATCAATCGGATAAAGATGGACCATCATTTTTTTAAACCCTGTCATTATGTTTTGTCCTGAAATTATTTCGGTTCATGAAATATCCCTGAATTTTCACGCTAATGCTTAGAAATGATTGAGCAGGAAAATGACCAAAAAGAAAATCGACCGGAAAAAGAAAAGGAACAAGAAAATTAAAAATCCCTGAAACCAAATTCCTTATTTTTTTATCAGTTTTTCTCTTACCAGATGCCGTTATTCTTCAGGGTAGCCAGGACATTGGTGAATTCATTGTTGAACCTGCATTTCCGGAAGTCAGCAGAGTCCAGAATGTTTGTCTTTATTGCCTGCAACCCGATCAGAAGATTTATATCGTCACTGTACTCGAATTCTTCTCCGGAAGCTGTGATATTTTCCGCAAGGACCTCAAGAAGTTTCGGATCAAGATCGGCTGTGATATAAGTATCCAGAATCAGAAGATCTGCAATTCTCCTGTAGAAATCAATCAGATTCTGGCAATAGGGTATGGAGTAATCCTTTGCTGTCTGCTTTTGCCTGTTAAGATAAATCAGGTATCTGCACAGTGTGCTTATAAGAGTTTCAGTGATCTGTTTTTTAGGGAACTCAATTGGGAACCTTTTTATCATCTTAGAGTTCAAGCGGTTATTTCCCTGCATTTTTTCCCGGCTCCATATCTCAGGAAGAGTCCTTGCTATTGAAGAGTTAAGCACCGCTGTGACATAATGATAGAGCGTGGGATCTCCGAGAACAACTCCTATTCCGCCTGAAAACACGTATTTTCCACTCACATCGTATGAAGCATGCGGGCGATAGTTGTTGGTAATGATTATTTTAGGAGTTTTTATGTACTGCAGGAAGCTTTCATCTTCCAGGCGATAGCAGTCAGCAGATTCGATTTCCTGTTTCTCTGCTCCAGATTCCTGTTTGACCTCCATCAGCTGTTTGTATACTACAGGGAACCTGGCCTTCAACTCATCAGGCTGAAAGATTCGGTATTCTTTCTTTATATTGTAGTCCAGGATCTCGTAAGGTAACATAAACTGATGCTGCGTTGAGTGAATGGAAAACTCATCCAAAACAGATCCATCCATATAAGGATACATAACTTCCTTTTCCATACTCGCCTGTTCTACACTTATGCGTGCCTGGGGGTTTCTGCAGCCGCTGGATGCTTCGGTACAATGTTCTTTCGAAAGGTCTGCTTTGTATACCAGGTCACTGGCAGGGGGTACGCCTTCAAAGATCTCTATTGAGATATCTTCCAGCGTTCGGGGTATTTTGCTCAGCCTTTCGACAATATAGTCTTTACTCCAGAACATATATTTTCACTTCTTTTATATATATAGAGAGTTCCGGGCAAATGTTTTTTGTCTCCAGTTACAATGCCAAAAAAATTGGACTTTTATTTTGGGGACATTTAACTTTTGACTGGGGGGTTTCCGGATCAAATTTAAAATATACCTCTTTATATAATAATTTATTCATAATATACTGTCACAAATCGAACAACACGATTAATAAACTGCAAAAAAATAAAAATATGAGAAGCCAAACCAGAAATTTACGGCTTTAAGAGGAGGACTTTTAAGAGTAAATGCAAATTTCAGGGTTTAAGTATCTGAAAATTATTTTCTTCCTGTTTTTCTTTTGCGGAAAATACCTCTCTCCTACATCGAGTAGGATAACGGGCGTTAAGAATAATAGATATGACCGTAAAATAGAGCGAAAAAAGATTCAAATTAAGGGGAGATTAACATAAGTTCAAAAGATAACCTTAAAGCTGCATTTACCGGCGAATCGATGGCAAACAGAACATACCTTGCTTTTGCGAAGAAAGCAGATGAAGAAGGATACCCCCAGGTAGCCAAACTATTTAGAGCCGCTGCTGCTGCGGAAACCATCCATGCTTTCAACCACCTCCAGCGTATGGGTGGGATTGGAACTACAATGGAAAACCTGAAAGAAGCCGTTAATGGGGAAACATACGAATTTGAGACAATGTACCCCACTTTTATAGAGGAGGCAAAAGCAGAGGGAGACAACAGGGCTCTCTGGAGCTTTGAAGTGGCAAATAAAGTAGAAAGGGTCCATGCCAGACTATACGAAAAAGCCCTGGAAGAACTCGGGAACAATAAAGAGGTCGATTATTACGTCTGTGGGGTCTGCGGACATACCATAGAGGGTGAACCTGAAGGGAACTGTCCGATTTGCGGAGCCCCTGCGTCCAAGTTCGAGAAAATCGACTGAAAACCAGTAAGACAATAACGTTTCTGAAAGAAAACGGAACACATCGGGAGCTAACAGGAAAAAAGCTCCCCATTCACTTTTTTGTACTCATACACCCACCTGGCAAAGAACGATGCTCAGAGATGGCGATGCCCTTACACTTATCAATATTTGTCAGACATATATAAAAATAATTGAGTGAGTTGACTGAGATTTTTGATCTTCAACCCAGCTCCCTCACAAGAATTATATGTTATAAGAGTAATTGATCTCATTATAGGTATGCATACCTGGAAAAAAGGCATATCCTAGAAAAGGTTAGAAAAAAGATCCGGGTAGGATTCACCCCAACCCCGCCACCAATCACTAAAATTGAGAGGGACCCCTTACCTCTCAATTCCAATCCATTTTCCACAACTTTTTTAGACAAAAATAGAATTTGGAACCGATTGAAGCCATTCATGGCCTGTTCTCATTTTCATGAAGGCACCAGGCAAATCAGGAATTTGATTCTCAGAGAGTCATATAAATAGATTTATTTGTAAAACCCCTGATATAGAACAAAAATGAAAAGGGAGACCTGAAACCTTTGAAATTGAGTAAGAAATGGATGAAATACTTTGACCGCCGGAGAACAGGCAAATGGACAGGCGAGGTAAGCACATACGATTTCACGGTCCGCCTGCTCGGATATATTTCCTTTGTAATAATTGTGCTCGCAATTCTTGCAGGAATAATATATTACCTGTTGATGTGAGAAAGAAATAATAATTCTTAGAAATCTGACATCAGAAACATTAGTTCCTGCCGTTAACTATTTAAAAGAGAAAGGCTATTTCAATATCCTTGTAAAGGGGCTGTGGCCTAGCCCGGCATGGCGATGGGCTCCAGCGGATAAATGATGAACAACGGGTCTACCGAGTCTTTCCCGACGGGGCAGGACGATGAGGAACCGTTGGAGCACTGATAGATGCTCGCCAGAAAACTGTTAAAGCAGTTGTTCGGAGATACCCGTCGATCGTGAGTTCGAATCTCACCAGCCCCACATTTTTTCTTTTCTTTAATTTTTATTTTCAGAAGACTTTTTCATTTTACAGGAGAGATTACTAATTCCGGTAGCGTCCTCTTAGGTAGCGTCCTCTTAATATTTATTCCTCTTTTGATAATACCTCTTTTTGGGATATCTGGATCTAACCTGTTATACATAATCTAACTTGTTGCAGATTCAAATAAAAAACATTCTCAAGAAAAAAACACTTTCACCCCGCTTCCTCAAGAGTTAATATCCCCAAAAACCAACCTTTATCCAGATTCACTCAAAAACAACTGAGGTTACCCCATTGAGGCGAGAAAAAGAAGAAATTGCGGTCCTTGTCAGAGCCACCCCCGAGAAGAGCAGAAGAAACGGGTACGTGCATGCCGTTGGAGTTACGGGCATCAACAAAGCCGGAGAACTCCTGAGGCTCTACCCCCTCAGGTTCAGGTACGGTGAGGGACTGGTTGATTTCAGGAAGAACGACCTGCTTGAGGTCACGGTTACGAAGCCCGAGCACGACCTGAGGTGGGAAAGCAGGAAAGTCCTTGATTACGTAAACCTGGAAAAGCCGGCAAAGGACAGGGAAATGAAAGAGCTTATCCTGCCGCTAGTGACTTCCCTGGAAGGGCTGAACATGGAAGGAGCAAGCCTGGGAGTGGTAAAGCCTGAGCTTCTGGATGTGGATGTTAAGGTAAACAGCACTGAGACCTGTGACCGGCAGCAGTACTTTAACCTTATGGGGGATTTTCTCGAAAAAGGGGAAAAAGCCGCGATGCCTGTAGAGGTAAAATATATCTTCAGGTGCGAGGGGGAAGACGCCTGCAGGGGGCATAAAATTATTCTGCTCGATTGGGAACTCAACGAAACCGTAAGGAATATAGTGAGGGGAGAAGGGGCTCCAGGAGCCGTGAAAAAGAAAATCAGAGAGCAGCTCTTTGAACTCCTTAAAGAAAAAGAACTTTACTTTATCATGGGGACGCATTTTATATATGGAACCTGGATGATTACGGGGATATTCTGTCCTGAAAAAGAGAATAGAAATCAGAGCAGCATTTTTGATTTCAAGCAGGAGAGGACAGATACGGCAATGGAAAAAATAATGACCTGAATTTAACGGGTAAAAAGAGACTGGAAAAATTCTGCTCAATAAGATAAAATGCTCAATCAGATAATGCCCTCGAAGATGAAATGCCTCTAGCAGATAAAAGAATGATGAGTTATAAATACCAGTTACTTAAAAAGAAGAGTCATCATTCAAAACGAAGGGGTTCCGTATAAAAAAGAAATCTGACCTCAAACCAGTGGCTTTCAGAAAAGCCCTGATCTGCACAGTATTTTCCTTCCTGATACTCACTTTAGCCGTCGGCCCCGTATTTGCGGACGTCTCTGCCGCAGATCCCGGGCAGGGCAATTCCACAGTTAAAGAGACTGAGAATTCCACGGTAGTGGATAAAGGGGACTCGGGAAATATCAAAATCACAACAGTTCCGAACGGCTCCGAGATCTATATAAATGAAATACCTGTGGGAAAAACCCCGGCCCTGATAGAGGACGTTCCTTCCGGTTTTTATGAAGTGGTGCTGAAGCAGGACGGGTATGAGGACGTCTTTGAGCGAGTTACTGTTACAGCCGGGGAAACGTATTCGATCTCAAAAAAGCTCCGGATAAGCAGGTGGACATACAGCGTTTCTTCAAGCCCCTCAGGAGCAAAGGTCTACCTTGACGGTGGATATAAAGGGGTTACCCCTGTCGTATTTAACGCCGAAGGAAGGCAGCACAAACTGACTATAAAAAAGACCGGATACGGCACGGTCTCAAAAGAAATCAATGCTTCCGATGATCCCTCAATTTTAATAGAGGAAAAACTACACATCAGTCTCCTTACATACCTTGCTGCAACCCTGGTTCTGCTGGCTGCGGGTGTTTATATCAAAAGAAACCCCGAGAAGCTGAAGTTCAAATCCCCGAAAAAAATCCCTGTGGACCGTACAGCAATCGAAAAACTCCGGAAGACGCCAGAGAAGAAAGAAGAAAAAGGGAAAGAAAAAGAAAAGACCGGAATCCCCGATTCTGGCAAAAAAGATAGCATAGAAGGAACCATAACAGAAATCTCAGTAGAAACATCGAAAGACACATCAACTGAAGCTACTAAGGAAACATCAACGGAAACAACGAAAACTACTGCAGAAACCACAACAGAAGGTACAAAACAAACAACAGTCGAAGAGGATAAAAAATCCGTTCCCGCAAATGAAAAAACAAAAGGAGAATTATCAGGTTCTGACGGACTGGTAGAACTGGAAAAGCTTTCTGAACCGGATTTTGAGTATACAATAAAAAAGAAAGAATGATGCAAAGAAAGGATGATCCCAAAAGTGATTATCCGGAAAAGTTGACTAACAAATTAACATGGAAATGCTTCAAACATGGAAACAAAAAAATAAAAAGCAAAAAGGGATGAAAGTACCTGTCAAATCACATTACTTTCATGCCAGAAGAAATTAAAAAATTAATAGCGGAAACTGATTGTTTCCTGGAAAAAACTGATTGCTTCCGAATTCCGGGAGTTCTCATTCATCTTTCTCATCCATCTTTCTCATCCATCCAGCTCTTTTTCCAGAAAAGTTTCCAGACGGTCCATGCCTTCTGCAATGTTTTCAAGGCTGTTGGCATAGGAAAAGCGCAGGTAGCCTTCTGCCCCGTTTCCGAAATCTATGCCGGGAGTCACTGCCACACCTGCTTCATTGAGTATCTTGCGGCTCAATTCAAGGGAATCGTTGTTGAACTTGCGGGCATCAGCAAGGACATAAAAGGCTCCCATTGGCTCTTTTAGAACTTCAAGCCCCATACCGAGAAGCCTTTTTAGCATGTACTGGCGACGCATATTGTAAATCTGGACCATTTCAGCAACATGTTCCTGGGAACCATTCAGGGCTGCGATACCTGCTTCCTGGACAAAGGAGTTTGCGCAGATAAAGAAATTCTGGTGAATTTTCTGGATCGCACGCACACATTCAAGGGGACAGATAATATAGCCGAGCCTCCAGCCGGTCATCGCATAGAGTTTGGAAAAGCCGTTAAGGACAAAGGCATTTTTGGTATATTCCAGGATGCTGTGTTCTTCTCCGCTGTAGATCAGGCCCTGGTAAATCTCGTCCGCAACGATAGGAATTCTTTTTTCGTCTGCTATTGCGGCAAGGCCCTGCAAAGTTTCGGGAGACATCACATGCCCTCCGGGATTTGAAGGGCTGTTGATAAGAATGGCTTTGGTGTTAGGGCTCAGGCACTGCCTCACGGTTTCCGGTTCAAGGGCAAAGCCGTTTGCCTCACTTGTATAGACAAAAACGGGGGTTCCGCCCAGATATTTTACGAAATTAGGATAGCAGGCGTAGTGAGGGTTCGACATTATTACCTCATCCCTCTTTTCAAGCAGAGCCATGAAAACCATCAGGAGCCCGGGACTTGTTCCTGAAGTAACGATAACCTGGTTAGGGTCAAGGTCAACCCCAAACTTCCGGTAGTAAGATTCAACTATTGCATCTCGGAGGGCAGGGAGCCCCTGGCTGTGGGTGTACTTTGTAAGTCCCTTTCCAATAGCAGTACAGGCAGCCTCACATATATGGGGAGCTGTAGGGAAATCAGGCTCTCCGACCTCAAGGTGGATTATATGCCTGCCCTGAGCTTCCAGCTCCTTGGCACTTTCCAGTACTTCCATCACATAGAAAGGAGGGATATCTTCGGACTGTTTTGAAAGGATGCATTCGGAATTTATCGAAAACATAAAAGACCTTCTGAAAAGCGATTACTATAAAAACCACAAGGGAAAAGCAAGGAATATCGTCAAATATGTATCATCATTGAGTAAATACTATCACTAAATATGTACCTGAAACTGCGTATGCTTTCAATATTTAAATATTCTGTGGGAAAAACAAAGAGTTAGAAATAGAGAGCATAAAAGAGAAATAAATTCCTAGAAGAAGTTGGGACGAAAAATTAATTCTCGGAAAAGGTTAAAAGAAAAAGCCAAAGCTCTGAACGGCAGAGGTACTATGGAAATTTGAGTTTTCAAAAATACATGGGTTTTTGGGGAAACATAAGTTTTCAGAGAAACTTAATCTTTAGGCATTATTTTTTCAACTACCTCCACTTCCGGGCCGTCCCAGCCCTGGTCTTCAAGCATTTTTGCAAAATCACGCTGAAAAGCCTGGAATTTTTCAACGTTTTCAGGGACGATATTGAGAAAATCGTAATCTCCATAAGCTCCCGTAAAGAAGGAAGCAACCGTTTCTTCAAATTTTTCCTCTACCCTCTGCGGGTACCAGACGCTGTATTGAGAAAGCAAAACGAAGTTGGGATCGGGAACAGGAGTTTCCTCCTTATAGCTATAAAAGCCTATAAAGACTTCCTCTCCGGATTTTGCAAGAACCAGTTTCTTTTCGAACTTCGGCTTCTGCAGTTTGAGGAACCACTCTCCCTTTAAAAGGTCTCCAGGTTCGTTAATAACCCCATGGGCTTTCAGAAGCCTTTCAGCTACCTGCTGGATCTCCAGAGTTATGCCCTTACGCTGTTCCTCAGGAATATCCATACAGGAGATACAGAATTCTTCAGAGGAAACTCCTTTATTGGGTTCCTTACCTGACTTTTCCTGCTCTTCAGCCTTTCTTTCATAAGCCTTTTCGGAATTTTCTTCATTAATTTGAAGATCAATCCTTGCCTGCCCTATTTTTATCTCAGGATGGTCTGCCATAATCAGCACCCCCGTTAATATATAGGGTATAGGACGGGGATATCCATAAGCATTGGGATTCAAGGCACGGAAATGTACTCCCAGGTCACTTCCAGGCCGAAGCTGATTTCAGGAATTGCCCATATTTAACCGTCAACCGAGCCTGCCTCCCGGTTTTCTCCTTGGTAGGGCGTTTCATCCGGGCTTTCTGAAGCAAGCCACCGGACTCCAAGATATACAAAAGGAGTATCAAGGAGAGCAAAACCCACTTTAAGGACCCAGAGAGGCACGATCATATAAAAAATCTGGACTGCCCCAAGATCGGGAGTGGCGTGATAGAAAGCGATAAACGTGAAAACAATGGAGTCAATCAGCTGGGAAACAATTGTTGAAAGATTGTTCCTGAACCAGAGGTATCTGCCGTTTGTCTTCTGCCTCCAGAAATTAAAAGCCCAGAGGTCATGGTACTGGCTTATAACAAAAGCGGTCATACTTGCCAGGATAATCCGCAGAGAGTTTGAGAAAACACTATTATAAGCCTCACTATGCGGATACAGAGGGGAAGAAGGGAAGCCCGTACTTACAAAGACGAAAAGTACGGCAATGAAGAGTGAAAGTAAGCCTGCGTGTACGAAAATCTTTGTTATTTCTTTTCCCCTAACTTCCTCTATTATATCCGTAATAAGAAAAGTAACCGGATATCCGAATAAGCCGACAGAGGTTACAATTCCGAAGATTTCAATTAGCTTGCTCCCCAGGAGGTTTCCGAGGAGCAGAGAGCTTATGAAAACTGCTAGTAAAATCTGTGTTTTGTAATCTATGGATTTCATGGATATTCAGGGGTTAAATTTGGGTTTAAGGGTTGCATAACACATATAAAGAGAATACTTCAAATTCTACAACGCCGGCGTTGGATTCCGGAGAGAGGGGCTACAATCAATGGGTTTCAGGAGTAGGATAATTACCTGAAACGTTCGGCTCTTCTGAAAAGGTTCTGGGGTGACCTGTCCACTTCATCGCATATGACCCTGTGGGGAATGGAAGAGGGCAGAATGGAGTAAGCCTGACTGTCCGTACCCCGAAGCCCCCAGGTTTCGTCTGTGAGCAGGAAGTAGGAGTTTTCAAACCTGACACCTTTTGATTTCAGAGAAGAAAAAACCTCAGGGTTTGAAATGTCTTTTCGAATCTGTTCCACAGCCTTGATCTGAGTGCCCGGCCCTCCTTTTTTTACCGGATAGAGCAGGTCATCAGAAAGAATCTTTTCCATTGTACGAACTATCAATCTGTAGCAGGTTTTTTTGTTTGTAGACATTTCCGGAACTTTTTCCAGATAAAAAACGGTGCTCCCATTCCGGGCTATATCTGAAAGAACGTCTTCCCGCCTCGAAAAAGACTCCACCTCAGATGTGGACGTGCTCGAGAAAAAAACAGGAAACTTTTTAGAGAGTCTGTCTGCAGCTGCCTGGTTCATTTTCTCCCGGGGGATATACTCAAAGCTGAGCCTGGACCCAGAAAACGCCTTTTCTACTTGCTTTACCCTGCCCTGAAAATCTTTTACGGCTTCAGTCGAGTCGTTATAAATGACGATTTCTTTATCGCCTGCTGAAAAAATTCTGACAAGGGATAGCGCGAAGTTAAGGGCTGCAAGTTCACATTCAAGATTGTTCTGAGGATGATCCGGGACTTTAGTTGTTGATTGATGAAGCTGCATGCCATCCCGTAGCATCACGCAACCGATGTAGGAATCTTCGCCTTTATTATAGGATGAATCACAGTAGACTTCAAGCATATTTACTTTCACCTTTCTGGCAGGAAGCGTTTTTAATAAACTGGTGGATGATAGGAGTTTATGAGCGGCTATGAATGACCAGAGGAGAGTCGAACAGATTAACTATAGATCTGTAGTTATAGATATCGAGAATTATATTTTTACAAACATGATGTGCCAATAACAGAAAAAGGTTTTCGGCCCTTATTAGGGAAAAAAGGATAGGAAAGAAAAAATAGAGAGAAAAGGAAATGAGAAAAATACTGCAATCAGATAATGATTGCAGCTGTCTTGTCGTCCTTTTCTTCGTCAAAATCGGTCACAAGAGCTTCCGTCGTGAGCACCATACCTGCGATTGAGGCGGCATTCTGGAGCCCGCTTCTTACCACTTTTGTCGGGTCGATTACGCCGGCTTCGAAGAGGTCTTCAAAGACGTCGCCCTTTGCATTGTACCCGAAGCACTCACCGGACTCGGCCCTTATGGTTGCCACAACTTCGGCGCCTTCCCTGCCTGCGTTTGCAGCTATCTGGCGGACAGGATCTTCTATGGACCTCCGGACGATCTTTACGCCCACCTGCCTGTCGCCTTCAAGGCCGAGGTCATCAAGGACTGCAGCTGCCCGGAAAAGGCTGACTCCTCCACCCGTAACCACACCTTCTTCAACTGCGGCTTTTGTAGCATTCAGGGCATCATCGATCCTCATCTTCTTTTCCTTGAGCTCGGTTTCAGTTGCAGCACCTACTTTGATTACCGCAACGCCACCTCCAAGCTTTGCCTGGCGCTTTTTAAGTCCTGTCTTTTGATAGTCGGCTTCGGCAATATTGACCTGGGCTTCGATGATCCTGACTCTGTCCTCAATCTTTGCCTTATCGCCCCTGCCTTCCACGATTATGGTTTTATTGTTGTCAACCGTAACCTTCCTGGCACTCCCGAGCATGTAATCACTGAATTCCTCAAGTTTCATGCCTTTCTCTTCACTGATTACCTGCCCGCCGGTCAGGACGGCAATATCTTCGAGCATCTCCTTTCTCTCGTTTCCGAACCCCGGAGCTTTTACAGCGCAGACTCTCAGGGATCCGCGGATGATGTTAAGGATCAGAGCTGCCTGGGCATCCCCGTCGACGTCCTCAGCAATAATCAGGAGGGATCGGCCTTCGGAAGCGACCTTCTCAAGCACGGGCACGATCTGCTTCATGCTGTTGATCTTCTTGTCCGTAATCAGGATATAGGGGTCTTCGAATTCACAGGTCATTTTTTCAGTATCAAGTGCCATGTAGGGCGAAACAAAGCCGCGGTCAAACTGCATACCTTCAACCACATCAAGGCTGGTTTCCATCGTTTTTGAGTCTTCAACCGTGATTACCCCGTTGTAGCCTACCCTTTCCATAGCATCGGCGATCAGGTTGCCTATTTCCTCGTCATTGTTTGCGGAAACGGTAGCTACCTGTACGATCTTGTCCTTGCCCTTGACTTCCACACTCTTGCTCTTGAGATACCCCACAACCTTTTCCGTTGCAAGCTCAATCCCTTTCTTGACCTCAATAGGGTTTGCCCCGGCACTGATGTTTTTCAGACCTTCCCGGATCATGCTCTGGGCAAGGAGGGTAGCGGTAGTGGTCCCGTCTCCTGTGTTGTCCTGGGTCTTGGAAGCAACCTCCTTGACAAGCTTTGCCCCCATATTTTCAAACTTGTCATGGAGCTCTATTTCTTTTGCAATGGTGACCCCATCATTTGTGACCACGGGTTTTGTGCTTTTGTCCAGCACAACGTAGCGACCTTTGGGGCCCAGGGTGATCTTAACAGTATTTGCAACTTTATCTACACCGGTTAAGAGGGCTTTTCTTGCGCCCTCATCAAACATTATCTGCTTTGAAGCCATCTGTATTCACCTGAATTATGATCAAACATTCTTACTGAATTGATTCATGATTTATCCGGATCAGGGTTTACCTGACCTTTGCGAGATACCTGAGGTAGTATTTCAGAAGCGGCCTCATTCAAAATTATTCTTCAACAACGGTTGCCAGGATATCCTTGAAATCAACAAAAATATATTTTTCGTCATCGATCTCAATCTCATCAGCTTGGTACCCCCCGTAAATTACGTGGTCTCCCTTTTTCAGGGGGAGCTCCTTTCCGTCTTCGAAAGTCCCCACAGATAGAACGATTCCTTCTTTTTTCTCCTGCCGGGCAGACTCCGGGATATAGATCCCGCCTTTAGTCACTTCTTCTTTCTTCTGGTGTTTGAGTAAGACTCGTTCGCCAATAGGTCTGATAATCACTCTTTGTTCCTCCTTATGCGTAAGTGACTTCAATATTAGCTGAACATTCACTGGTACAGGTCAGCATGGAAATTGATGAATGCATTGGACTTAAAACGCCCAACTATCTGCATATAATGTAGAACTTATATTTAAAAATTACCGGGAAACGAGAGGTGTTTTGTCAGTAAAATAAGAATAATTTCAAAAAAATCTACATGATATCGATAGATCAAAATAAATTATATATACATGAATCTCTAAAATAATATAAAGATGGTTCAGCAGATTATCCTCAGAAACATTGAAAAACCCCAGATCAAGAGCCTTGAAGAAGATCTGTTTTGGTTCTGTGACAGCTTTGGCTTTTCTTCAGGCAGAGATACCGAAAACACAGCCAACAGGATAATCTTCAGCCTGCTTGAAAAACTCTCAAACGACAGGATAAGCTCCTCGGAAGCTCTGGCTGAAGACCTTGAGATAAAAATTTCAAGAGTCAACCATCATCTCCGGAACCTCAATGACTCCGGGCTCCTTTACAGGAAAAAACGCCTGATTTACCTGAGAGGAGGGAGCTTGAAAGCTGCAGTAAAGGAGATGAGGAAGGACTCGGAAAGGATACTCGACGAACTGGAAAGCATAGCTGAAGAAATCGACTCAATAATGGGCCTGAAAAACAGGTAAACCCTTTATAAAGAGAGATCCAGAAACCGAAAACCTGAGAATAAACTGAAACCGGAAAAGAATTCAATAATTATTTCCACTTATTTATTAGCAATGAACAAAGTCTCCATAGTCCCCTGTCCTGATTATTCGGATACGAAAAAAGCAATAGTGGGAGCTCTTGACCTTCTGGGAAGCGTTGAAGACATAATTGATCCCGGAGACAGCGTACTTCTCAAGCCAAACATCCTTGCAGCCAGCCCTCCGGAAGCTGCCACAACTACCCATCCTTCGGTTGTAGCAGCAATGTGTGAATTCGTGCTCTCCGCAGGAGGGAAACCGATAGTTGGAGACGGAGCCGGCATATCAAAACCCGGGGCTACAGCAATAGCCCTGGAGACTTCGGGTATAGAAGAAGCTGCCCGAAAAGCCGGAGCAAAGGTAGTGAATTTTGAAACTGCAGGCTTTACCCTGATAGAAGTCCCGGAACCGCTTCAGTTCCGGAAATTATATATTGCAAACCCTGTCCTTGAGGCTGATGTCATAATATCCCTTCCGAAACTGAAAACCCATGAGCTTACGTATTACACGGGTGCGGTCAAGAATTTCTTCGGAGCTCTGCCCCTGAAATGCCGGAAAGAAATGCACCTCCTCGGAAAAAGGGAACTTTTTGGCGAAGCTGTTGCCGATGTTTACTCTGTTGTCAAACCCGCTTTTTCAGTCATGGACGGAGTCTGGGGCATGGAGGGAAACGGGCCTTCCCACGGAGAACCTGTGAACTCAGGAGTAATTCTGGCAAGCAGGGACTGTGTTTCCCTGGATATTGTTGCAGCGGAAATGATCGGTTTTGACCCTATCAAAATCCCCACTACAGCAGGAGCCCTGAAGAAAGGCTTCGGGAACCAGTGCCCTGTGGTAGTCGGAAAGCCATTAAAAGAAGTCAAAATGAAATTCAAGCCATCAAGCGGAGGGGTCAGTACAACCCCTGCTTTTCTTAAACGCAGCCTCGGCAGATATTATACCATTTATCCCAGGATCAACCAGAGAAAATGCACTCAATGCGGGACCTGCTATTTAAACTGTTCTCCCAAGGCGGTGGAACGGCAAAAAAACGGAACTTACAGGATAAATCCGGAAAAATGCATCCTGTGTTACTGCTGCCGGGAACTCTGCCCCAGTAATGCGGTGGAGATAAAAAAGTCCCTGCTGGCACAGCTTTTAACAGGGACTGAAAATTTGATACGCAGAATATAAACTCAGGGAGAAATACGGTACTCTCCAATGTATCAATTACTGATATTTGTGTTAATTACTGATATTTGTGTTCCCTCCTTTCTGCGACCACACGTTCTCTTTCTAACCTCTCTTTTTTCTCTTTGTCTGTCTCTGTTGCTTCCTGCTTTTCTATTCTTTCTTTATCCTGCTGCGCCATTATCTCTTCTGCGGTTTTTAGTTGTTCGCGCCTCTTTCTTTCTGCCCGGGTCATCATTTCCGATTCTGTCCCCCCGGGAGTTCCGGCTCGTTCCGCCAATTCTCTCTGCCAGTAGGGCTGGTACCCGTAGTAAGTGTAGGTATCGGAGAGTTCTTCACGAGTCAGAGGCCAGGTATTCTTATCAAATCCTTCTGCACTTTCCAGGACGTCCCTGGGGATATCAAGGGTAAAAGCATGTTCATGCTCTCTGTATGTAAGGAAATTCCAGGGAATAGCAAACAGCTTATCGCTCATACCCATGAATCCGCCAAAAGAAAGGACTGCATACGCTACCCTACCGTTATCGAGATCAATCATTAATTCATCAATCCTTCCGAGGTCTTCTCCAGCTGTATTGACAACCCTGTCCGTTTTTATCGTGTTTGCTGACAAAAAGTCCGGGATCTTTTTACCGGCAGCCTCCACCCGTCTCTCCACTTCAGTTCTCTCTCTTTCCAATTGGGCCAGCCTCTCTCTCTCGACGTCTGCCCGCCTCTCCACTTCAGTCCTCTCACTTTCCAGTTGAGCTAGCTCTTCTCTTTCCACCTCTGCCTGTTTTCTCGCCTCTGTACATTCTCTTTCCAGTTGGACCAGCCTATCCCTACGAATCTCTTCCTGTGTCTGTACTTCCTTCAGTTCATTCTCTAGCCTGGTCACTCGTTCGGTCTCTTCCTGCCTTCTTGCTTCTTGCAGCTCGCTTTCCAGTTGAGCCAGTCTCTCTCTCTCGGCCTCTGCCTGCCTTTCTGCCTCAATACGTTCCCTTTCCAGCTGAGCCAGTCTTTCTCTCTCAGCCTTTGCTTGCTTCTCTTTTTCCATCTGCTGTTTCTCTAGCTGCGATAACTTCTCTTCCTGCGTGCCTCTTAGTCCTTCCAGTCTTTCCCTTTCCTGACGCACCCTTATCTCTTCATCAGTTTCTACTACTTCAGTCCTCTTTGTTTCTGTCTTTCTAATGACTCCTGCAGAAACTCCGGCTTGCTTGATCTTTCCTGTAGAAACTTCCGGTTGTTCTGCAGCTACGATCTGCCAGTAAGGCTCGTATCCATAGTTGGTGTAGGTTCTGGAGAGCCTCTCACGAGTTAAAGGCCAATTGTCTTTATCAAAGCCTTCTTCCTTGTCAAGAGTCTCTTTAGAAATATCAAGAACAAAAGCATGTTCATGCATTTTCAGTTGGAGAGCCTGCCAGGGAATAGCAAATAATTTGCTTCCTACACCCAGGTACCCGCCATGGGAGACTGCAGCATATGCAACTCTACCATTTTCAAGATCAATCATCAATTCGTCAATCTTCCCAATATCCTCCCCGGTGCTACTGATGATCTTGTCCCCTTTTATCGTGCTTGCTGACAAAAATTCAGGACCCTCGCTAGCTGCCGTGCTTTCCATCCGTGATTCCCTTTCCGGTTCCACCTTCCCTGAAACTCTTCCAGTTTGTCCCGCCACTCCAGACTGCCAGTAAGGCTGGCATCCGTAGTAAGTGTAGGTTCCGGAGAGTCCCTCCCGGGTAGTTAGAGGCCAGTTACCTTTGTCGAAACCCTCTGCGTTTTCAAGAGTTTCTTTAGGAATATCGAGTAAGAAAGCATGCTCATGCACTCTCAGTTGGAGGGCCTGCCAAGGAATAGCAAAGAATTTATCGCTCATACCCAGGAATCCCCCAAACGAAAGTACAGCATATCCTACTCTACCGTCCTGGAGGTCAATCATTAGTTCTTCAATCTTCCCAATATCCTCTCCTGCTCTGTTGACAACCTTATCCCCTTTCAGTGTGTTTACTGACAAAAAATCTGGATTATTTCCATCTGCCATGTTCACAACTCCCTGGTTCGGAGGAGGTACATTTTAAAGCCTGCGTCCCCTTCACAATATTAAAATCGTTCCTCCGATCAATTTCTTCCCAACCTCCCGATTTACCGGTAAGGCTGATGCTTTTATCTGTTTGCAAAATTAAAAAGGTATTAAATGTTGCCTGGCCGGCTCTCGATTCGTTCTCGTTCCCACTGCCAGTATGGCTCGTATCCGTAGTAGCCATACATAGTGGAAAGCCACTCACGGTTAGTTATAGGCCAGTTATCTTTATCAAAGCCCTCTGCTTTTTCCAGGGTTTCTTTAGGCACATCAAGTACGAAGGCGTGTTTATGCACTTTTAGTTGAAGGGCCTGCCAGGGAATAGCAAAGAATTTGTCACCCATGCCCAGGAACCCGCCAAAAGAAAGCACTGCGTACGCGACTCTACCATTTTCAAGGTCAATCATTAACTCCTCGATTTTCCCGAGGTGCTCTTCGGCCTTATTGATGACTTTATCCCCTTTTATCGTGCCTGATGACAAAAAATCCGGAATTTCTTTACCTGCTACTGCCTTTTCTGTCCTTACTCCGACCTGTCCCGCCACTCCGGGATGCCAGTAAGGTTCGTATCCGTAGTAAGCGTACGTCTTGGAGAGCCATTCCCGGTCTGTTAATGGCCATTTGTCCTTATCAAAACCTTCTGCCTGCTCCAGCACTTCTTTGTCGACGTTAAGTACGAAGGCATGCTCATGTACCTTCAACGACAGCGTTTTCCAGGGAAGTGCGAAAAGCTTATTACCCATACCCAGAAATCCGCCAAAAGAAAGCACTGCATACGCTATACTTCCGTCCTGAAGGTCAATCATTAATTCTTCAATTTTCCCAAGATCCTCTCCCGCCCTGTTGACTACATTATCTTTCTTTATGGTGTGTGCCGACAAAAATTGCGGGTTATCTCTACTTTCCATAGTCTCAACTCCCAAAATTAGGAGGCATGTATTCTAAAGTCCGTGTCCCCCCAGGACAGAACTTTAAGACCTCTCCCCCGATGATTATTATTTTTTTAATGTTACTTAAAATTACTGGAATCACTAAAAATATTATTTTATGTTACAATCATAAGAAAATATCAACAAAAGTTACCTAGAAAACCCGGGAAAAAAATGTTTTTTACAAAGCTCTCTTTAGACCAGGAAGCTCCTTACTGAGAAATGACCAGAATGGAATAGAATGCCTTCTGCTGCGGTTTAAAGCATTCGGAAAGCAGGTAAATGAAAAAAATGAGTATTTACAGACAAAATTTTCAACCAGAAAAAGGTTCAAAATGTTACAGGTTCCCTGAACTTCAGGAAAAATATATTAGAAAGGGATTATATGGAAAGAGGAAAAATATCAAATGGAATTCGGCAATTATATTATAAGACTTTCTTTTTTATCTTTTTGCAAGATTTTTTAATCCAGAACGATGAAAATATGTATTAAAGAATCTTTTGTCTGGGAATTACACCTGTGCTGGAAAATTAGGAAGGTGATGGGATGCTTTACACTTATAGCGATACAGAGTATGCTCCGGAAAAGTGCTCTCTTTGCAACGGGGCCGGGTATACCGATGGTAAAATCTGCGAAGCCTGCGGAGGACAGGGGAACGTGCTCGTTGCCCAGCCTGCAATAATATGTCCTCTCTGCGGCGGGTCCGGAAACCTGGATACAGGAACCTGCAAGGCATGCGGAGGAAGCGGTTGGGCTCTTTTCAGATAAAATCTGATTTCCGATTCATGCCTCGAGGGGCATAAAGTTAAACCATGGCCCTTCAGCAAATGATTTATCAGAAAACTACTCCAAACTCTCCGGAAAATCCTCTTTTTCCTTTTGTCTTGCCATAACTTCGTTCTTTTTCTCATCAGGCAAACAGTCAAAACAGGTCTCATACCTTGAAGGCTTATACTTTTTTTTGCACACCGGGCAGAGCTCCATGCCCCTCAGGCTTGCAAAATGGCAACGATTGCAGAGCACAATCGCATGTTCAAAAGATGCGTATTCTTCTTCGGCTTTTCGGGTTTCTTCTTCAATCAGCTCTTCAATCCCACTTTCTTCGAGCCATTCATGATAAAGCTTTTTGAAGTTTCCTTCTTCCTTATCTTCAACAAGCACCTCGATACACTGCCCTTCAAGGCCGGTATGGTCAGGCTCGGCTTTGTGCACAGTAGAGGCTTTGTGCCAGGTAGGATGACTTTTATGGCGGTGTTTGCCGGTAAGAACCTGCTCGAATTTCTGGTACTTTTGCCTGTACACTTCCCTGAATCTGGAATATGCAAGCCTGTAAATCCCGGAACGGACCTCTGCCGGAGAAAAATCTCCGGGAGTGTGGACACACAGGCGCTCAGCGGAACCGCACCAGGCACAGGTTTTACCTTTAATGAATTCAGCCCTTTTTTCTTTCCATTCCTTGGTTCGTTTCATTTAGATCCCTGTAAGAGCTTTCGGGAATAAAAGATATTTAAAACTGAAGGTTCCATGTTCCGGATATAGGCCCATATTCCGGTCCTGTTCTCACCTTAATTTGAATCTTATTCTTGTATTTATTTTTGGTCCTATTACAGGTCATTGAAAGCTTTCCGGCCATCAGAGCTGCGATCTGAACAATCCATTGAACAGACTTTCTCTGACCTCTCCATGTAGTATTCGAAGAGTTCTTTTCCCCAGCTCAGAGCACGGGGTTCGAAATTGAGAAGGTGTTGTCCTTCAAACCTCCCATTCTTATTGAAGAACCCGAGCAATAAAGCACTTTCCGAAATCGCAATCAATGCGGGGATTTCAAGTGGATCTCCGGCATACACAAAAAGAGAGGCATTTTTTTTCGCCAGGATTTTCTCCCCCGTATTCCGAAAATCTCCCGAAAACCTATCAAATGAATCCCTGCTAAAGATGAGCTGCACCTGAATATCTCTTTTTGCGAGTTCCAGGGAAAAAGAGGGAATATGAGGGTTAAAATAAGAAAAAAGGAGCATAACCTTTGAAGAGACAATAAAATGATTGATCAGCTCAGGAAACAAATCAAGTCCGTGAGTGAGCTCGGGTTCGAGGAGCTGGCTCCCTTTAAGGTCTCCCATCCGTTTTAACAGATGAAAAGGAATGGAATCCAGTTTCCTGTTGCTCCAGAAAAAATCGTTTTCCTCAAACGTACTGGCCACATCCAGTAAAGATCTTGCTTTTTTAACCAGTATGTCACCTATGATTGAGAGGCTATACACTTCCCCATTCTGAACGATTAACCCTTCTTCTTTTAATTTTTTGATATGAGGGAGCAGGGAAATCCTCGATACCTGCAGCAGATCAAGAATTCCATCAATATCTCTGGGTCCTTCTGCCAGCAGTAATAGAAAATTCTTCCTTTTATCGGAAAATAAAAGGAGGTTAACAAGTTGCAGTTTCATCTGGTTTGCGCCTTCTAACGTAGATAAGCATTTTTTAGGGAAATCATTAGTATGAAAATTTCAAATAATTATAGTACCGAGATAATCATTAATATATAGATATAAATGTTATCTTGGATCTGAACCGAAAAAAATAAAGAAATGTTCATAAAAATGGGACGAGATTAACCAGAAGCCCCTGGAAACAGAAGCTGATACCTATAACACCACGCATCTCAGGATCAGAAGAAAACACTGTGGAAATGAAGTATCTAATATCCGAAGAAAAGGCTCCCTGGGACAGAACGACATATACATTGAATGACACTGTACGGGTCAAGAAAGATATGTAAACCCCAGATTCATGAGCATTTTCCGGAATTGCCGAACTTGATGGCGAACTCCGTCCCGTAGTCTCTGCTAAGCTCTATACAACCGCCTATCTGCTCAACAAGAATGGTTATGAGCTGGAGCCCAAGAGAGTCAGCATTTCGGAAGTCTACTTCTTCAGAGATTCCTCTTCCGTTATCGGCAACAGTCAAAGTATAATGGAAACAATTATTCCCCGGATGTTCCGAATTAGAACCGGAAAGTTCATCCCTGGAGTGAGGCTCTTCGTTACTCCGCAGGTTTATGCATATTTCTCCTTCTTTTTTATCTGAGAAAGCATGCTTCAGGGAATTTGAAACCATCTCATTGACAATAATCCCGAGAGGAATTGCAATATCCGTGCCAAGATAAACCTTTTCAAGGTCAAGTTTAAGGCTTACCCCATCCTTGCCCACACGATATGAATTGAAAAGGTCTGCAGTCAGCTTCTGCAGGTAGTCCGCGAAATCAAGGGAATCCAGATTTTTTCCTCCATGAAGCTCTTCATGGATCATGGCTATGGATGCAACCCGGTTCTGGCTTTCCCTGAACGCTTCAATCACTTCCCTGTCTTCGAACTTTTCCGCCTGCAGACTTAGCAGAGAAGAGATTACCTGGAGATTATTCTTTATCCTGTGGTGGACCTCTTTTATCCGAACGCGGTCTATTTTTTTGAGGGCTTCTTCAGCCATTTTACGCTCAGTGATGTCATAGACCAACCCCTGGAATTTACCTGAGCCTTCAGACTTGCCCCGAATCCTCTGGGTAATCTCCCGGGCCCATATTAGTTCTCCATTTTTTTTGCGGATTCTAAACTCATTCTCAGCTACAAATTTAGGATTTGATTTCAACTTCTGCTGGTTTTCAATAATCAAATGCTGATCTTCAGGTACAATTAGTTCCATCAAACTAACTTTTTCGGAAAGGAGATCCTCCTTCCTGTAACCTGTCATTTCTTCGACAGTCCCCTGTATGGATACCAAGAAAAAGTTTCCGTCAAGCTGGAACCCTATCCCCGGGAAGTGTTGTAAAAAAGACTGGGAATTTTCCTGATGTTCATCATCCCCAAATCTTTTGTTATTCGGCTTAAGATTCCTGTTTACTCCTATCATTCTGCATATATGGCCGTACTTATCCCCCAAAAAAATTGCTTTTTGCCTGAAGCCTTCTTCCCTTTGCTTGAGTACCCTGCAATTTCCAGACCTCCTTTCAACTTCTTTATTTTCGGGTTCTCTGTTACGTATTAAGAACAGTAGGGCAACCAGAAAAGAAAGGCTTTCCAGGTATCTTGCAAGTATCCGGAACTGATCAGGCAGGTTAATTTCAGGAACCTCGGAGAACCCCATTACCCTGAATGTGAGGGCATGCAAAAAGTCAACGCTGCCGATTAAAAAAAAAGCAACTCCTATGAGTATAACTATAGGTATAAGATATCTGTTTTCCAGGTAAGCTCTTGATTTCCACCCTATCAAAAATATTACGTATGCAACATAGACGCTGAACAGTTCTACCAGAGTACGGGAAAGAAGGTAGTTTCCAGGGATAATTAAGTAGGGCAGGCCTATTATCGCGATCAAGACCGCTGCCTCATGAAGCCTTACTTCAAACGAGTTTCCCCCAGTATGAGATATGCAGTTTCCCCCCTTGAATGTATTACCTGGAAATGAAGATCTACCTCACATAAAATTACATCAAAGTACTAAATACCAGAGAGCTGGAAACCCCTGACATTACACACTGTGATAAAATAACGGACAGAGAAAAGGACAGTGAAAAGCAGAGTAAGAAGAAGAAGCCCGGAGGTGCCACACCCCTTTTACTGGATTCCCAGATACGGCAGCTCCGAAGATATATTCCCCCAAGCGTATTGATCCGGAACAGGATCAATGATCTCCAGGCAGTCCTTTACATATTATCATACCCACTAACTTCCTAACTCCACGAATATAACATTATATTATTAACTATTTTAAATTAATTACCAAAAAAATTGCCTTCAAGAAAAAAATAATTTAATACTAAAAATTTCAAAGCGAGCATAAGAGTGTATATCGATTTACTTCGGTTGAAAAAGCCTGTTCCGTTATCTGTTACCGTAAGCATGTAATGGAAAAAATTTCCATTCTGGCAGCCCGGACATCTGCCCGGTTTTGAAGTGGAATCCTCCATTCCTTCATAAGAAAATGTGTATAATAGATCCAGAACCCCTAAAAAAGTAAGCAATTCATATAAACATGAGGTACCGGTTTTCCAGATGGTTTCTTGATTTCCACACTATTAAAAATATCACATATGCAACATACACACTGAAGAGTTCTGCCAGAGTATGGAAGAACAGGTAGTTACTGATGCTAATCAGGTAAAGTACACTAATTATGGCTAGCCAGAGTATCACTTCATAGGGCTCGATTGTTACCGGTTTATCTCTACCTTGAGATATTCAATAAAAGTTTAAGTTTTAATTTATAATACTCCATACATTTAAAAGTTTAAACATGGATACTATAAGTTAATATTCATCTTATGATTAATCCATTTCAACAGGGGGTTGAAGGGAATAATGGCAATCTTTAAAGACAGAGTAGATGCAGGGAAAATACTGGCAAAAGAACTTTCAAAATATTCAAACCGTCCGAACGTGCTGATACTGGCACTTCCGAGGGGTGGAGTCCCTGTAGCTTTTGAAGTTGCAAAAGCCCTGAATGTAAAAATGGATGTTTTCATAGTACGGAAGCTGGGAGTTCCGGGAAATGAAGAACTGGCAATGGGGGCAATTGCATCTGACGACATCCGTGTTTTGAACGAAGACATTGTAAGGTCTTTCCAGATACCGGATAGAGTAATTGCTACGGTAGCTGCAAACGAACTCAAGGAACTTGAACGCCGAGAGCGTAAATATCACGGGGGTCACCCCAAAACGGATATACGCGGCATGACCGTCCTCCTGATAGACGACGGGCTTGCGACCGGAGCAACAATGCATGCGGCAGTTGAAGCCCTTAAAACTAAAAAACCAGCTAAACTGGTTGTCGCAGTCCCTACGGCTTCCCCGGACATGTGCAGGTTCTTTGAAGATAAAGTTGATGAAGTCATCTGCGCTGCCACCCCGGAGCCATTTTATGCAGTAGGAACCTCATATGGGGATTTCAGCCAGACTACGGACGACGAAGTATGCGAACTGCTGCGTAAAGCAAGGAATTTTCATCGAAGTTAAATATTTCCGGGGGAACGAACATACCATCGAATACCGATAAAAGGGATGTTGAAGTCCGCATTCCTATTGACGGAATATATCTTGAGGGAATTCTATCTATCCCTGAAGGATCCGGGGGGATTGTTGTTTTTGTGCATGGAAGCGGGAGCAGTCGCCACAGCCCACGCAACCAGTACGTTGCAAAAGAACTTCAGAGAGGCGGTCTTGGAACCCTTTTGTTTGATCTCCTGACAGTCGAAGAAGAGAGAGTCGATATGCTAACGCGCCATCTCCGTTTTGACATAGACCTGCTTTCAAAACGCCTTATTGACACGACAAACTGGCTTTTACATAACCCTGATACAGAAGAGCTTAACATAGGTTACTTTGGCTCCAGTACAGGTGCTGCGGCCGCACTCATAGCTGCAAAAGAGCATTCCGAAACTGTAAAAGCAGTGGTCTCGAGAGGAGGGCGGCCTGACCTTGCTGAAAGCGCCATGATGTATGTAAAAGCACCGACACTGCTTATTGTAGGCGGAGAAGATACTCAGGTAATAGACCTGAACCGGTGGGCATTAGAGAGAACGACCATGCCGGAGAAGGAACTGAAGATTGTTCCCGGAGCTACACATCTTTTTGAAGAGCCAGGAACGCTGGAAGAAGTTGCTCGTTTAGCCAGGGAGTGGTTTAAAAAATACCTTTGAGAGGGAAAGGAAAAAACTGAAAAGACTTTTGAAATGAGGGCACAGGATATGGAACGAAAATTCAGACATGGGGGGCAATAAGGCTCGATAATAAGTTAAAATCAAACCTCTAAATTAGCCCTTGAATTAGCCTTTGAATTAGCCCTTGAATTAGCTTTTAAATTAAAACTTAAAAGAAAAAATTTCAAGGAAAAATCGTTTGAAGAAATAAAAGTTGCGTTGGTGCACCCCGCTGCAACACATGGGGTATGTTTGCGTCCTCGCTCTCGTTATTGAGCTATTCAAAGGAAAATACCCTCAAATCTAAAGAGTCAGAAGCTTCCCATTCCTTTCTCTTTTTGAGAACAAGTCCTCAGGATCTTTCCCACTTTTCGCAGGTGTTATAGTCCAATTAGATTATAGTCCAATTAGATTTTGATCCGAAAATTGAGGGTTGACGCGACAGAGCAGGGTATTTGACTGAAATAAAGGAAATTGTCCAGAGGTATACAGCAAATATCTGATAGAAATGTAGTATCAAGGGACATGGAAAATCCTGGAACTGAAGGAAGAGAATATTTATATCTATTGATAACTTACCTATATTTTCCTGTCTAATAGAAATAATAAGGGTATGAATTTTAAATTATTCGAATAAATTACGGCTTTCCTGAGAAATTATGAGAGGAACTGATTATACAGATAATGAAACTCCCTCTCACCCGGAGGAGTTTGAAAATTTTCGGTATTCACAGGCAATTTACGTAACAAAGGTTGCAATGGCTTCAAACCTTTTACTTACTGGGTTTAAGTTTTTTGCAGGGATAGTGGGAAACAGTTCAGCAATGATTGCTGACGCCATTCATTCCACATCGGACTTCATGACCGACATCGCAGTAATAGCAGGTTTGAAAATTGCCAGAAAACCGGGGGACAGCACACATAATTACGGGCATGGGAAAATTGAAACCCTCTCGGCTGCATTTATAGGACTGGTACTTATCGCAGTGTCTGTCGGGATTTTCTGGAGCGGACTCCAGAAGGTTCTCGCGTTTTATCACGGAGAAATACTCCCGGCTCCTAGCAGAGTCGCTCTTGCAGCAGCGGTCCTTTCAATTGTAATAAAAGAGTGGCTGTACCGTTATACAATGGTATATGCCAGAAAATTCAGGAGTGATGCTCTTACTGCAAATGCCTGGCACCACCGTTCTGATGCCTTATCTTCCATAGGGACCATGATAGGGATTGGGGGTGCAATCCTGCTTGGAGGCAGGTGGGTGGTACTCGACCCGATAGCTGCCGTTATATTGAGTTTCTTCATCTTCAAGGTAGCCTTCGAGATCTCTTACAAAAACCTGAACGAACTGCTGGAAGCCTCCCTGGACTCGGAGGCTTATAGAACTATTGAGGAGATTCTGAAATCCACGGATGGTGTGCTGGGTTTTCATGAGCTTAAGACCCGAAAGATAGGAAACGCCGTGGCTGCGGATGTCCATATTGAGGTAGACAGAAACCTGAACATTGTAGATGCACACGAAATTTCAACGCATGTTGAAGACAGATTAAAAGAAGTCTGCGGCAAAAACGGATACATTTCAATTCATGTGGAACCCTGCTCGGATACTCACTATTCAGAATACAAAAATAAATAAAAAGCAGGAACTCTCCTGGAATAGAACATTTATTTTAAGATGCGAACTACTTGCCAGACCAAAAGACTTAACGAGCTTCACCATTCATACTTTGGAACAATTGGCAGCAAGCTCTCCAGGTTAATTTTTCTTATTCCGATGATGTAAGCGTTTTTGTGTGAGCTGCCCTCAGCTTCTGGTTCCCATGATACTCAAAACCCTTCGGGAGCATTTCTTTCAGAAGTGGCTTAAAATTTGGCTGCCAGACCTTTTGAAGCCATAAGTTTGTCGAAAGTCACGACCAGTAAAATGATTCAACATATATTTTTCTTCGTGACATTTTTACCCTAATCGATGCCGAATTAGACATTCATGCTTCCTAACATTTCCTTAAGAGCTCAGCACACTTGCATTACTGCTGATACATCTCAGAATATAGCTACCCCCATGGAAAGGGCAGCACAACACAATTTATGACATAACTTCCTGTCGCACCTACAGTACTTGAGGTAAGCTATCTTGTACAAGTAACCCATTATTTTTACTTCAACTTCAAATTTGTTTCATATTACAGGATTATTCCAAGTACCAAAATGGAATTGGAATTTACTCAACGTTTTACTTTTTGTGTCACATACTGCGGTAGTCACATACTGCGGTATTATGTATTGAACATTCAAGTAGATTTGAATCTACGAAATATTTTCGGGATACAACGCCTCTGTTCCTCATTACAAGTCAAAAAGGTAAAATTCTAGCATGAGTTTGAAAATTTATGATTGGCAAGTAAGTTGAGAATTACAGATCTTAAAGAAAAAAATACAAATGTAAACAGTATTAATCCAAAAACAAAACTATAATTAAAAAAATGAATTTAAAAAATATAGTTAGTGCTACAATGAGAGAAAACCGAACAGTTTAAATAATTTAATACTAATTTCATTAAAAATTAATACTGTATGGGACGTTAACAATTTTGCGCCAAAGAATGATGTTGATGTTGAACTGAGTACATACCGAACATAAATCTGAAGAAATCGCTTATATGTAGTATTTTTGAAGCCTTTAGACATCGAATATTTATTTTGATGAAGATTAGATTTTTCTTGTTAACTCCAATCTTCAATAATAGTGTTACAAGATACGCTCAAATTGCCCAAATTTGGTTTCAATTATATCCAGAGACACTACAAGCATTAATCAGTATACATTCCAAATCATTGGAGGAAGAAATTTATTGGAAGTCATAGATTGCCATGTACACATAACCGCATCTGGACATTGGTTTGATACTCCGTATGATGCATCGGTAAGGAAACTTAAAGATGAAATGAGGCACGCCGGAATCACACAGGCAATCCTGATCCCATTCGCTCATGTATCAACAGATGACATCCGTTTCTGCCTTGATCTGGCTAAAAAGCAACCGAAGAAATTCGCGGTCGCACCCCAGATTGATGTAGCAAACTTATCTCTCCTGACAGGGTACGAGGATGTGGTCGCCGGGTTGAAGGTCCACCCGTCCCTTCAACAAGTTGATCCCACTTCTCAGGCCGTTTGTGAGATCCTTGATACGGCTTCCAGTATGGGAAAACCCGTCATCTTTGATACCATCATGCAGAGCCCAACTATCCCAATGCGACTCCTTGATCCTAGTGTTTTTGACGAACTCGCAAAGACATACTGCGATGTCACTTTTGTCCTCGCCCATTCGTGCTGGCCGCGCCTGCTTGATGCCTACACTCTTGCGAAAGCGAACCCTAATGTCTATCTCGACCTCTCATATTTCGGTAAGATAGCTGAGGGAACCCATCTGCTCCATGACTTCTGCTGTCTGCTAGATAGACTGGATCAGAAAGTAATCTTCGGGACTGATTTTCCGGAAGTTGATATGAAGGCGTATCACAACCTATGGAATAGATATCTGCAGCCTCTACCCAAGAGGAAACGGGAGCGGATCTTTTCAGGTAATGCGCATGAGGTGTTTAATTTATGAAAGTAGATGACATCGGGGTTACCAGGCAGCGCTACACCGAACGGTATGAAACATTTGGTTACAGCCCTCAAACCCTTGGATGGGGAAAGCAAGGAAGGCAGGCACTCCGGTTCTCAGTCCTGACAGGGATCGGTGATCTACAAGGGAAGTCCGTGCTTGATGTCGGATGCGGATTCGGTGACCTCTATGGTTTTCTCACGGCAAGAGGGTGGACAGGCCGCTATGTAGGTATCGATTTGGTTTCAGTCCTTGTGGAAGAGGGTAAAAAACGGTTTCCCGATGCAGAACTGCTCGTCGGAGACTTTGAAGAACAGATTTTTGATGAACCGTTCGATTACGTCATCGCTTCAGGGATCTTCAACTTCCGACTCACACAGGAAGACAACTGGGCATATATCATGCGAACGCTAGAGAAGATGCTTGCCATTGCGTCATTGGGAGTTGGAGTCGATTTCATGACTTCTTGGGTAGATTTTCAGAACCCTATCGCGTTCCACACCGATCCCTGCATACTTGTCCAGAACATCCGCAACCTTACCCGACGGTTCACCCTCAGGCAGGACTACATGCCTTACGAATATGCTCTCTATCTCTACCATGACACTCCTGTTAATCACGATAACACCTTCCCAACGATATGAACGATGGATCTCGACATTAAATTGATCCGGAATTTAGAAAAGACACCTAACCTTAGCATTCAATAATCTACTAGTAAGGTGAGCTCAATGACCACATATGATACCGATACCGTTCAGATCATCAGCAAAATTAAGCGAAATCGAATTTCTTCGACAGAGGTTGCCGACTGTCTGGGAAAGAGCGGAGACATTCCGGGAGTAGTTCCACTAAACATCGGACATTTCCGCGTCGGTCGCGTTCGGTGGACGTATGCATTGAACGAAAGTAACTGGGAATTTCATGAACAGATTATAGATGTAGAAGAGGGGGAAGTCCTCCTCTTAGAACCCTTCGACTGCAACGGTCGTGCAATCTTTGGCAGTATTGTCTCAAAATATTTAATCCTCTACCGGCAGGTTGCGGCAATCGTTGTGCAGGGATATCTCCGAGACATACCCCATCTGCGTAAAGAGAACTGGCCAATATGGTGCACCGGAGGCACACCTATAGGTTGCTTCAACCGTAAGAATGAAGTCGACCTGGACCCAGCAATCATCGCTGAACGACGCAAACGGTATGATGGGGCTATTGCCATCTGCGACGATAGTGGTGTGGTTATAATCCCAAAAGATAGGATCAATAGGGATTTCCTCGAAAAACTCGACTGGATTGAAGAGCAGGAAGATATCTGGTTCGACTGCATCGACCGCCGAAAGTGGAACACCTATGATACAGTCTGCCTGAAGAAGTACCAGGAGCAGAAATAATGAAGAAGATCATGATCCTAGGTGGAGGTCAGTACTCAAAGCAAGTATTTCATACACTCGCAGATGCGGGTTTTGTCACCATTTGTGTCGACCGTGATCCACAAGCTCCCTGTGGAGCACTGGCAGATGTGTTTTATCCTGTTGATATTATGGATCTTGAAGGGGTCTGTGCCATCGCACGTAGCACCCATACCGACGGAATCATGGCGATCAACGACTTCGGCACCCGAACTGCCTCTTACGTGGCGGGAGAACTGAGTCTAGCAGGCCTCCCCATAGAAACCGTCGATGCAGCAAATGATAAGGGACGCATGCGTGATGTATGGAGCAAACAGGGGCTTGCACAGCCACAATACAGAGTATTTAAGACCTTAGAAGAACTGAAAGAGATGACAGAACAGATCGGATTTCCCTGCGTCGTCAAACCTACAGAAAGCGGAGGTGGTGGACGCGGGGTATCGGTGCTGAGATCTCCAGATGACATCGCATGGGCATACCAGTTTGCGCAGCCGTATGTGAGAAATGGCCGCTTTATCGTGGAAGAATATGTGGAAGGCATTGAGATGACGATAGAATCGTTCTCATACGGCGGGGAGGTCACCATTCTGGCAATGAGTGATAAGGCCAAACCGGACCTCCGAACACGAGTTGCTACAAGCCTTAATTACCCCGCTGCTTTCTCCAGAGTGATTCTTAAGCAGGTGAGAAATCTTGTCATAGCAGCAGTAAAGGCGATAGGTGTTCAGATCGGTATGGCGCATACGGAAGTTATTGTAGCCAGCGACGGACCGAAACTCGTTGAGTTGGGAGCACGGGGGGGTGGAGGTCACATATTCCACACGATCATTGAGGCTGTATCCGGGTTCAATGCACCCGTACAGACTGCTCGTATTCTTACCGGTATGCAGGTAACAATACCGGAACTGACAGATAATGGTGCAGTCTACCGCTTTTTTACCCCATCAAGAGGTATCCTCAAAGGAGTACGCAACCTGGAAGCAGCAGCGCTTCTCGAGGGCATTCTCGATATCGGGCTGACCAAAAACATCGGTGACTTGGTGGGAGACTTCGAAAACTCTCTCCAGCGAACTGGTTTCGTAGTCACTAAAGGTCAAACCCGAGAGGCAGCCATAGTGGTAGCCGACCGTGCCGAATCAATGGTTGAATTTATCGTCGATCCATGTTGATGAATATTTCACACCCGTATTCAGCACGGATATATCAAAGCCCTATAAACCCAAATTAATTGGACACGAAATTGGACTTCATTTTGATTTTGGATTAAATCAGCATCCTGAACTGAATTGATACACAATACTCGAATGGCCGTACGAAATACGTTATTACATATAGGAAGGCGAATTGGGTGATTAAGGAGTACAAAATATTAATAGGTTTGGAAGAAATTGCTGGCTACAATAGTAATTTAAAAAAAGGATTTAAGAAACTCGGCATCGATTGCACGTTTATAGATCTGACTTATCATTCATTTCAGTATGGTGGGGATGATAAACCCAATATTTTTGTCAAGATGTACAGATGTGTTCTTCACCAAAGAATAAAGCATGATTCTGGAATTTTAAAAATACCTTTTTTTATTATCTTAATGTTGCTTAGAATTCTGATTTTTTTATGGGCTATAATTAATTATAATGTATTTATTCTTACAGGTGGCAGTTCTTTTTTCAGACATAATGGTCATTATTTTGACTTTCCGTTATTAAAACTATTGAACAAAAAAATAATTATCTCTTCTTTTGGTTCTGAGGAACGCCCGCCTTATATAAATTGGAGTGCGTCACGAATAAATGGTAATAACGATATGGGATTATACAAAAAGAAAACAGACATGATCAAAAAACGTGTTGCAGCTATTGATAGATATTCAAATTATATTGTGACGCATCCTGGATATGCTCATTTCCACCAAAAAAATTTCATAAAAGGATTAGCAATAGGCATTCCATTTAACGCTTCAAATCTGAACTTTAGCGCATCAAATCAGAACAACACTATCGGGACAAAACCAACAAAGAGCGTAAGAATCCTGCATTCTCCATCAGATCCAATCGGAAAGGGTTCAGCTCATATTAAAAAAGCGATTTCTACGCTGAAGGAAAAAGGATATCTTATAAACTTCATTGAGATAACTGGCAAGCCACATCAAGAAGTTATCAAAGAATTACAAAGTTGTGACTTTATCGTAGATCAGGTTTATTCTGACACACCAATGGCCGTCTTTGCCACAGAAGCTGCTTGGTTTGGAAAACCTGCTATAGTTGGAGGATACTATTCAGGCTACATCCATAATCACTATTCTCAAGAGCAAATCCCACCAAGCATCTATTGCCATCCAGATGAGATTACACCAGCGATAGAACGGCTAGTCGTGGATAAAGAATTTCGGTTGAACTTAGGAAAAAAAGCGCATAACTTTGTCAGAACAACATGGTCCGCAGAACAGGTAGCGAAGCGATATATGCAAATTATCGAGGGTACCATCCCCGAAGAATGTATGTTCGATCCCAATAATATCCGTTATGTTCAGGGATACGGCATGCCAGAACCCCAAAGCAAAGAAATTATCCGTAATATGATCGAACAATACGGCATAGAATCCCTCTGCCTCTCAGATAAACCGGAACTCGAACAAAGGTTCAGGGAATATGCATATGATGTCCGTGAATCAAAATAATTTTACAATAGATGAGCTGATCCCAAAAATCAACATCACTTTCCGGAATCCCTATCCAAATTAATCAATCGATTTCGTGATTACGAAAATAGTCCTGAACTTTATGGATTAAAGGGATAAAATTAGTTTTGGGATGATTTATATTATAAAAACCCGGGGAAATATTGGAGGAAACATCCAACATGATTCGCAGATTCTTCCGCGACAGTGCTATCTACACCATTCCCTCAATCTTAAGTAATGGAATTTCATTCTTTTTAATCCCATTATACACTCGTGTTCTCTCCCCCTCCGACTACGGAGCCCTCGATATGATCACAGTATTCGGATCACTGATCGCAGTTACCGTAGCTCTGGAGATCTCCCAGGCTTTTTCACGTTTTTACCGGGATGAGAAGACGGATGAGGGTAAAAAGGTTTTAGCCTCAACTGCCCTCTGGTTTACAATACTTATGTTTTCGGGATTTCTGATCGTGACTTTAGCCTTTGCACAGGAACTCTCTCTCATTGTGATTGGTATACCTGGGCTTGATGATGTCTTTCGTCTTGGAGTAATTTTCATCTGGATGAATGGACTCTTTTATCTGTTGAGGAATCAGCTTCGGTTCGAGCTCCACAGCAAAGCCTATTCTATTGTTAGCATAGTCCAGTCTCTTACAACAGCAGGTGCATCGGTACTGCTTACCTATGTATTTCATTTCGGCATCTACGGTTTTCTTGCAGGCATGATCATCGGGACAGCAACAGGGACTTCAATCGGATTCTATTATCTCAAAACAACATTTCAACTCCGTTTTGATCTCACAAAACTTAAAACGATGCTTGCCTTCTCGATACCGCTCGTACCCTCAAGTATCGCTGTTTTTACAAACATGTACATCGATCGATTAATGATCAACTGCTACCTCTCACTCAAAGAAGTTGGTCTTTATGGTATGAGTTACCGTCTGGCAAACATATCGACTCTTGTCCTTGTCGGTTTCCAAACAGCTCTGATCCCACTAGTGTACAAGCATTACCAGGAACCTGAAACACCCAACCAACTTGCGACGATATTCAGAGCTTTTCTGTCAATTATGATCATGATATTCTTAATTCTCTCCCTCTTCGCTGACGTTGCCCTCTGGATCCTCACGACGCCTGAATATTATGCTGCCGATAAGATGGTAGTCTTTTTGGTTCCTGCGATCCTGCTCTCGCAGATGTATATCTTTGCGCCCGGGATCGGGATTTCAAAGAAGACATATCTGTACATATGGATTAACGTTGCAGGAGCAATTCTGAATATCTTATTTAACTGGCTTTTAATACCCCAGATTGGCCCTATCGGAGCAGGTATTGCAACCTTAATAGGATCTGCATTCGTCTTTGGCGCATATATGTATTACAGCCAGAAATTCTATTATGTACCACATGACTGGGAAGCTATCGCCAGCGTTGTCCTCGTGGCGGTGGCACTCGTGACCATCGGGTTGCATATTCATTTAGAATTGTACATTAACCTGTTCATCAGGGGTTGTCTTATCCTCCTGATGCTGGGAGTGTTTTTATTCTTCGGAATCCTAAAGTGGAAAGAGATAGTTCACGTCCGCAATTTGGTACCGGCCAGATGGAGTCAACGGTGACCTGCTAAGAAGTGTATACGATGTAATATACGAGATGTGAGATAGGTGGAGTTATTTCAAAACAAGCCTCCGGTTTCATTCATACAGTCGGTGAACAACCCCTGTATCCGCCGCGGATCCGAAAGCGAGTTAATTTCCTCGACGGCACGCACAGGAACATCTGGTAAAGGAATACCAGGAACTTTTCATAAAACATAATAATGATGACCATAAAAAAGAGTAGAAGAGCTGATTGATAACTTAACTGTTTATGATTCACCGATGAGTTTCAACAAAAATGCGGGAATGAGGATTTGAAAGAGGATTGGTATAGAAAAGCATATTGTCCTTCTACAGCAAAACCCTATGAGACAAGTTTTTTCAACCTTATTACAGCAGAATTTGGATACATGGGGGGTCCTGATGTAGTCAAACTTTTCGTTAAAAAATTGGGTATTGTATATTAAATATAGTTAACTCTTTATTTCTGTATTTCATCAATAGAAGGACAGAATAATTTAGCATTTCAAGACTCTTCGTATAACATTTTGTATTTCGTCTCAACCTTGCCAAAAAGTGCCTCAATATGCCATAATATCCTTCAACTGTATACGTTTCTGCTTTGGATTGAGTATGGATAGTTTCAGGAAAAAACTCTGCATATGCTCTCCAGTGATCAGTCATCACTTCTCCAATCTCTTTCTTCTTTAATTTTTCCCAGAGTAGTTTCCAGTTTCCGTTCCTCTGCTGCCAAAAGAGCAGTCGATGAACTTTTTCCCAACTCTATCAACAGCAATCCAGATCCAGCAATATTTTTTTTGTTACCGATGTAAGTGTGCATCTCATCCATTTCAACAATAGATAGCTCATTTTCACTTTTTAGGTCCTCTAACTCCTGACCAAATTTCTTTATCCATTTTTGGACAGAAACATGACTTACCCCTAAAAATCGTCCTATTGAGCGAAATCCTAATCCCTCAAGATAAAGTTGCAAAGCCTGTCTCTTAACTAAAGGAGAACTAGCAGTTGATTTTAGCTCGACTGAATAGTTATATCCACAATCGTGGCATTTGTAGCGTTGACGTCCACAAACTATACCGTTCTTTTTATGAGTGGAACTCTTACATCTTGAGCAGTTCATGCAGAACTATAGGTTCTCATAATAAATATACCTATACTTAAGTACCAATACCTAAATATTTAATTCACCGAAATTGGAAGATTCTTAACCGCCGTTGACAATTCATTCTTTAATTCATTTTCCTTTGAAGCACTTTTATACCAATCAATTGTCTTTATGAGTCCTTCATCAAAAGTAACTGCAGGTTTAAATTGAATCAAATCTTCTGCAGAATAGATATTTGCTATATGTCTTTTTACGTCTCCAGTTCTTGGAGGCTCGTAAACAATTCGATTTTCACAACCTAGATACTTAGCAATAGAAGTAACCAAATATTGTATGGACACTTCTTTTCCACTTGCAATGTTTAAAACTTTGCTTCTTGTTTTGTGAGATTTGTATATGTTTATTGCTGCGTCTGCTGTATCAGTCACATACAAATAATCTCTTGTTTGCTTTCCGTTTCCAAAAATTACAGGTGCCTCCCCTCGCAAAATCCTGTTTATTGTTATTGGAATTACTCCGGCATAGCTTCGGTCATTTTGCCTAGGACCATAATTATTAAATGGTCTAATTATTGAGGCGTCTATACCAAATGTTTCACAATATGAAAATATTAGAACATCAGAAGATGCTTTACTAGCTGCATAAGGTGTTGTGCCATTTAATGGATGATTTTCATCCATAGGAGCGTATACAGAAGTCCCATAAACTTCAGATGAAGAAAAATGGATTAAAGTATCAAAAATATCATTACGAACTAATTCACACATTGAAGTAGTAATATCGACGTTGTGTTTGAATGTCCACGCTGGCTTTTCAAGGCATGCCGGCAAGGGAATTACTGCAAGATTGAACACAACATCGATTCCTTCGTTTTCCATAATAGATTTCATTTGTTCATAATTTGAACAATCTTGATTTAATATTTTTAAGTTTGGGTAATTTTTCATTGCATCATTTAAATTTTCCTCTTTTCCCAAAAAAAATGAGTCCACTACAACCATATTATCTGGATTTTCAAGGGTCAATCGATCAACAAGATGACTGCCGATAAATCCCGCACCTCCAGTGACAAGTATAGATTTATTACTTAACTTCATTTCAGCCCACCAACCAATTCTTTAATAGTTTTTGTTATAAAGTCGATATCTTCCTCTTCTAAAGTGTAGTATAAAGGCAATGCCATTGCTCTATTGAATATATCCAATGAATTTGGACATTTATGCCGAGAATTATATACTGGTTGGATATGAGACGCATATGTTCCAATTTGCGTTTGAATCCCATGCTTCGCCAATATTGAAATTAATTTGTTCCTGCTTTTTCTTTTGTCAATGAGAGTCACATAACTTTGATAGACATGTCTAACATTATTTTGGACGTAAGGCTTACTAATAAAATCAATGTCTTCTAATTGTTCATTCCAATATTTTGCTAATTTCTCTTTTTTTTCAATAATCTTATCTATTTTTTTTAGCTGAGCAACTCCTACAGCAGCTGTTATATCACTCATTTTGTAATTATAACCAACGTCCAAAAATTCAGGAATAGTCGGAACCTGATACTTTTCTCTATCCCATGCAGATTTCATTCCAAAAACAGATAAATATTTAAGTTTCTCAGCAAGGTTTTTATCATCGGTAACAACCATTCCTCCTTCTCCAGTGGTGATACCTTTTCTTGCATGAAACGAATAACATCCTACATCCCCAATGGTTCCAGCATACTTATTTCTGTATTTTGCGCCCAGGGAACAAGCTGCATCTTCTACAATCTTAAGATTATAGTCATGAGCAATTTTCACAATTTTATCCATTTCAGCTGGTTGGCCAAATGTGTGAACAGGAATGATTGCCTTTGTACTTTCGGTTATTTGTTCCTCAATGTTATCACAATTGATATTGTAAGTGTCTGTATTTACATCTACAAAAATTGGCTTTGCTCCACAATATAATACCGAATGACCAGTAGCCGGGAAGGTATAATCCGCTACCAATACTTCATCTCCCTGGCCAACCCCAAGACTCAAAAGTGCCAAATGGAGTGCTGCCGTGCAATTTGTAACAGCAATGGCATACTTAGCACCAACATAATCTGCAACTTTATCTTCGAATTCTTTTGCTTTAGGTCCTTGAGATACCCACCCAGAGTCCAATACTTTTTTTATCTCATGCAATTCTTCAGAATCAAAATATGGTCTAGCCAATGAAATCATTAAATCAAAACCCCTCCTCTAACAATGATTTAAACAAGTTATTTCATAAATTTCCACATTATCAACTATTATTTAAACTGTATAGGGTGATGTTTTGAAGTGTCTAATATAATGAAGTATCTAATTTAACTTGTTGAATCACCTTCTTTTTCTGTTAGATTTACTGTGTGAATTTTTTTAATAGATTAATCCAATTAAATAACTTTTTTCTATGTTTTTCCAAGAACACCGCATAACTGAATTAATTTTTAGAAAGTAACTCTTTAAATTATTTAAATGAATCGGTTTGTGAATAGTTATTATTGAACTTGTTTTTCTTAATTACTCCCTTATATTTAGGATATTTTTTGTTCACATAACTAAAAAAATTTATAAATACATTTTCATAAAAGTTTACTTCAAAGTGGGTTTTCATACACCTGAAAATCAGGATAAACACTTATCAAAAGCATAGTGAAGAGACTGATTATCTAGAACAGTACTAACTACGCCTCCCTGAAGGAGCATCTTTTGTCCCTTTACGGATACATAAAAAAATCCAAAACTGAATAAGAAAGGCTGAACTGACAAGCAAGTATTCTCCAGCAGACCTTATTGAACAATTTCGCAAGGTTTACTTGATGGATTTAGACGGACAATTGATTTTAACAGAAGTGTCGAAGAAGATTGGTGAGATTGAGAAAAAGATAAATTTGAATTTATTCCCTAAATGAGCAGAATTAAGGTTAGAAATCGCTACTTCCATTGCCCTATAGTCCTTAGAAAGTAAGCTTTAAACTAAAGAAGCAAAAGAGTAGACCTTCTGCTGCGTATCGATGCGCAGGTTAAGTCCTGGAAAACAAACTTCGAACCAAATAAGTAAAAGAGCCGTCAGGGGGACTTGAACCCCCGACCTGCTG